>JBJTQP010000182.1:0-48059 GCA_046075685.1 Planctomycetaceae bacterium | reverse complement strand
CCGGCCATGCCGACGAGCGTGGCCGCGAGCGTCACCAGCGCGAACACGCCGTTGGCGAGCGCCAGCCGCTCCTGCGGCACCGTCTCCGGGATCGTGCCCAGCATCGCCGGGGCGAGCAGCGTCGCCTGCGACCCGATGACGACGAGCGTCGCCAGCAACAGCCACAGGCCGACCGGCAGGCCGGCCACGGTTCCGCCGGCGCCCGCGCCCCAGGCGATGGCCGCGACCGCCGCCGCCGCGATGCCGATCTCGGCAGCCTTGCACCAGACCAGGACCGACCGCTTGGGAAACCGGTCGGCCAGCCAGCCGGCCAGCCACGCCAGGAGGATGAACGGCAGCACGAAGCCAGCGGTGCCGATCGTGAGCACCAGCGCCGTCCCCGCCGCGCCGGCCGCCCGCTTGCCGAGACCGATCGCCAGCCAGCGGAGCAGGTTGTCATTGACGACCGTCAGCATCCGCAGCAGAAGGAGCGGCAGGAAACCGGTGTTCGATGGCTGCAAAGTGTCGTCTCGCTGGCATGGCGTCGGACCGAACCGCAGGGCCGTTTCGCCGGCCCCGCACCGCATGCCCCTTGCCCAGGTTCGCACGGGTTTTGGCAGACTTTGACGGCTGTTTGCACGACCCGTCAATGCGAACGTATCCTCTCAAGGGTCGAGGGCGTCGACCGGCCCGGTGCGTCACGGACCGGCTTCGCCCGCACGCGAGTCCCACGACTGGGACGCTGAAAGGAAAGCCATGATTTCCGTCGGCCGCAAGGCCCTGTTCGCTGCGATTGTCGCGCTGGCCGCCGGTGCCGCTGCCCAAGCCTCCGCCCAGGTCGTCTACTATCCCGCCTACCGCCCCGTGGTTGCGGCGCCCGTCGTCGCCGCTGCGCCGGCCTATGTCGCCAACTACGTGCCGGCCGGCAACTACGCCGCGGTGACCGCGTATTCACCGCCGGTGGCCGTGGCCGCCCCCGCCGTCGCCGTCGCCTCGTACTACGCGCCCGTGGCGACGACCGCGTATTACGCCCCCGCGGCCACGACGACCTACTACGCTCCCGCCGCGACCACGGCCTATTACGCGCCGACCACGGCCTACTACGCCGCACCCGTCGCCGAGGCGGTCGCCGCTCCCGTGACCGCGTACTACGCTCCCGCCGTCGTCGCCCCGGTGTACCGCCGTGGGCTGTTCGGCGCGTATCGCCCCGTGCGGACCGCCTACTACATCCCGTACTGACGCCCCCGGCTGTAGGGCCGCGATTCGCGGGCGTTTCTTGACCCCCCGCGCGCCATTCCTATAGTACGGTCGGTCGCTGCGGCGGCGGCGCGGCTTGGGAAGGGCGTGGATGACGCGGACGGTCAACATCATCGGTGCCGGCCCGGGCGGCCTCGCCTCCGCGATGCTCCTGGCCCGGGCCGGACTCCGCGTGCGGGTCTTCGAGCGGCTCGACGTCCCCGGCGGTCGCACGAGCACGATCAGCACACCGGAGGGCTTCCGGTTCGATCTCGGGCCGACGTTCTTCCTCTACCCGCGGGTGCTCGAGGACATCTTCACGGCCTGCGGCTTCGACCTCCGCCGCGAGGTCGAGATGGTCCGGCTCGACCCGCAGTATCGGCTGATCTTCGGTTCCGGCGGCGAACTCTCGTGCACGCCCGACCCGGCCCGCATGGAGGCGGAGGTGTCACGGCTCTCGCCGGCCGATCGCGGTGCGTTCACGAGGTTCATGGAGAGCACCCGGGCCAAGTTCGAGCGGTTCGCTCCGTTCCTCGAGCAGCCCTTCGAGAGCTGGCTTGATCTGGCCAGCCCCGACCTGATCAGGCTCATGCCGCTGCTCAAGCCGTGGCGAAGCCTCGACGCGGAGCTCGGCACCTTCTTCAGCGACGAGCGGATCCGCCTGGCGTTCACGTTCCAGTCGAAGTATCTGGGGATGTCGCCGTTCAAGTGCCCCAGCCTGTTTTCGATCCTGTCATTCCTGGAATACGAGCACGGCGTCTTCCATCCGATCGGCGGCTGCGGCGCCGTGTCGGAGGCGATGGCCCGGATCGCGGCCGAGATGGGCGTCGAGATCCGCTACGACGAGCCCGTGGAAGCGCTGCGGTTTGCCGGCCGCCGGATCACGGCGGTGAAGACGCCGCGGGGCGAGCACGCGGCGGACGCCACCGTGGTGAACGCCGACTTCGCCCGCACGATGACGCGGCTGGTGCCCGACGCCATCCGGCGGCGGTGGAACGACCGCCGGATCGCCTCGCGGCGGTTCTCCTGCTCGACGTTCATGCTCTACCTGGGCATCGACGGCCGCTACGACGACGTTCCGCACCACAACATCTATCTCTCGGAAAACTACCGCGACAACCTCGCCGACATCGAGCACCGGCACGTGCTCTCCCGAGACCCGTCGATGTACGTGCAGAACGCCTGCGTCACCGATCCCACGCTCGCACCCCGCGGGGCGAGCACGCTCTACGTGCTGATCCCCACGACTCATCGCCATCCCAATGTCGACTGGCGGCGGGAGGCCGCGGGCTACCGCGAGGTGGCTCTGGACCAGCTGGAGCGAATTGGAATCGAGGGCGTTCGCAGCCGCATCCGCTACGAGAAGATGATCACGCCGGACAACTGGCAGGACGACTACGAGATCTACCGCGGCGCCACGTTCAACCTCGCCCACGACCTCGGCCAGATGCTGCACATGCGGCCGCACAACCGGTTCGAGGACGTCGAGGGGATGTACCTCGTCGGCGGAGGCACGCATCCCGGCAGCGGGCTGCCCGTGATCTATTCCTCGGCGCGGATCACCTCGGACCTGCTGCTCGGCGACCTCGGTCTCGACGGCTCCGCGGTGCGGCCGCGGCGGGGCGGGGTGGCAACGCGGGGGCCCCGGCAGGAGACTGCCGGTGTCTGACGCGGCGGACGCCGCGCACGGGATCGCGCGACACGAGAGGCACGAGGCATGATCAGGCAGGCACGGGGCGACGGGCGGGTGGTGGTGGTCGGGGCGGGGCTGGGCGGGCTCGCGGCCGCCTGCACGCTGGCCGCCCGCGGCTACGCCGTCACGCTCTGCGACAAGAACCCGTGGGTCGGCGGCAAGGCGGCGGTCCTCTCCGAGGGCGGCTTCCGCTTCGACATGGGGCCGACGATCCTCACGATCCCGCGGGTGCTCAAGCGGATCTACGCCGAGGCGGGGCTGGAGCTGGAGAAGCACCTCGACCTCGTGCCGCTCGATCCTCAGTGGCGGAGCTTCTTCGACGACGGCACGCACCTCGACCTCATGGCCGACGTGCCGGCAATGCGGGCCACGCTCGACGAGTTCGCCCCCGGCTCGGGCTCCGGCGACGGCTACGGCCGGTTCATGGCGCTCTCCCAGCGGCTTCACCGGCTCTCCGACGAGTTCTTCTTCTGGAGGAGCGTCGGCGGCATGCGGGACATGATCGACGTCCGCAAGAGCCTCTCCGTCGGCTTCATCCGCGAGCTGATGGGGATGCGGCCGGGCCACAGCGTGGCCGGCACCGTCCGGTCGTACGTGCCGGACGCCCGCGCGGCCCAGATGCTCGATCACTACACGCAGTACGTGGGCAGCTGCCCCGAGCAGTCGCCGGCCGTGCTCTGCGGCATCGCCCACATGCAGTCGAACGACGGCGTCTGGTATCCCCGCGGCGGCACCGGCGCGGTGCCCCGGGCCCTCGCCAGCCTGGCGGTCGACCTCGGCGTCGAGATCCGCACGAACACGCCGATCCGGCGGATCGTGATCGACGGCGGGCGGGTGCGGGGTGTCGAGACGGCCGCGGGGGAGACGATCGCGGCCGCGGCCGTGGTCAGCAACTCCGACAGCGTCCGCACGCACCGCGAGCTCATCGACGGCCCGCCGCGGAAGAAGTTCCTCGGCCGCCGCAAGTACGAGCCTGCCTGCTCGGGCGTGGTGCTGTATCTCGGCCTCGACCGGCGGTACGAGCAGCTGATCCACCACAACTTCGTCTTCTCGCACGATCCGCACGAGGAGTTCGACGCGATCTATCGCCGCGGCGAGCCGGCTCCCGATCCGACCTGCTACGTCTGCGCCCCGGCCGTCACCGAGCCCGGGGTGGCGATCCCGGGGGGCGAAGCCCTCTACGTGCTCGTCCACGCCCCCTACCTCCGCCCGCACCACGACTGGAAGGCGATGCTGCCCACGTACCGCTCCACGATCATTCGCAAGCTCGAGTCCACGGCCGGCCTGAAGGATCTCGAGAAGCACATCGTGGTGGAGCGGGCCCTCACGCCACAGGACATCAACGACCGCTACCACGTGCTCGACGGCGCCATCTACGGCTTGGCGAGCCATGGGAGGTATCTGGGGGCCTTCAAGCCGGCGAACCGCTCGCCCGACGTGCAGGGGCTCTACCTCTGCGGCGGCGCGGCGCATCCGGGGCCGGGCATGCCCATGGTGTTGATGTCGGGCTGGATCGCGGCCGACTGCGTCGATCAGGACAAGCTGGTCGGCCAGGCTGCGGCGGTGGCTCGGGCGCCGGTCGGAGTGTGAGCGGATGTCGTAACCGGCGGGAGTCGCCGATGGCCGCGGGCGTGCCTGCGCGGAGTGACGAGCGAAGAACCCGTGCGGAATCGCGGGGCCGTCGTCTTTCGTACCATTGCTGCCCATGACTGACGACGGTCGCGAGCG
Organism: Planctomycetaceae bacterium; assembly: GCA_046075685.1. GTDB lineage: Bacteria > Planctomycetota > Planctomycetia > Pirellulales > UBA1268 > QWPN01. The sequence continues at coordinate 43,423 of JBJTQP010000182.1, read as the reverse complement.
GCGCGGGGGGAGGCGCGAGGAGGACCTGCCGGCGTTCTCGCGGCGGCTGTTCGGCTGGTTCATGTGGTACGTGCGGAAGTATCTGGCGCGGAACTTCCACGCGGTGCGGCTCCTGCGGCCCGAGGCCGGCGGCGGTGACGTGCCGTCGATCGCGGGCGAGCCCGTGATCTTCTATTCGAACCACCCCGGCTGGTGGGATCCGCTGGTGTTCCTGCTCGTGGGCCAGGAGCTCTTCCCGGAGCGGATGATCTACGGGCCGATCGACGCCGGCGCCCTGGGCAAGTACCGGTTCATGGAGCGGATCGGGTTCATCGGCATCGATCCTTCGTCCCGCGCGGGCGCCGCGAGGTTTCTCCGCACCGTCCGGGCCGCGGGCCGGCGGAGCGACATCATCTACTGGATCACGGCGCAGGGGGAGTTCACCGATCCGCGGGTGCGGCCGGTCGGGCTGCGGCCCGGCGTGGGGCATGCGGCGGCGGCGGCCGCCGCCGGGTCGATCGTGCCGGTGGCCGTCGAGTATCCGTTTTGGAATGAGCGTTGCCCGGAGGCGGTCGTCGCGTTCGGCGACGCGATCCGTCTCGGGGGCGGAGCCTCGCAGTCGGCCGACGACTGGACGGCCCGGCTGGGCCGCGGCCTCGAGGCCGCGCAGGACCGGCTCGCGGCGGCCGCGCTCTCCCGCGACCCCACGCGGTTCACGACGCTGCTCGCCGGCAGCGTCGGCGTCGATCCCATCTACGACGCGGTGCGGCGGGCGCGGGCGCTGCTCCGGGGCGAACGGTTCGACGCCTCGCACGGCGGCGAAGGGGCGCGGCGATGAGCCCGCTGGCGATCGGAGGCCTCGCCGTCGCGGGGCTCGTGCTGGCGACGCTTCCCGCCGTCCTGACGCTCACGAACCTGCGGGTGTTTCGACCGCCGGGCCGCGCGGCGGCCGGGGCCCCGCCGCCGCGGGTGTCGGTGCTCGTGCCCGCGCGGAACGAGGCCCGGGCGATCGAGCGGCTCTGCCGTGACGTCCTCGCCAGCGCCGGCGTCGACCTCGAACTCGTGATCCTCGACGACGGCAGCACCGACGGCACCGACGACCTCGTCGCGCGGGTCGCAGCGGAGGATCCGCGGGTGCGGCTGGTTCGCGGGCTGCCCCTGCCGGCGGGCTGGTGCGGCAAGCAGCACGCCTGCTGGCAGCTCTCGCAGGCCGCCCGCCACGACACGTGGGTGTTTTTCGACGTGGACGTGGCGCCGGCCCCGGACGCGATCGCCCGGGCCGTGGCGTTTCTCGACGCCTCGGGGGCGGCGCTGGTGAGCGGATTCCCCAGGCAGCGGACGGCCTGCCTGCTCGATTGGCTCCTGCTGCCGTTGATCCACTTCATCCTGCTCGGCTTCCTGCCGATCGCCCGCAGCCGCCGCGACGGCTCGCCGGGCCTGGCCGCCGGCTGCGGCCAGTTCTTCGTCACGCGACGGGCCGACTACGCCGGGGCAGGGGGGCACGAGGCGATTCGGGCCTCGCTGCATGACGGCGTGAAGCTGCCGCGGGCCTACCGTCGCGCCGGCCTCGTGACCGACATCATCGACGCCTCCGGCATCGCCTCCTGTCGGATGTACGACCGCGACGCCGATGTCTGGCGGGGGCTCGCGAAGAACGCGACCGAGGGGATCGGCGCTCCGGCCACGATCATCCCATTCACCATCCTGCTCGCCGGCGGACAGGTGCTCCCGTTCGTGCTCCTCGCCGTCGGCCTCGCCACGGCCTGGCAGGGCTGGCCACGATGGGCCATTCCCGTCGCCCTCGCGGCCGCGGCGCTTGCGTGGATTCCGCGGCTGCTCGAGGCCGGGCGGTTTCACCAGAGTGTCGTCAGCGCCTTTCTGCACCCCGTCGGCGTGGCGGTGTTTCTCGTCGTCCAATGGGTGGCCCTGGCGCGGAGGCTGCTCGGCCTCAAGACCTCCTGGCGCGGGCGGGCGCTCGCGCCGCAGTGACGAGTCGTCAGCCGCGGCAGGCGAGCCGCCGGGCGGTCATGACCTTCGCAACGGCCTCCTCCACCGTCGGGGCGAGCGCCGTGAGGTGCCCCATCTTCCGGCCCGGGCGGGCCTCCCGCTTGCCGTAGAGGTGCAGCCACACTCCCGGCACCGCCAGCGCCGCGGCCCAGTCGGGCGGGCCGGCAGTCCAGCAGTCGCCGAGGATGTTGGCCATCGCGGCCGGCGACCGCAGCCGGGTCGAGCCGAGCGGCAGGCCGCAGACGGCACGGACCTGCTGCTCGAACTGGCTCGTCTCGCAGGCCTCGATCGTGAGATGGCCGGAGTTGTGGGTGCGGGGTGCGATCTCGTTGACCAGCACGCGGCCGTCGCGGGTCACGAAGAACTCCACGCAGGCCACCCCCACCACGTCGAGCATCTCGAGGATCCGGCCGGTGACGGCCGCCGCCTCGTCGAGCACCGGCGCGGGGAGGCCCGCAGGCACGCTCGACACGTCGAGCACGTGGTTCGCATGGGCGTTTCGCGACGGCGGAAAGATCGCCAGCGTCCCGTCGCCGCCGCGGGCCGCGACCACGGAGATCTCGCAGTCGAAGTCGACGAAGCCCTCGAGCACGAGTCGCCGCGGACCGTCGGGGCCGCCGCCGAGCCGCTCCCACGCGGCCTCGACGTCGGCGGGTGACAGCAGTTTCGTCTGGCCCTTGCCGTCGTAGCCGAAGGCCGCGGTCTTGAGCACCGCCGGCAGGCCGATCTCCGCCACCGCCCGCCACAGGCCGGCACGTGAGTCGACGATCCGGTACGGTGCGCACGCAAACCCGAGCCGCGTGAGGAAGGTCTTCTCCCGGGCACGGTCCTGCGTGGTGTGGAGCACCTCGGGATCGGGCCGAACGGGCACCGCCTCGGCCAGCGTGCGGCCCGCCTCCACGGGCACGTTCTCGAACTCGAACGTCACGGCATCGCAGTCGGCGGCCACCCGCGCCAGGAGCGCGGCGTCGCTGAACGAGCCGACGTGCAGCCGGTCGCAGTGGATGGCGGCGGGGCAGTCGGCGACGTCGGAGATTGCCTCCACGCGGTAGCCCATCCGCTTGGCGGCCGCGGCGAACATCGAACCGAGCTGGCCGCCGCCGAGGATGCCGAGCGTGCCACCGGGCAGGATCGGTGTGGAGCCGCTGGCGGCCGCCACGGTCACCGCTCCGCGCCGGGGTCGAGGGATTCGGCCAGCACCCGGTCGGTCTGGGCCGTGCGATAGGCGACGAGACGGTCGCGAAGGCGGGCGTCTTCGAGGGCCAGGATCGAGATCGCCAGCAGGGCGGCGTTGGTCGCCCCGGCCGGGCCGATCGCCAGGGTGCCCACCGGCACCCCCGCCGGCATCTGCACGATCGAGAGCAGCGAGTCGACCCCCCGCAGGATCGACGATTCGACCGGCACGCCAAGCACGGGCAGGTGCGTGTGCGCCGCGAGCATGCCGGGCAGGTGGGCGGCGCCCCCCGCGCCCGCGATGATCACCTTCAGGCCCCGGTCGGCCGCCGTCTGCGCGTAGTCGGCGAGTCTGGCGGGCGTTCGGTGGGCGGAGACGATGGTGGCCTCGGCGGGAACACCGAACTCGGCGAGGATCGCCGCAGCCCGTTGCAGCGTGGGCCAGTCGGAGCGGCTGCCCATCGCGATGCCGACGACGGGGGGCGTGGTGGCGGACACGGACGGGCTCCTGGCGGCAGTGCTGCGGCGTCATCTTGCTCAGGCCGCCGCGGCGTTGCAAGGTAATCGGCATGGCCCGCCCGCTGCCGCCGATCCTCCGCGCCTCCTGGCCCGCCGACGCGAGCGAACCGCCGCCGGCCGCCGCCGAGGCGGTGGCCCGCGGCGTGGAGGTGCTGCGTCGCGGTGGCCTCGTCGCGATGCCCACCGAGACGGTCTACGGCCTCGCCGCCGACGCCCTCGACGAGGAGGCAGTGGCCGGCGTGTTCCGTGCCAAGGGCCGGCCCGCGACCAATCCGCTCATCGTGCACGTCGCCGACGTCGCGATGGCTCGCGGGCTCGCAGCCGAATGGCCCGCCGCCGCGGAAGCGGTCGCCGCGGCATTCTGGCCGGGGCCCGCCACCGTGATCGTGCCGCGCGGCCCCCGCATCCCCGACATCGTCACTGCCGGCGGATCCACGGTCGCACTCCGCTGCCCCGACCATCGGCTCGCGCGGCGGCTGATCGCCGAGGCCGGCGTGCCGCTGGCGGCCCCGAGCGCCAACCGGTCGGAGTCCGTCTCGCCGACGACGGCCCACCACGTGCTCGAGAGTCTTGGCAACCGGATCGACCTGATCCTCGACGGCGGTCCGTGCCGAGCCGGCATCGAGTCGACGGTCATCGACTGCACGGTGTCGCCGCCGCGGATTCTCCGCCCCGGCCCGCTTTCCAGAGCCGCCATCGAAGCCGCCGTCGGCGGCCCCGTGGCCGGGCCCGGCACGACCCCGGCGGGCGGGCCCGCCCGATCACCCGGCCAGCAGGCCCGCCACTACGCGCCCCGCACGCCGCTCGAGCTCTGCGCCGGCAGCCCTGCGCGCATCGCCGCGCTCCTCGAGGCGGGCGGCCGGATCGGCTGGCTCACCTCACGGACCGATGAGCCCGACGTGCGGCTGCTGGCCGCTTCGCGGAATCTCGTGATCGTGCCGATGCCCGAGGATCCCGCGGCCTTCGCGAGCCGACTCTACGCGACGCTGCACGCGCTCGATCAGCGGCAGCTCGACCGCATCGTGGTCGACGAGCCGCCCGACGTCGAGGACTGGCGGGCGGTCCGCGATCGGCTGTCGCGGGCGGCCGTCGTCGCAGGCTCCTGACCGTCCGCGGACGGAGCCGTCCCCGGCATTCCTGTTCGGCACGGGGGGTGCCGGGGATGCTCTCCACATCGTGCGTGGCGCGGGGCTGCCCATACCCCGCTGCCGGACGTTCGCGTGGCTCGGGGCTGCCCATACCCCGTTGCCGGACGCTCGCGGCGGGCATCCTGCCCGCCGCTCTCTCGATGCCGACTGCGCTTCGCCATCCTGGCTCCGCTTATCGGCATACGCCGGCTCTCGGGGTACGGGCAGCCCCTCGCTGATGATTTTTTGCCGCAGGTATGACGGCTGCGTTTCCCCGTAGTCGTAGGCTTGCAGCCTGCGGAATCCGCGCTGTGTCCCGGTGCAGGCTGCAAGCCCGCACCTGCGGGGGCGGAACTCCGCCACGACGCGGCGTCAGGCGGCGGCGAGCGCCAGGATCTGCCGCAGGGCGTCGGCAATCTCGGGATACTGGAACGCGAAGCCCGTCTCGAGCGCCACCGCGGGGATCACCCGCTGGGAGTCGAAGAGCACCTGGGCGAACTCGCCGAACAGCAGCCGCAGCCCGATGTAGGGCGCCGGCATGAACGCCGGCCGACGCAACTGCCGGCCCAACGCCTTGGTGAACTCCGCGTTGCGGACGGGATGCGGCGCGACGGAGTTCATCGGACCACGGATCGAGGCGTGCCCCGCGGCGTGCACGTAGAGCCGTGCCAGGTCGTCGACGTGGATCCACGGCATCCACTGCCGGCCGTTGCCCAGCGGACCGCCCGCTCCGAGTTTGAACGGCGTGAGCATCTTCGCCAGCGCTCCGCCGCCCGCCCCCAGCACGACGCCCGTGCGGGCGGTGACCACGCGGACGCCGAGCGCTTCCGCGGCGGCAGCCTCCCGCTCCCAGGCGATGCAGACGTCCGCCAGGAAATCGTGGCCGGGCGATGCAGCCTCCGTGAGTTCCTCGTCGCCACGGTTGCCGTAGTAGCCCACCGCCGACGCCGACACGAGCACGGCCGGCTTCGACCCCGCCCGTCGGATGCCCTCGACCAGGTTGCGCGTGCCGATCACGCGGCTGTCGCGGATGCGGGCCTTCTGGGCCGCCGACCAGCGGCGCTCGGCGACCGATTCGCCCGCCAGGTGGATGACCGCATCGACGCCCTCGAAGGCCTCGGCGGGAGCCGGACCGGCGAGCGGATCCCAGCCGACCACTCGGCCCGCTGCCCGGCCCAGCGACCGGGATGCCCGTTCGGCATCCCGCGACAGCACCGTCGGGCCGTCCAGCAGGGTCAGCAGCCTGCGGCCCACCATCCCGGTTCCGCCCGTGACCAACGCCTTCATGGGAATCCTCGTTTCGCACCCGCAGTGTCGGCCGCCCGGCGCCGTCCCGACGGCTCGGCTGTACCCGGCGGCGGCGGAAGTATAGACAGGTGGTCCCCGCCCGGCGCCCTCAGCCCGCCCGTCCTTCCGCCCGTCCTTCCGCCCGTCCTTCCGCCCGTCTTTGAGCCGCTTCTCCCTCCCGCCGCGCAACAGCCTTCGTCGCGACCTCCTCGTCTCGACGATCGACGCCATCGCGTTCAGCGTCATGGTGGGCTGCGGTGAGACCTACTTCGCGGCGTTCGCCCTGGCCCTCGGCCTCGGTCCCGTGGCCGCCGGGATGGTGGCCTCGGTGCCGGTGCTGGTCGGCGCGCTGGTGCAGCTTGCGGCGCCCCTCGGCGTCGAGCGGCTGGGGAGCAATCGCCGCTGGGTGATCGCCTGCACCGTCGTCCAGGCTGCGTGCTTCGTGCCCTTGATCTGGTGGGCGATCCGCGGCCACGCCCGTCTCTGGGAGTTGATCCTCGCCGCGTCCGTCTACTGGGCTGCAGGCATGGCCGGCGTGCCGGCGTGGACCTCGTGGATGGCGACGCTCGTGCCGGATCAGGTTCGCACCCCATACTTCGCCAATCGGAATCGGCTGGGCCAGTTCGGCGTGTTCGTCGGCTTCATGCTCAGCGGCCTGGCGCTGCAGTGGAGCGAAGCGCGGGGCACGCCGCTGCCCGCCTTCGCGACGATCTTCGCGGTGGCCGCGGGGGCGCGGCTGATCTCGACGGCGTCCTTGTGTGCCTGCCGCGAGCCGCGGCAGCGGCTCGTCGTCGCCGCGGTCGGCGGCGCCGTACCGCTGGTGAGGCGAATCGCCGCCGCCCTCGGGGGCATGGCCCGCCGCCGCTCCGGGCTGCTCGTGGCCTTTCTCTGCTGCTTCATGTTCGGAGCGCACATGGCCGCGCCCTACTTCACGCCATACATGCTCCGGGAGCTCGGCTTCTCGTACCACGCCTTCATGCTCGTCTACGGCACGAGCTTCCTCGCCAAGGCGCTGCTCCTGCCCGCGATCGGCAGGCTGGCGTCTCGCGTCGGGCCGCTGTCGCTGCTCGGGATGGCGAGCCTCGCGATCGTGCCGCTGGCGATGCTCTGGCTGCCGTCGCCGCACGTCGCCTATCTGTGCGGCGTGCAGGTGCTCGCCGGCTCCTGCTGGGCGGCGTACGAACTCGCCGTGATGCTGATCTTCTTCAAGGAACTGGGGGCCGAAGAGCGGGCGGACGTCGTCGCCGTCTACAACCTCGGCATCGCCGTGGCCACCGTGGCCGGAGCGGCCACCGGCGGCCTGCTGCTCCGCAGCCTCGGCGAGGCGTGGCCCGCGTACGCCGTGGTCTTCGCCATGTCGTGCGTGGTGCGGCTGGCCGCGGTCCCGATCCTGGGCATGGCCCGGCGTCGGCAGCCGCCGACGTCCTGATCCCGACGTCCTACTCCCAACATCCTGATCCCGACGGCCGTGCACTGCACCCGCACGACGACCAGGAGGGCGGCCCGGGTGTCTGCCGTTCACCCCGCCGGCAGCCCAGGTGTCTGCCGTTCAACCGGCCGGCAGGGAGGCCTCGCGGGCGAGGCTGTCGAGGAAGGTGCGAGCTTTGCCATACTCGCCCGCCGGGTAGTCCGTGACCCGGGATTTCAGGGCACCGATGAAGTCGGTCACCGCCTGCTGGATCGCCTTGTAGTCGGCGTATTGCACGCTGCCACCCGTATGTGCCCGATGGGCGAACAAGGGATCGAGACGATCACGGTAGGGCTTGAACGGATCGTCGGTGAGCACCAGGGGATACTCGATGTGGCCCGTGACCGGGTCGAGTTCCGTGGAGCGGAGACGCTGCGGCCCCGCCATCTTCGACATCCGGACGACCTGCTCGGGCGTCATGGGCGGCCCCTGCTCCGCGGCCCGCTTCTCGCGGTTGTCCTTCCGCATCTCGAAGTACGTCTCGGTCCAGCGCAGCCGGTTCTGGATCTCGAGCGTCTTGGCATCCTCCCAGTTCTTCGCAGCCTCCGAGTTCTGCAGGTTTTGATAGCCCTGCGCCCGCATCATCTCCGACATGCCGTAGTCGGCGCCCTGCTGGGCGGTCGAGGCATAGCCCCCGCGGTTGAATCCAAAGCCGCCCCACTGGGCCGAGGCCACTCCCGAGGAAAGCCCCAGGCCGATGGCGACGAGGGCGGGCAGAAGCCGGACGATCGATGCGGCGACGGGCATGGGCATGGTCTCGGGAGGGACGCGGATCTGAGAGAACCGAACCGGCGACTCAAAACCTGCAGAGCGGAAAGTTGGTGCTGCCGAAAAACCGCCGCGAAGTATACTCCCTGTCTGTGAGGCGGGCGATGCTGAAACAGGCGGGCGTGAAGCCTGTCAGGGCCGCGCCCCAGGGCATTGCGTGATCCGTTTCCGGGAGCATCAGCCAGCATGACCAGCATGACCAGCATGACCAGCATGAACTGTCAGCGTCGCCCGTTCGTCATGATCGTGGTTCTCACGGCAGCCGGCATCGGTGCAGGCTGTACCGCCGAGAAGAAGCAGCCGGCGAAGTCGGCGGCGGCCCCCGTTGCCGCGCAGACCGCTCAGCCGAAGCCGGCCCCGCCAGCCAGTGTGCCGGCCGCCGAGGCCGCCCCGGCTGCTGCGGCTCCCGTCGTGGACCTTGCCGCGAGGATCGCCACCGCCGCCGACAGCAATGCCCGCGTGCAGGTGATCGACGAGATCGGTGCCATCGGCCAGAACGCCCTGCCTGCCCTGGGTGCCCTCGTGGCGGCGTTCGAAGATGCGGATCCGCGGGTCCGCTGGCACGCCGCCCGCGCCGTCGGCCTCATCGGCGAGGACGCCCGCTCGGCGATGCCCGCGATCATGAAACTGCTCGACGATGCCGACCCGATCGTCGTCACCCAGGCCGCCGCCGCCCTCGGATCGATCCGCGAAGACGACAGTCGGGCGGTGATCCCGGAGGCCGATGCCGCCGCCTATGCCGCCGCGGTCGAACCGCTCGCGAAGGCGGCGATTCATGCCGACCCCAGGGCCCGCCGGGCCGCCGTGCGGGCGCTGGGCCGTTACCGGTCACCTGCCGACATCGCCCCGATGCTCTCCCGCCAGCTTGCCGATGCCGATCCCGCGGTCGTCGTGTCGGCGGTTCGCTCCCTGGCGGGCATGGGCGACCTCGCCGTGCCGATGCTGCTGGAGGCCCTGAAGGATCCGAAGTCTCGATACTGGGCCGAGGTGGCCCTCGCCGACATGGGGCCGGAGGCGGCGGCCGCCGTGGAGCCGCTCGAGGCGCTGGCGGGAGCCGGTGAGGCCGAGGAGCGGCTCCAGGCGATCCTGTCGCTCGCCGCGGTCGGCGAGAAGGCCTCGTCGGCCGCCGACACGATCGCCAAGGTGCTCGGTTCGCCGGAAGACGCGGCCCTCCACCTTCCCGCCGCGTTCGCGCTTGGACGCATCCGGTCGCCGGCCGGTGATGACGCGCTGCGGACGTTCGCGGCGGGCGACGAGCCGTTCATGAGCAGCGTCGCGGCCTGGGCCCTGGCGAGGATTCATCCCGACGACGCAGCCCTGCGCGAGGCTGCCCTGGGGCGGCTCCGCGGGGCATTGACGCACTCCGATGCAGAGGCCCGGGCATCGGCCGCGAACGGCATTTCGGATCTCGTAGGTGCGATTCCCGAGGCCGGCCGAGCCGAGGTCGCGGCCGAACTCCTCGCGGCGCTGACGGATGGCGATGAGCGGGTGGGGCGGGCGGCCGGGGCCGCCTTGATCCGTCTCGGTGGCGCCGCCGTCCCGGCGCTCCAGTCGAAGCTCGGCGATCCCGCCATCCGGCTCAACGTGATGGAGATCCTGTCGCAGATCGGTGCCGCGGCGAAGCCCGCGCTGCCGGAACTCACGGCGGCGCTCGCCGACGCCGATCCGCAGGTTCGCGGCGATGCGGCGGTGGCGATCGCTGCCATCGGGGAAGCGGCGGTGGACGCCGTGCCCGGCTTGCAGAAGATCGTCGTCGACGCCCAGGCCGATCCCGGCCTGCGGTCTGCGGCCGCGTTTGCGCTGGGCAAGATCGGCCCGGCGGCCGGAGCGGCCGGAGCGGCCCTCCGAGACCTCGCCGGTTCGGACGACGAGATGCTGGCCTCGGTGGGCGTCTGGGCGGCACTGAAGATCAAGCCTGACGACGCGGCGCTCTTCGAGACTGCGATTCCGAAACTCCGCCGGGCCCTGCGCGGCGATCGGGAGATGGTCAGGCTCGAGGCGGCCGTCTCGCTGGGTGACATCGGCCCAGCGGCCGCAGCCGCGATCCCGCTGCTCGAACTCGTGGCCGAGGACGATCCCGTGAGGGCGGTACGGCAGGCCGCCGCGGAGGCCGTCGGCAAGATTCGCGGCCGCTGACCGCGGGCCTGCTCGGTGTACGCAGGATCCTCGCGCCGTCGGGATGCTCGGGGCTTTCGTAGCCGCGGGCTTGCAGCCTGCGGAATCAGGCCGCGATGCCGGTTCATCTGCGCCCGTCGCCGGACGATCGGAGGCGCTCGGGACTGCCCGTGCCCGTCGCCGGACGCTCGCGTCGGGCATCCTGCCCGCCGCTCGCTCGGATGCCGCCGTCGCTTCGCCATCCTGGCTGCGCTCGGCGGCATACGCCGGCTCTCGGGCACGGGCAGGCCCTCGCTGGGATTTACGTAGCCGCAGGCTTGCAGCCTGCGGAATCCGGCCGCGATGCCGAGTCGCTTACGCCTGTCGAAAGACGCTCACCGAGCATGGCGTCCGGCCAGACGCGCTGCCGAAACGACTCGCGAGCAGCAAGGAGCGGCCGTATTACCCGGCCCGCGCGAGCACGGCCCGGGAGGCTAGTTCGTCGATGCGGCTCTTGGGGAGCACGATCCACGTCGCCCCGGATTCGGCGAACACCGTCGTCTGCGGGCCCGTGAGCCGCTGCAGGAAGAACCACGTCCGTTCAAGATGACGGTCGTCGTTGTCGGCCGAGATCAGCACCAGGTCGAACACGCCGAGGTGGTTGCAGGTGCGGGCCAGCGCCGAATCGACGTTCCCGGGAACGAGCTGCACGCGGGCCCTGCCCGACAGTCGCTGGTGGGCCTCTTTCAGCGACACGCCCGGCGGGTCGTGCGGGGTGCGGCTCTCGAAGCGGTCGAGGCCGACGTAGGTGATGGTGTCGGCGGATGACACGGACGTCGCCACGTCCAGCAGGCGTTCCGTGCGGGCGAGCGTGCCGACGCCGAGTTCCAGGATCCGGCGGGGCGGGCTTTTCAGGGCGTGCCGGTAGATGACCCGCTCGCCTGCCGGCTTCGAGAGCCGGGTGATCCAGAACGAACGCAGCATCCCCAGCCCAGCCATCGGCCTGCCCCCCTTCGGCACGTCCACATCGACCCGCCCGCTGGGCTGCATCGGCGGCGTCTGGGGTGTCGCTGGAAGGCTGCGGTCGTCGCCGTCATACCCCGCGAAACCGACACGCGCGTGAAAACCGGAGTTCATGGCCCGGAGGCGCCGGGGTTTGCTACAGTAGCCGATTCTCCGCCCGCATCTCCCCGTTCACGCCTCCCGCCATGCCCTCCGCCCCCCGTACGCTGCTCGACAAGATCTGGGACGAACACGTGGTCTGTTCGCCCGCGGGCGAACTGCCGCTGCTCTACATCGACCGCCATCTCGTGCACGAGGTGACGAGCCCGCAGGCCTTCGAGGGGCTGCGAATCGCCGGCCGCCGGGTGCGGCGGCCCGAGGCGACCTTCGCGACGCCGGATCACAACGTTCCCACCACCGACCGCCGGCTGCCGATCGCAGACCCGGTCTCCAAGCAGCAGATCGACACCCTGCGGGCCAACTGCCGCGAGTTCGACGTGCGGCTCTTTGATCTCGGCGACGCCGATCAGGGCATCGTGCACGTCATCGGCCCGGAACTGGGCATCACCCAGCCCGGGATGACGATCGTCTGCGGCGACAGCCATACCGCCACGCACGGGGCCCTCGGGGCCCTCGCGTTCGGGATCGGCACCAGCGAGGTGGAGCATGTGCTCGCCACGCAGACGCTCCGCCAGGCGAAGCCGAAGTCGCTCGAGGTGCGGGTGGAGGGCCGGCTCCCGGCGGGCGTGACCGCCAAGGACATCGTGCTCTACCTGATCGGCCGGCTCTCGACCGAAGGGGGCGTGGGGCACGTCATCGAGTACACCGGCGAGTGCATCCGCGGCCTCGGCATGGAGCAGCGGATGACGGTCTGCAACATGTCGATCGAGGCGGGCGCGCGGGCCGGCATGATCGCCCCCGACGCCGTGACGTTCGACTACCTCCGCGGCCGCGACTTCGCGCCGCGGGATTTCGAGGCCGCGGTGGCCCGCTGGGAGAAACTGCCGAGCGACCCGGGGGCCGTCTATGACCGCGTGGAGATCTTCCGGGCCGCCGATGTCGTGCCGCAGGTCACGTGGGGCACCAATCCCGCGCAGGTGACCGGTGTCGACGCCACGGTGCCGGATCCGGGCGGCTTCGCCGACCCCAACGACCGCACCAGCGCCGCGCGGGCCCTCGACTACATGGGGCTCGCGGGGGGCACGAGGATCGTCGACATCCCGCTCGATCGCGTGTTCATCGGCTCCTGCACCAACAGCCGCATCGAGGATCTGCGGGCGGCGGCCAGCGTCGTCCGCGGCTACCGCGTGGCGTCCTCCGTGAAGGCGATGGTGGTGCCGGGCAGCGGCCGGGTGAAGCGACAGGCGGAGGCCGAGGGCCTCGATCGGGTGTTTCGCGAGGCGGGGTTCGAATGGCGGGAGGCCGGCTGCAGCATGTGCCTCGGCATGAACCCCGACACGCTCGCCCCGCAGGAGCGGTGCGCCTCGACGAGCAACCGCAACTTCGAGGGACGGCAGGGCAAGGGGGGCCGCACGCACCTCGTCTCGCCCGCCATGGCGGCGGCGGCGGCGGTGCGGGGGCATTTCGTGGACGTCCGCGACTGGCAGTACAAGGGAGAATGAACGGCATGCAGGCCTTCACCACGCACACGGGCGTCGTCGCCGCCCTCGACCGGGCCAACGTCGACACCGACCAGATCATCCCCAAGCAGTTCCTCAAGCGCATCGAGCGGACGGGCTTCGGGCAGTTCCTGTTCTGCGACTGGAGATTCCTGCCGGACGGCGGCCTCGATCCGGAGTTCGAGCTCAACCGGCAGGCGGCGGCCGGCGCGAGCGTGCTCCTGTCCCGGCGGAACTTCGGCTGCGGGTCGAGCCGCGAGCACGCCCCGTGGGCGCTGGCCGATTACGGGTTTCGGTCCGTGATCGCTCCCACGTTCGCCGACATCTTCTTCAACAACTGCTTCCAGAACGGCATGGTGCCGATCCGCCTCGACGAGGCCGATGTGGATGAGCTCTTCCGGCGGGCCGCCGCGGCCGCGGCCGCGGGCGGGCAGTACCGGCTCACGGTCGACCTCCGGGCCTGCACCGTGGTGGACGACGCCGGCTTTTCGCGGACGTTCGCCGTCGACCCGTTCCGTCGCCAGTGCCTCCTCGAGGGGCTCGACGACATCGGCCTCTCCCTGCGGCACGCCGATGCGATCGCGGCCTGGGAGTCGGCCCATGGACTGCCGGCCGTGTCGGGCTGATCGATGCGGACGTCGCTCGCGGCATCGTGGTTGATCGGGGCCGCGGTCGCCGCCGCGAACGCCGCGGTGGTCGTCCCGCTGGCGATCGAGCCGCGGCTGTCGTCGATCAGCGCGTCGCCCAACGGGCAGACGGTCTACGCGGTGGACGAGTCGGGAGCGCGGATCGTGGCCTTCGAGCCGTGTGCCGTCGGCCCGCTCCGGGAGGTCGTGGCGTTCCCGGTGGCCGATGAGGCGAGGGCGGTGGTGGTGGCGGTGCTGCCCGGCGACGTGCTTGCCATCGTGCGGCGGCGAAACGACGCCTGGTCGCTCGACACGTGCCGGCTGCGCGGCTCCGAGACGCAGCCTGTGCAGCGGATGCCGCTCGGCGAGGCCCCCGGCGATCCGCGGATCACCGTTCCCGTGAGCCGGCTGCGGGACTGGCTCGCGGTGGTGGGCCTGCCGCCGCCGCTGCAGCCCGTGATGCGGATGGTGTGCGTCGGGGGAAGCCTCCGCCGGCTCGACGACGGCCACCCTGCAGCCGTCCGCGGCCGCGCCGCGGCGAGCGTGGTGGCGCCGGCGGACGAACTCGTCGTGCTGGAGAACCAGGAGGACGACGGCCCGGCCACGATCGTGTATCGCACTCCCGGCGGCCGCGAGCTGCTGCGGCTCGACACCGGCATCCGCTTCGCCCGCGGCATGGCCTTCACGCGGCGGGATGGCGGCCTGCACGTGATCGCCGGCCCCGGCGGCGAGCCTGCCGGGCTCTGGCGGCTCGACGCCGTGCTCCGCGACGGCGTGCAGGCGGTGCGGCCGGTCTTCGTGACGGCCCTCGACGACCCGCGGGCCATCGTGGCGGTGTCGTCGCAGAGTTTCGTGGTCACGCACGGCGCCGGCCGCCCGACCGTCAGCCGCATCGACCTGATCGACGACACGGCGGCGGCCGCGCCGCCTGGGCCAGAGTCCGAACACCGGGAGCCAACGCCATGAGCGGATCGCGACGGGAGAAGATCGAGGCCCTGCTCAAGGACGAGCCCGGCGACGTGTTTCTCCGCTACAGCCTCGCCCTCGAACTGGAGGGCTGCGGCGAGTGGGAGGCCGGCCTCGAGATCCTCGAACAGCTCGCCCGGGAGACGCCGCCCTACGTGCCGGCCTTTCACATGGCCGGCCGGCATCTCGTGAACCACGGCCGCATCGACGATGCCCGCCGTGCGCTCCGCGAGGGCATCGAGGCCGCCCGGGCCGCCGGCGAGTCGCACGCCGCCGCCGAGATGGCGGAGCTGCTCACCAGCCTGGGCCCGGCCGGGGAGGACTGATCCGCCTCGAGGGCAGTCCCTCGCCGGGCAGCCTGGATGTCGTCACCGCGGGCAGCGTCTCACCGGGCGGGCTTCGGTTTCACAACCACGGGCTTGCAGCCTGTGGTGCTCGGCGGTGTCAGCCGACCGCGGGGGCCGGCTCGGCAGCTTCGGCGCCGCGGGTGATCGTAAAACCCAGGTCCTCGATCATCCGGTAGTCGGCCTCGGGGAGCTGCCCCTTCGTGGTCAGGTAGTCGCCCACGAACATCGAGTTGGCGGCGTACAGCCCGAGGGCCTGGAGACTGCCCAGGTGGATCTCGCGGCCTCCGGCGATGCGGATCTCCGCCGCGGGATTGACCAGCCGCATCAGCGCCAGGCCGCGGAGGCAGTCCCGGGGCGTGAGCCGGTCGACGCCCTCGAGCGGCGTGCCGTCGATCGCGTTGAGGAAGTTGAGCGGGATCGACTCCACGCCGAGGGCCCGCAGTTCGAAGGCCATGTCGATCAGGTCGTCATGGCGTTCGCCCATGCCCATGATCCCGCCGCTGCAGAGCTGCAGTCCGGCGGCGCGGCAGGCGGCCAGCGTGGCCACGCGGTCGGCATACGTGTGCGTGGTGCAGACCTCCCCGTAGTACCGCTCGCCGGTGTTGAGGTTGTGATTCACCTTGTCGACCCCCGCGGCCGCGAGTTGCCGGGCCTGCTCGGGTGTCAGCAGGCCCAGGCAGGCACAGACGTTGAGGCCGTGCTCCCGCTTGATCCGCGGGGTGATCTCGCACACGAAGTCGATCTCGCGCTGGGTCGGGCCGCGGGCCGAGATCACGATGCAGAAGGTCTTTGACTGCCGCTCGGCGGCGAGTTTCGCCGCCTCCATCAGCCGGGGCGCGGAGAGGAGGTTGTAGCGGGGGATCTCCGCCTCCGAGACCTTCGACTGCGAGCAGTAGCCGCAATCCTCGGGGCAGAGGCCGCTCTTGGCGTTCATCAGGAAGAAGAGCTGCACCGTGCTGCCGAAATGGTGGTGGCGGACACGCCACGCGGCCGCGAGCAGGTCGAGCAGTTCGGCGTCGTCGGACTCGAGCACGGCCC
Source organism: Planctomycetaceae bacterium (assembly GCA_046075685.1). Lineage (GTDB taxonomy): Bacteria > Planctomycetota > Planctomycetia > Pirellulales > UBA1268 > QWPN01. Next base: position 27,403 of record JBJTQP010000182.1, on the reverse strand, counting down.
GGGCCTCGTCGCGGTCGAGCGAGCCGCCGGCGAGCACACGATCGGCGAGGGCGTGCCAGCGGCTGGGGGCGATGTCGCGGGAGGCTGTGGCGGGTGGCATGACGCGATCCTCTGGGGCGGGACGGCGCGGGACGCCGCCGGTCCGGTGAGAATGTATGCGAAACGGCCGCCGCCTGCGAAGTGGCGGCCGTCAGTCCGCGAGGCCCAGCGGAAACGGCGAGAGGTTGACGAGGCCGGAGGCGGTGACGAGGTAGTCATTCTCGATCCGCATGCCGCACCGCAGGGCGGCGTCGTAGAGCGCGGGCTCCACCGCGATCACGTCGCCCTCCTCCAGGACGTCGTCCCACGCGGGGTTGAGATGCGGCGGCTCGTGCACGGCCAGGCCGATGCCGTGGCCGAGATGGCTCGTCCACGATCCGACCGCAGCCGCCCCCAGCCAGCCCCGGACCTCCTCGTAGATCGCGCGGCAGGAGACGCCCGGCCGGGCGAGACGCTCGACGAGGCCGAGCGCGCCGCAGACCCGCTCCCAGGCCGAGTACTGCTCGTCGGTGGGCCGGCGGTCGACGGCGATGGTCCGGGATGTGTCGGCGAAGTAGCCGCGGCAGGCGGGGCCGAGGTCGAGGATGTAGAGGTCGCCGGCCATGCACGGCCGGCTGCGGGGCGGGCCGCCGCGGACGCCGCAGGCGTAGTCGTTGCCGGTGGCGGTGAGCGGCTCCCCGCACGCCGCGACGGCGGCCGCCTGCAGGGCCGAGAACACGCTCAGCTCATCGATGCCCGGGGCGACAAGCTCCCGCGCCCGGCGGAACATCGCCCCGGTCGCGTCGATCGCCCGCTGCAGGACGGCGAGTTCGTCGGCGTCTTTCCGCCGGCGGAGCCGCAGCAGTTCGGGCTCGAGATCATCGAGAGCGGCAACGCCGAGACGGTCGATCACGTGGGGCGGGCATGACGAGAACTCCACGCCGACGCGGCGGCAGGCGGGCCGTCCTGCAAGCCAGTCGCCCAGCACCGCCGCCGCCGCCGCCCGCTGGTCGTTTCGCAGCGTCGACCGCCACTTCGCCTCGTAGGTCCGCACGTCGTCGGCGGCCGCCCGCTCCGGAGCCTTGTCCGGGCACACGAGGAGCATCCGGCCCGAGGCGAGCAGCGCCGCCACGGGGGCGAAGCGGTGATCCCAGCGGTGGCCCGTCAGATACTCGACATGCTCGGGCGTCGCGAGCACGACGGCATCGAGTGACCGCGACTCCATGTGGTGCAGGAGCCGTGCCTGTCGTCGTCGGCAGGCATCGACGTCGAGTAGCGGTTCGCCGCCGTTCATGGGGTCACTCCCGTGGGCTGCGGGAGTGTAGCAGCCCCCGGCTCATACGAACTCCACGTGATCCTCGCGCGTCGGTTCGCACCGCGGCCGGCCGGATTCCGCAGGCTGCAAGCCCGCGGCTACGAGAATCTCAGCGCGGGGCTGCCCGTGCCCGAGAGCCGGCGTATGCCCGGGCACCGATCCGCCATCGGCGGATTGGTCGGCGCAGCCACGATGGCGAAGCGATGGCGGCATCCGAGTGAGCGTCGGGCAGGATGCCCTACGCGAACGTCCGGCGACGGGCATGGGCAGCCCCGAGCCTCACGAACGCGGGAGGCTCTCGTGTGAGCCGTATGAGCCGGCCGCGGCGGTCGTCAGAACGGGCTCCGCCAGTCGCCCCAGGCTGAGAGATAGCGGGCGAGGCCCGGGGTGGCGGCGGACTGCGCCTCGATCCAGTCGCGGGCCTTCTCGATCAGCGCGTGCTCCCGCGTGAGGTCGATGTCGCCGGCCAGCACCCGCGACCGCAGGAAGATGAAGTAGGTGTCGAGCACGTCGCCGCGGCAGTAGTCGTGGATCTCGGCCGTGCGGCCCTCGTCCCAGAGGTCCTGCACCATGTGGCCGGCGACCTCGGTCTTGCCCGGCTTGCCGATCAGGTTCGCCGCCAGCGAGAGCCCGCCCACGAATCGCGACGCCCCCGAGTTGGTGAGCCACTCGTGGAGGTCGAAGTGGGCGGTGGTGTTGTAGCGGTACCGGGGCTGGTCGAAGTTTCGCGCATCCTCGGCGAGCCAGTCCGGGATCGGGATGCCGTAGCGGAAGGCGCAGAGCTCCAGCAGCGGCATGTCGAACCCGCGGCCGTTGAACGACACCAGCCGGGGCCGCTGGTACTTCCGCCACCCGTCCCAGAAGAGCCGCGTGATCTCGTGGGGCCGCGACTGCTTCTCGTCGAGGGCGATGAGATCCTGGAGCGACAGATCCTTGGCCACCTTGGCGACCACCAGCGAGATCGGCAGCTGGAACGTGTAGGGGATGAAGTCCTTGCCGTTCTCCTCCATCAGTTCCCGGCGATACTTCGCGATCGCCTTGCCGGGGGCGAGCCCCTCGCCGGGATAGCGGAGCCGCGAGACGAGGTCGCCGTCGGCCACGCTCTCGATGTCGAAGACGAAGTATCTGGTGTCGGAGGAGGCCATGGCCGGGGTGCTCACCGCCTCGCCAGCGGATGCTTGAGGGGCAGCCAGCCGCCATCCGCGCGGCTCGAGGCGACCGCCTGCTCGATGAAGTACATCCCCTCGACGCCGTCGCGGATGTTGGGATAGATCGTGTCCGTCCGCTCGGGCGGCGTGCCCGTCGCCGCCGCGGCCATGGCGTCGAAGCCGGCGCGGTAGACGTTGGCGAAGGCTTCGAAGAACGCTTCCGGATGGCCCGACGGGAGGCGGCAGGCGGCCTTGCCCGACTCGTTCATGAACGGGGCGTTCGGGTCCCGCGTGTAGAGGGCGTGGGGCGTGCCGTTGTGGCGCACGATCATCGTGTTGGGCTGCTCCTGCCGCCACTCGAGGCTGCCGAGCGTGCCATCGACCTGGATGCGGAGGTCGTTCTCACGGCCGTGGCTGATCTGCGACGCGGTGACGGTGCCGAGGGCCCCGTTCTCGTAGCGGATCACGGCATGGCCGTAATCGTCGAGCGGCCGGCCGGGCACGAAGATCTTCAGGTGCGCGCTGATCGAGTCGGGGAGCAGGCCGGTCATGTAGCGGCCGAGGTTGTAGGCGTGCGTGCCGATGTCGCCGAAGCAGCCCGCCGCGCCGCTCCGGGCCGGATCGGTCCGCCAGGCGGCCTGCTTCTGACCCTCGCTCTCGAGCCGTGTCCGCAGCCACCCCTGGATGTATTCCGCGCGGATCGCCTGGATCTCGCCGAGTTCCCCGGCGAGGATCATCTCCCGCGCCTGCCGCACGAGCGGGTAGCCGGTGTAGTTGTGGGTGACCACGAACACGCCCTGCGAGCGGTCCACGGTCTGGGCGAGATCCTCGGCCTCGGCGAGCGTGATGGTGAGCGGCTTGTCGCAGACCACGTGAAAGCCAGCCTCGATCGCCGCCTTCGCCACGGGATGATGCATGTGGTTCGGCGTGGCGACCGTGACGAAGTCGATCCGCTCGCCGGCGGGCAGGGCCCGCTCGCGGTCGAGCATCTCCTGGTAGGAGCCGTAGGCCCGCGATTCGCAGACGTCGTAGTCGGCGGCGCTCGCCTTCGAGCGGGCGGGGTCGCTGGAGAAGGCGCCGGCCACGAGGGCCGCGCGGTTGTCGAGCACCGCGGCCGTGACGTGCACGCGGCCGATGAACGATCCCTGCCCGCCGCCGACGATCCCCATCCGCAGTTTCCGGCCCAGCCCGCCGTTGGTCGCCATCGTCGCCTGTTCCCCGCGAGGTGCCGCACCCGGCGGCCGCGGCATCGCGGCGTCGCACCCGGACGCACAGGCGGGCAGCGTAGCACACCGCCCGGCGTGGCGGGCGTGCCGCCGCGGCGCCGAGCCGAGCGGTTGCCGATGCCCGTGCGCGGGCCGTAGGATGCGGACCTGCGGGTGGGCTGCTTTCCGCCCGCACATGATCGATTTCACATTCAGTCCTTGCGTGCCCAGTCCCTGCGCCCCCAGTCCTTGCTCCCACCCAGTCCTTCCGCCCCCAGTAGGGAACCGCTGCCGCGGCTCGAGGCCGATGGGATTCCAGGATCGCGGCTACTACGCCGACTATCGCACCCGGGGCGGCCCCGTCGAGTGGACCGGCGTCAACTCGATCATCGCCATCAACGTGGGCGTCTGGCTCGCAAACTTCATCCTCTCAGGCAACCTCTTCGAGGGCCTGCTGCCGCCGATCTCGCTGCACGAGATCTTCTGCCTGCCCGAGGATCTGCCGCGGCATCCCTGGTCGTGCTACACGCTGCTCACCTACGGCTTCCTGCACGATCCGACCTCGCCGTGGCACGTGATCTTCAACATGCTCACGCTCTGGTTCTTCGGCCGTGAGGTCGAGGCCGTGCTGGGCCGGGCCGAGTTCGTCCGCTTCTACATCGCCTCGATCATCTTCGCGGGCCTGGGCTGGGTGGTGGTCGAGCGGTTCAGCCACCCCATGGCCGTCGGCGCCCCGCTGATCGGCGCCAGCGGCGGCGTGATGGCGGTGCTCGCGGCCTTCATCTGGTACTTCCCGCGGCAGACGATCCTGTTCTACGGCGTGTTCCCCGTGCCGGCCTGGGCCCTCGGCCTGCTCTACATCGGCTCCGACATCGGCGGCCTCGGCGACCATACCAGCCAGGTCGCCCACGTCGCCCACCTCTGCGGGGCCGTCTTCGGCCTGCTCTACACGTGGCGCGGATGGAATTTCGAGGGCCTGGCGTCGGGGCCGGCGAACCTGCTTGCCAGCCGTCGATCGATGCGGGTGTTCCGCCCCGACGACGACGCAGCCGCCCCGATCCGTCCCGGGGATGATCCCGTGCTCGACGGAGAGGTGGACCGCATCCTCGAGAAGATCAGCCGCCGGGGCGAAGCGAGCCTCTCGGCGGAGGAGCGGGAGACGCTCACGAGCGCCAGCCGCCGGCTCAAGGGCCGCCGGGGCTGATCAGCACTACCGCACGAGCGTCCCGCCGGGCACGGCAGCGGATCGCTCCTGCAGCGACCGCATCCGGAGCTGGTCGATCGTGGCCACGACCTCGGCGAACCGCAGTTCGTCGAGGTGGCCCGAGACCACGCCCTGCGGGCAGCCGCGGGCGTCGAGCAGGGCGACGTTGGGCTCGTCGGGCACGCCGCCGAAACGCTGCCGCATCGTGTCCTCGAAGTCGAGCCACACCGACACGTACGGCGACTCCTTGCGAAACCGCGCCTTGGCCACCGTCTCGAGCGGCTTGGGCACCTCGGGCAGGCAGGCCACCGGAATCACCCGGACGTCGGGCGGGGCGAGTGCCGCCGGCCAGCCCGGCGGCGGCACGACCGGCTGCCGCGACCACTCGGTGGCGGCAGCCTGCGCGGCGGTCGGATGGAAGCGAAGGTGCAGACGCCGGCCGAGCTCGAGGGCCGCCTCGGCACCTTTCCGCTCCGCGTAGACCAGCACGACCACGTCGCCCCGATACCGGAGCGTCTCGTGGCGGTTCTTGAACTGATCCTCGAGCGCGATGGTGACGACCCGATCGGCCTCGGCCTGGGCGTGACGGCCCGCAGACCAGGCCAGGCAGGCGGCGACGACGGCGCAAACGACACGGCGGCTGGGACGCATGGGCGGGAGCCTGCACGATGGGACGGGGTGAGGGTCGGGGGAAGTACCGCGCCGGCCGCCGCCGGCACAACCGCGATTCGCCGTCGCCGCTCAGGCTGCCCGGGCCAGCCGCGGGGCCTCGGCGACCGGTTCCTCACGGTCGAAGTCGGCATCCGCGTCCGCGTCCCGGCGTCCCCGCGTGAGCAGATTCAGCAGCGCCGGCAGCATCACCAGCGAGGTCAGCGTGCAGGTGGTGACGCCCAGCGTGAGCACCCGGCCGAGGCTCTCCAGGCCCCGGTGGCTGGCCACCATCAGGGCGCCGAAGCCGAGGATCGTGGTCAGCGCGTCGACGAGGACGGAGTTGGCCGTGGAGGCGCTGATCCGGTAGGGACCGGGCCGCTCCAGCATGTCGTGCACCACGTGCACGCCGTAATCGATCGCGATCCCGAGGATCAGCGGAATGCCGATCAGGTTGGCGGCGTTGAGATCGATGCCCACCAGGCCCATCAGGCCGAAGGTCTGGAGCATGCCGAGGGCCAGGGGCAGCGCCGCGAGCACCGCGTGCTTCACGGATCGGAAGTCGAGCCAGAGCACGGCCAGGATCACGATCAGCGCGTACATCCCGGCCTGCTCGTAGCTCCGCTTCATCTCCCGCGATCCTTCGTAGGCCTGCACCGGATTGCCGGTGACCCGGGAATCGACGCTCCGCACGTCGCGGACGAACTTCTCGAGGGCCTCGAAGTTCCAGATGTCGCCGCGGCCGTAGATCTTCAGCAGGTGGCGGCCGCTGGAGCCCACGAACCGCTCCACGAGGCTCGGCGGCAGGTCGGCCAGCGCCGGGGGCGCGGGATCGGCCACCCCGGCGAGCGCATGCAGCCGGCTGAGCAGATCCCCCGCCGCCCGCTGCTGGAAGAGCGCGATCGACCGGAAGCATTCCTCGGGGCTCTTTCGCCGCAGGTCGTCGCGGGCCCGCTCGAGGTGCCAGGCCGTCCGCAGGCCGCCGGGCCGCTTCGCGGCCTCCGTCTGCGCCCAGGCGAGGGTCTCGCCGAGGGCGTCGAGCCGATCGACGGGGATCTCCGGCGGCCGCTCCGGCAGCCGGGCGAGGCGGCCCCTGATCCGCTCGATCAGCGGCTGCTTGAGCTCCTCGTCCACGGGCAGCAGCGAGGCGATCTCGTCGACCCGCTCCACGCCGGGCAGCGAGACCAGCCGGGCCTTCCGCTCGAGCAGCTGCTCCCGGGAGTCGGCGATCGACAGCGCGTACCAGACGCTCTGGTCGCACTGCTCGAGCAGCTTCTTCTCCACCTCGACGCTCTCCAGCCCCTCAGGCTGCATGTTGAGCAGGTTGTGGTCGTAGCGGAGCTCGTGCAGGCCGCCGGCCAGCGCCATCGTGCAGGCCACCCCGCCGAGGATCACGATCCGCGGATGGCGGAACACCGGCGCCAGCCAGGCGTGCACCGGCACCGGCTGGGGAATCGAGCGGCCCAGGAAGCTCCGGTCGACGATCGCCAGCACCGCCGGCAGCACGAGCAGCTCCGCCGCACAGCACAGGAGGATGCCGCCGCCGGCGATCATGCCGAGCTCGGCCACGCCCACGAAGCTCGTCATCGCCGCGGCGAAGAAGGCCACCGCCGTGGTGATCGCCCCGGTGAGGATCCCGGGCCCCACCCGCCCGCTGGTCTCGATGAGGGCCTCGTCGCAGCCCATGCCCGCCCGCCGCTGCTCCAGATAGCGGCCGACGTAGTAGGTGCCGTAGTCGATGCCCACGCCGATCATCGTCACCGCGAAGGTGACGCTGAGGATGTTGAGGTGGCCGACGCTCGCCGTCGCCCAGGCGAAGGCCCAGGCCATCCCGATCGCCAGCACGGCGTTGGCCATCACCGCATGCCGCACCCCGCCGAAGCCGGCGATGATCACGAGCACCACGGCCGTCATCGACAGCCCGCTGGCCCAGATCATCGAGTTCTGGCTGGCCCGCATCTCGTCGTCCTCCATCACCGGGATGCCGGTGAGGCCGATCGAGACGCCGGGATGGCCGGAGGCGACGCGGGCGATGATCCGCCGCAGTTCATCGGTGGCCGCCGATGCGCCGGCGAAGCCCCCCTTCTCCTTGGTGAGCCTCAGGAGCACGAAGCCGAGCCGGCCGTCGCGGGCGAGCAGATGCTCGCTGGAGAGGTCGCGGAGCGTCGACAGCGAGTCGGGCATGCCCGGCCACGGCGAGACGTACTCCCCGGGACGCAGTTCCCCGCCCGGCGTCGCCTCCAGGCCCGCCACCAGGCTCTCGACGTACCGCTCCAGGGCGGCGGTGGCGGGCTCCTCGCGGGGATCGGCGGCCGGCACACCCGCCACCATCCGGCCGGCGAGGCCGCCGACCATCGTGCCCACGCGGAGCTGGGCCCAGCCGCCGTCGAGGATCGGCTGCGTCCGCTCGATGAAGCGGTCGATCGCCGCCAGGTCGGCCGGCGCGAGGTAGTGCAGCCCCTTGGCACGGATCCGCGACAGATCCACCTCATGGAGCACCGCGCGGAACAGCGACTCCTCGCGGGCCGCCTCGCGGGAGATCTCCTCGAGCACAGGAATCACCCGATCCCGCGAGTCACCCTCCACCACCACGACCGCATCGTCGTCCTCGCCGAACTCGCGGATGTAGTCGATCCAGAGCTTGTTGTAGTCGCTCTTCGGGTCGACCAGGTCCGAGCGGCTGACCTTGTAGCCGAGATGCTTGGCCGTCCAGACGCCGCTGGCCACCGCGGAGAGCACCGCGATCGCCACCACCGCGAACGGCTGCCGGATGCAGAGCCTCGTCCAGGCGACGAGCGCCCGGCCGAGCAGGCCAGGCCCGTGGCCGGCCGCGGCATCGCGGGTGTCGTGGTCGTGGCTCATCGCAGACGATCCTGGCGCGGTCCACGGGCGGGGCGCCGGACCGGGGCGGGATCGTAGGGAACCTGGGGCGACGGGCCAAGGCCCGTTCAGCCGCTGAAGGGCGGGCGGCCCCGACCGCCATCAGCGCCGCATGCCGCCGGAAATCGCCGTCAGAAGACGACGATCGGCCCCCACGCGTCTCCGCCACCCGTACACTCGGCCGCAGCCAGGAGTACCGCCGGTTCGGCGAGCGGGTGGGCGGTGACGCGGCCCGTCGACACCGCGTAGAGCACGTCGCCGATCCGCACGCTGCGGTCGATCGTGCCCTCGTGCGAGATCGTGCCGAGCCTCGTGAAGGCGGCGGCCGAGTTCACGTCGATCCGGAACACGGCCAGGTCGGTGGTGAAGCCCTGCTCCTGCACGGGCAGGGCGAGGATGCCCTGGGCCGCGAACCAGCCGAGGGCGTGGTGATCCCAGGAGGCGGGCGACCACGACCCCCACTCGCCGGCGAAGGTGTAGGTGGCCGTCCGCTTGGGCTTGGCCGGGTCGCCGACGGAGAAGATCGAGAGTTGCAGGCCGCCGTCGCGGCCCGTCGCGGGATCGACGTCGCGGCCGACCCCGAGGAGGTGCGTGTCGTCGAGCGGCATGAGGTGCGTCGAGTAGCCCGGCACCTTGAGTTCGCCGGTGACCCGCGGCGCCGCCGGTTCGGCGAGGTCGATCACGAACAGCGGATCGACCTGGCGGAACGTGCTCACGTAGCCCCGGTCGCCCGCGAACCGCACCGAGTAGATCCGCTCGCCCGGAGCGAGGCCCGCCACGCTGCCGACGGCCTCCAGTCGGCCGGCCGACGCCGCCATCACGAAGACGGCGTTCACGGCGGCGGTGCCGAAGCCGTCCGTCGTCGCGATCCGCAGCAGGCCCTCGTGCTCGTCGAGCGAGAACTGGTCGCTGGTCATGCCCGGCACGGATCCCATCGCCACCAGCGGGACGGCGGCCGAGGAGAGATCGAACTTGTAGATGTTGGTGGTGGTGGCCGGATCCGCATGATCCCACCACGCGCCGACATGCGTGTCGAACACGTACAGGCCCGTCGGCGCGGCGTAGATCCGACCGCCGACCCCGCCGGCCGTCGTCGCGGCGTCGGGGCCGGCCACGTCGTCGCCCACGCTGAACGACACGACCGACAGCAGGCTCGTGTCGCCGCCGTCCACGGGCAGCGACGTCCGCGCCGGGTCGGCGAGCGTCCCGCTCGACTCGGCGGCCGAGGCATCGACGACGGTGAAGCCGGGCAGCGCCGCGGGGCTCCATGCCGCCTCCAGCCGCGCCCGGTACGAAGCCTCGCTCTCGAACACGAAGCGCTGGCCGGACCCGGGCCACGGCGGATCGACCGGTGGCAGGGCGATGCTGGCCACCGGCGCGGCCGCAGCGACCGACGGCACGATCACGGGGTCGGCCACGGGGATCCGCTCCGGCACGGGAAGCTCGACTGCGGCCTGCGTCACCACCACGATGCGGCCCTGCACGGCCCGCGCATCGACGAACCAGCCGTCGAGCCGCGTCGTCTCGCGGACCACCGGCGCCGCAGGCACCGAGACGTCGACGACCGACACGATCACCTGCTGAGTCGATGGCGCGACCATGCGGCCCGCCACCGCCGTGCGGACGAACGGCATGGGATCGACCGAGTATCCCCAGTCCTGCGAGATCACCGTCAGGCGATCGCCGTCCAGGAAGAGCTGCCGTTCATTGCCGGGCAGGGCCAGATGCGCCGCCACGCCCAGCCGATCGGGGGCCGACACGTCGAGCACGTCGATGCCGTCGCCGGCGATCGCGAACAGGCTGACGCCGTCGGTCTTCACGCGGTCGCCCTCGTCCACGCCCGCAGTCTGGGTCGGCGTCTGGGAGTAGTCCCGGGCCGAGACGCTCGTCTGATTGGTCATCGCCCACCCTGCATCGCCGCATTCGACCACCATCGGGCCCCACCAGAACCCGGCCGGCTGGCCGAGCATGTCGCGCCAGCGGGCCACGGTCGACTCGATGGCCCACGACTTCAGGCGGGCGGCATCGCCGACCGGGGCCAGCGGGTTGGTGTTCTCGTTGCCCACGAGCCGCTCGCCATCCTCCAGCCGGGCGACGTCCCGAGCGGCGTCACCGAAGAACGAGTCGACCGCAAGCCCGCCGTCGAGCGTGTTCTGGCCAGCGCCGCCGCGGACGGCGTCGACGCCCGCACCGCCGAAGAGCTCGTCGTCGCCGAGGCTGCCGACCAGCGCGTCGCGGCCGCCGTTGCCGTAGATGTCGTCGTCGCCGCCGCGGCCGTTGAGGGTGTCGCGGCCCGGGCCGCCGAGGATCACGTCGGGGCCGTCACCACCGGAGATCGTGTCGTTGCCGAAGCCGCCGTCCAGCCGCGTCGCCAGCTTCGTCGCGCCGGGCACGTTCACGCTGATCGTGTCGTCGCCGGCGCCGCCGACCACGCGGATCGACTTCACCCGCGCCGCCGCCCGCACGTCGACCACCACGCCGTTCACGGTTGCCCGCAGCTGGCGGGCATTCGCCGGGTTGCGGTCAATCACGATCGTGTCGTCGGGCCGCGCAGCGTCGCCGTCGCCCAGGATCGTCCACGTGCCGGCCGTGAACGTGGCGAGGGCGTGGCGGGCCTCGAGCCGCTCGACGGCCCCCGACGCCTGATGCCGGGCCTTCTGCCGGGCCTTCCGGGCCTCCATCGATCGACGCCGCGACCGCAGTGCACGAAATCGCATCACAAAGGCTCCCGAGGATGCACGAGCAGCAGGTAACGCCGACCGCCAGACCCAACGCTGGAGGGAGCCTAGACCTGCTCGTCATGCGGGTCAAGGGATGCGGTGCTGCCGCGACGACGCAGGCCGCGAAAGCCCGGCAAGCCGGGCCGTCGCGCGGCAACGGCAGCGGCCTGTGAAGCGGGGCGGTGGTCGTCGGCCGCGACGGGGCAAGGCACGCAAGGCCGCCACCGGCCGTCACGCGCGGAGCACGAAATCTCTGGCCCGCGACGGCCCCGCACGCCGAAGAGGTTTCCCAGGCGGCACTGCTTGCGGTGCCGGGGTGGGTGCCTGCAGGGGGGAACGACGTCCATGCGCCATCACGCGCTTGTCTGCCTGGGGCTGGCATGCCTGCCCTGGCTTCACGGGGCGGCACGCGCCGCCGGAGAATCGAGCCTGGCCCGCGGGATCGCCGGCGCCCTGGCCGAGTCGGGATCGCCGGGCCGCGACGTCCGGCGCCGCGCCGCGGAGGTGATCCCGCTCGACCGGCTGGCCGCGGCCGACCGGCTGCTCGTCGAGCAGACCGTGGAGCGCACCACGCTCCACCGCCGGCTGCCCACCGCGAGCATCGCGTGCGACTCAGCGCTGCTCGACTTCATGCTCTCCAAGCCGGAGGCGCTCGTCGAGGTCTGGCGGGTGCTCGGCATCAGCCGGCTCGCGCTCGATCCCGTGGGTCCGAGCCAGTGGCGGCTCGCCGATGGCTACGGCACCGTCGGATCGGTGCGGCTCCTGCACCGGGAGCGGCACGAGCGCGGCGGCCTCCATGTGTTTCACGGCCGGGGCGGCTACGACGGTCCGCTCGCCCCCAAGCGGCTCACCGGTTCGTGCGTGGTCGTCGTCCGCCACACGCGGGCGGCCGACGCGGCCGACGGCACGCCCAGGCAGAGCGTGCAGATCGACGCCTTTCTCGACGTCGACGGCGTGGGCCTCGAGCTGGTCACCCGCACGCTCCAGCCGCTGATCGTGCGGTCGGCCGCCGCCAACCTCCACGAGATCAGCCTCTTCATCTCGCAGTTCGCCGCGGCCGCCGCCCGCAATCCGGCGGCGGTCTCGCGGATCGCCGACCGGATGTCGCGAACGCCTCCCGCGGACCGGGCCGCCCTGGTGACGCTGGCATCGGGCCGTCACGCCACGCCGCCGCGGGTGGCCGCGTCCAGCGCCGAGCAGGTGCAGGCCGAACTCGCGGCCCGCTGGATGAGCACCGAGCAACTCGACGCCCTCGAGCGGCGCTGAGCCGCTACTGCGTGCCGTCGGGCCGCGTGGCCGGCGCCGGCACCGAGGCGATCCGCACGCGGGCCTCGGAGGCGACGAGGTACGGCCGCTTGTACTCGGGCATGTAGCCGCGGGCCCCGCGGACCGACACCTGCTGACCCACCAGCGGCCCAAGATCGACGCCGGGCTGCGGCGCGACGAAGGCGATCACGTTGTTGGCGTCGTCGACCACCGCCCAGCGGGGCGCGTCGGGCCGCCGCGAGATCACCGTCGCCAGCCGGCCGGACGTCTCCATCTGATCCGGCGGCGTCCAGGTGGGCTGGCCCCCAGCCGGCCTGCCTCCGGGCAGCACGCCGGGCCGCACCGGCCGCGAGCCGAGGGTGGAGAGGCTCGACCACATGCCGCCCAGCCGCAGCGGCTCCGGGGGGGCGGCCTCCGCCACGAGCCCCTTCTGCCGGGCCTGGATCGACTCGAAGCGTGCGAGCCTGGCATCGATCGCCTGCGCGCGGGTGCGATCGGCCTGGGCCGTCGCCCGCGTGGACGCGACCCGGAGCCGATCCCGCAGCGGCGCGAGGTTCCAGGAGTCGCTCGGCCCGGTCACCGCCAGCGACAGGGCGAGGTCGATGTCGGCGAGCTCGTCGCCCGATGCCGCCATCGCACCGGCGCTCACCGCCGGAGGCGGCGCGGGCGGCGGCGATCGATCGAACACGTTCGTGCCCCGCGGCAGCCAGCCCGAGAGCAGTCTGGTCATGCCGCTCCCCGAGGGCTCCGCCGCCGCCTGCTCGAACTCGGCGACGGCCTGGGTCACGGCCGTGCCCGCATCGCGGATCGCGCCCACTGCCTCGCCTGCGGCCGCCAGACCCGCCGGCGGCGGCTGCGGGCCGGGATCGGGCACGACCGCCAGGCCGTCCGGCAGGTCGAGGTCCTCGCCGCGCGCCCAGCGAAACTCGCCGGACGGCGGCTCGATCCGCACCCAGTCGCCGGCGTGGCGTCCGTCGGGGATCCGCACGTGCTCGAGGATCGTGACCCGCTCACCGGCCTCGAGCGCCACCTGCGTCACGTGCCGAAGATCGTTGAGCTGCGAGCCGACGCGCGCCGCGGCGCCGTCGGTCACGACCACGCCGGTCCGGCTCGCCGCCGCGCCGGCGGCCGGCAGCGGCGCTTCGGCCTGCACATCGCGGGCGGAGATCCAGCTGAAACTGCCGCGCACCGGTCGCACCGCACAGTAGCCCGACGCATCGATGGCCCAGACCTCGACCTCGGCGCCGGCGGTGAGCCGCTCCGTCGGATAGAAGTCGTCGCCCGGACCGGCGCGGAGGTAGGCGTGATCGGCGGCCAGGCCGACCGTGACGGGCAGCGCGTCACCCGCGGTGGGGCTCGTGGGGTCGGCGGCGACCGCGGCGGCCACGACCAGCGCGACCGACACGCAGAACGACGCACTCAACCAGTGTGGCCGCGACGACATGACCGCCTCATCCATCCGTGGACGCAGGGCCGATCGGCATTCAAAAAAGCGCGTAGACGAGGCTTGGGCGTCCTCGTCTACGCGCTCGGTTCGGGCCGCGTGGGGCGGCCCTGCCGATCCCCCTTGTAGACCAGCCGCAGCGGCCGCTCAAGCCTCGATTTCACGATGCGCCGAACCGCGGCGAAAAGCCCCTCACAGGCTTGAAAAACCTCGCCCGGGGCCCGGGGTTCCGACGTCGGGCGGGCAGGTCGGGAGGCCTGCGAACCCTGCGCCGGCGGTGACAGCATCGACTGCCAGCATCCGGGCCGTGGGGGGTCGGCGGTGCCGCTCACTCCCAGCGCTGCACGGGCCGCTCCAGGATCTCGCGCATCAGGATCAGCCGCCGAAGCGCGACGGGATCGCGAAGCTCGGCGGCGATGCCGCCCGCCGCGGCCGCTTCACCACCTGCGGCAGGCCGCGCGGCGGTAGTCGCCGGAACCTCCGCCAGCGGCGACTCGAGCTGGCCGAGCGGCTTCGAGAACGCATCGCGGACGTGCTCCACCACGTCGTCACCGGACGCGCCGAGCGGCTCGAGGTGACGGTCGGCAAGTCGCGGCGGCGCACCGCCGCGCGAAGCCGCGGGCTTTTGTCTCGACACGGGTGGCAACGTCTTCGGCTGCGGGGCGGCCGGCCGCGGCGGCTTCTGCCGGCCTGCGCCGGCATCGGGTCGTGCCGGCTTCGCTGCGGGACGCGGCCGGGCCGTCTGGTCGTCGGCCGGCTTCTGCTCGCCCCGCGCCTGCCTGAGAAACTCCTCGATCTGCCGCTCCAGGTCGTGACGAACTTCGGCGGGCGGCTCACCCGGCACGCGCCGCCGCGGCGGCACGGGCTGCGGGCGGGCGGCCTCGCCGCCCACCTTGCGGACGACGTTCACGACCTGCGACAGGATCCAGCCCGCGAAGAACAGGATCGGGAGCAGCGTCTCGATCCAGTCGAGGCCGGCGGCGAACAGCGGGCCGACGGCGGGCATCACGACGACATGCATCACGGCGCGGCTCCCGGGCACGTCAGTGGGCGGCGGCCACCGTGGGCGTCGGCCCCGACGCGATGCTCCGCCGCATGTCGGTGTCGGCCTGCAGGTTCCGGAGCTTGTAATACTCGAGGATTCCCAGCCGGCCGGAGGTGAGCGAATCGGCCACCGCCTTGGGCACCTCGGCCTCCGATTCGACGAGCCCCGCCCGGCTCTCCTCGATGGCGGCGATCATCTCCTGTTCCTTGGCCACCGCCATCGCCCGCCGCCCCTCGGCGTTGGCCCGGGCCACGCGGGTGTCGGCCTCGGCCTGGTCGGCCTGCAGGCGGGCGCCGATGTTGGCCCCCACGTCGATGTCGGCGATGTCGATCGACACGATCTCGAACGCGGTGTTGGCGTCGAGCCGGCGGGCCAGCACCGTCTTGGAGATGACGTCGGGATTTTCGAGCACGTCGGAGTGCTTCTCGGCCGAGCCGATGGCCGACACGATGCCCTCGCCCACGCGGGCGATGATCGTCTCCTCGGTGGCGCCGCCGATCAGCTGGTAGAGGTTGGTCCGCACGGTGACGCGGGCCTTCACCTTGAGCTGGATGCCGTTCTTGGCCACCGCGTCGAGCGACTCGCGGCCGCTGTTCTTGCCCGGGCAGTCGATCACCTTCGGATAGACGCTCGTCTGCACCGCCTCGCGGACGTCGCGGCCGGCGAGGTCGATGGCGGCGGCCCGCTTGAAGTCGAGCTCGCGGATGCCGGCCTTGTGGGCCGCGATCAGCGCCTGCACCACCAGCGGCACCCGGCCGCCGGCGAGGTAGTGGGCCTCGAGCGCCTGCCGCGTGATGCCGGTGGAGTCGCCGAGGCCGGCCTGCACCGCCATGATCTTGCTCCGCACGATCACGGTGGGGTTGACCTTCTTGAAGCTCATCGCCACGAGGTCGAAGAGGCCGATGCCGGCCCGCGACGCCGCCGACTGCACCCAGAGCCGCAGGTATCTCGCCAGCACGGCGAACGCCACGAGCAGGACGAAGACGCCCACGCCGAGGACGATGAGGGTGAGCAGCGGCATGGGGAACTCCGCGGGGAGGGGGATGAGGGGCGAGGGGGAGGGGCGATGAGCGGCAAGGGGGGATCACACACCGAGGCGATCAAGGGTCGTTCGGGGTTTCGGCCGCGTCAAGTTTCGCGGTGGATCGCGTCTGCGGCGGCCGTTCCAGGGCCTCGAAATCGAAGGCCTCGAGCGCCGCCTCGAGGTCTCGCGGCACGGCGGATGGCGTTGCAGTCGGCGCCCCATCCAACGCCACGTCCAACGCCGCGTCCGGCGCCGGCTGCGGAGGTGACGGTGCCGCCGGCGACGCCCGCCGCACGACCAGCCCCTGCGGCTGCGCGCCGACCACCTCCACGGGCGTGCCGCAGGCCAGCGGGCCGCCGTCGCTGACGGCCTGGTGATCGACGCCGTCGATCGCCACGACACCCCATGGCACGAGGTCGCTCGTGGCCAGTCCGGCTCGGCCCACCAGCCCGCGGAAGAGGTCGCGCCGCGCCGCATCGGGCACCACCTCCTCCGGTCGCGGCGGCGGCGGCATGACCCGGCGTCCGAGCGGCGTCTCGGGAAAGATGCGGAACGCCAGCCCGAGGGCCACCGGCACCGCCACGCAGGTGACGGCCAGCACCGCCATCCCGAACCACGGCCCCTGCTCGACGAACGCCAGCACGATGCCGGCGACCAGCGCCAGCACGCTGAGGAACCCGAGCACGCCGCCCGAGGGCACGAACACCTCGAGCACGAGGGCCGCGAGGCCCGCCACGAGGAGCGCCGCCACCCAGGCCAGCGGCGTCATGCGTCCTCCGCCGGCTGGACGATCACGCGGCCGCCGCGGACGTCGACCACCCGCACCGCCGCGCCGGGCTCGACGAGCAGGCCGTCACTGGCCACGTCGAGCACCTCAGCGCCGATCCGCGCCTTGCCGGCCGGCGCCAGCCGCGTGACGGTGGTGCCGCCGCGGCCGATCAACTCGGCGAGGTCGGCGAGGTCGGCGGCGGCCGCCGGGGGCTCGAGGAGCACGTCCCGGAGCAGCGGCGTGGACGGCAGCCACTTTCGTGCCGCGAACGCCAGGGCCGCCACGCCCGCCGCGGCGCCGAGGATGCCCGCCAGCGACCACTGCATCTGCCGGATCTGGTAGTCGTTCACGGGCAGCACGAAGGACTGGCTGGCGAGCACGATCGATGCGATCACCAGCAGCCCGCCGCCGAGGCCGAGCACCCCGAAGCCGGGCAGCACGAAGATCTCCGCGGCCACGCAGACGACACCCGCGAGGAAGAGCATCACTTCGAGCCAGCCCGACGTGCCGTTGAGATACTGGCTCCAGAAGTAGACGATGAAGGCCACCATCGACACGAAGCCGCCGAAGCCCACGCCGGGCGTCTTGAGCTCGACGTACAGGCCGGCGCCGCCGATCAAGAGCAGCAGCCACGCGAGGCTCGGGCTGGCGAGCGCCTCGAGCAGCTGGTCGGCCCAGCCCGGCTCGGCCACGGCGACGCGGCCCTCGATGCCGTAGGCCCGGCGAAAGCCCTCCGGGTCGTCCACCACGTGGGCCGCGAGCCCGAGTTCTTCGGCACGGCGGCCGTCGACCGCGAGCGGTCCGGTGCCGATCGCCGGCCCGAGCGTCCAGTTCTCCCGGTCGTCGCGGGCCGCCAGCTCCGCCTCGCTGAACCACTCCACGCGGCCCGAGCCCTGCTCCTCGGCGCGGTGCACGACGATCCCGGGCACGACCAGCGCCGCCGGCAGCGACCACGGCCGGCCGCGGAGCTTGGCCACGCCGCCGCGCCAGGCCGCAACGACGGCATCGCCGCGACGGTCGCCGAGCGTCGCGGCGCCCGCCCCGCCGAGCACGGCCGCGGGGTGCATCACGAGCTCGTCGCAGGCGAGCGCCACGAGGGCCGCATCACCGCGGGCCTCCCGCGGCACGTAGGCCACCGTCTTCACCCGCGAGGCGTCGAGGCCGGCCAGCCAGTTGGCCAGCACGAGGCTCTGCTCGGGCGATCCGCCGGCGCTGTCGATCCGCAGCCAGATGAAGCTGGCGCCGTCGTCGATCGCCCGCTCGATGCGGCCGCGAAGCCGGGTCACCACCTCCGGGCCGACCCCGCCACTGAGCGACACCGTCGCCGGCCGCCAGCCGTCCTCCCGGGCCGCATCGGCGGCAAGGTCGCGCTCGGCCACGCCGAGACCGCGGGCCAGCTCGGCCGGCGAACGGGCCAGGAGCCGCACGAACCCGAGCTCCCGGCCCCGCCGGCCGTCGACCGCCAGCGGCGCGGGGCGGAGTTCCTCCACCTCGACCACCGCCACCCGCTTTCGCAGATCGGCGAGGTCGCTCGCGGCCACGAACTGCTCGCCGCCATCGGTCGAGGCGCGGACGACCCGGGCTGCGGGATCGGCGAAGGCCTCGGCCACCGCCGGCGGCACGGTGCGGCGCCGGGCCGCGGTCGCACGGTAGGCAGCCCGCACTGCCTCGTCGGGCCGGTCGGCGGCGGTGGTGGCGGGCCCGAGGACGGCATCCGCGGGCATCGCGATCTCATCGCAGGCGAAGGCCACGAGCGCCGCGTGGCCGGCGACGCCCTCGGGCAGCCAGGCGACGGTCTTCACGCGGGCCAGTCGATCGTCCGCCAGGAATCGCGCCAGCTCCAGGGCCCGGCCGAAGTCGCTGCCGCCGGCCGTCTCGCCGTCCACCGCGTCGAACCGCAGCACGAGCGTGCCCCGCTCCGGCGCCGCATCGGCGAGCCGGGCGAGCGAGCGGAGGATCGCGGCCTCCACCTGCGTGTCACGGGTGCCCGTGATCGGCAGCCGCACCGGCACCACGACGGTGCCCGCACCGGCCGGACCGCAGCAAGCGATCAGGCACGCGGCGACCACGACGCACCGCACGAGGGCGGAACCAGGCCGCATGAACACGCTCCAGCCGAGAAACACCGTTCGTAATTCTAGGTCGGCTGCGCAGGGAGTCAAAACGCCGCGTGACCTCGTCCTAAGGGCTCCCCGTGATCCTCGCGCGTCGGTTCAGCACCGCGGCCGGCCGGATTCCGCAGGCTGCAAGCCTGCGGCTCCAAGAATCTCAGCGCGGGGCTGCCCATGCCCTCGAGCGGGCTATGGGAGCGAGCGCAGCCACGAGGGCGAAGCGCAGCGGACATGCAGTGAGTCGAGGCCTGGAGGGCCGAGACGAACGTCCGGCGAGAGGGCATGGGCAGCCCCGAGCCTCCCGAACGCGCGAAGCTCACGACAAGACCATACTATACTGCCGCTCCATGCATGCGTCTTCCGCTCCGCCCACCTCCCGGGAACTCGTCGACCTGGTCGCCTCCAGGGCACTCAAGCGGGGCACGTTTCGCCTCGCCTCGGGCCGCGAGGCCAGCTTCTACCTCGACGCCAAGCAGGTGGTGCTCGACGCCCATGGGGCGATGCTCGTGGGCCGGGCGATCCTCGAGCGACTGCAGGCGGCCGGGCCGCTGCCGCATGCGGTCGGCGGGATGTCGATCGGCGCCGATCCGGTCACCGGAGCCGTGGTCACGATGGCGGGCGTCGCGGGGGTGCCCCTCAAGGGCTTCATGGTCCGCAAGGAGGCCAAGGGGCACGGCCTGCAGAAGTTCATCGAGGGCCCCGTCGAGCCGGGGCAGCGGGTGGTGATCGTCGAGGATGTCGTCACGACCGGCGGCTCGTCGCTCCTGGCGATCGAGCGGGCGGTCGAGTTCGGGCTGATCGTGGAACGCCTGGTGGCCGTGATCGATCGTCTTGCGGGCGGCCGCGAGGCGCTGGCGGCCCGGGGCATCCCGCTGGAGTCGCTGGTGACGATCCGCGACCTCGGCATCGAGCCCGACGCACCGTGACTCGCGCGGCCGGCGGCTTGCCCGGCCTGCGGTTGCAGCCATAGGCTTGGGCGACCGGTTCGTCGGCTCTCGACCTGCCGCCGTTCGCGAGGGTGGTTTCGCATGCGGCTCGTGGCACTCGCCCTCTCGTTCGTCGCGGCCACCTGCCTGGTGGCGGCGCCGTTCGCCGTCGCGCGTGCCGCCGTCGTCGATGTCGCGGCCCTGATCGGCCAGCTCGGCGACGACGACTACGCCGTCCGCGAAGCCGCGGCTGAGCAGCTCGCCACGCTCGGCCCCGAGGCCGCCGACGCCCTGCTCTCCGCCGCCGAATCGACCGCCGATCTCGAGGTGGCCCTCCGGGCCCGCTGGCTCGTCGAGGCGCTGCCGCTGGCATCCACGGCCGACCCGCCCGCCGTCGCCGCCATCCTCGACCGCTACTCCCGCGGCGACGTCGACACCCGCGTGCAGCTCATGCACCGCCTGCTGCGGCTCGACGACGACGCCGGCATCGAGCCCCTGGCCCGCATCGTGCGGCAGGAGCGGTCGGCCGCCGGCTCGCGGATCGCCGCGGCGCTGCTGGCCCGTGAGTGGCATCACGACGATCCCGCCTGGGGGTTCCTCGCGGTCCGGATCACCCCCGGCATCGGCCCGGGAGTTCGACCGACGGCTCGGCTGCTGCGGGCGTTGGCCGGGCCGATCTCGCCGGCGGCGATCGACGAGGCCGTGGCGGCCGTGCGGCTGCTCGAGCGGCCTGACGCGGGCGGGCCCCGCGGCGCCGCGGATGACGACGCGGTCGCCGACGAGAAGACCTCCCGCATCTTCCGCCGCGTGCTCGTCGAGCTCCTGGCCTCCGCCGGCCGTCGCGAGGAGGCGGTCGCCGAGGCCGCGGCGCTGGTGGCGGCGTGCCGGGGCAGCACGGCCGAGGAGGATCTCCTCGCCACCGAACTGGCCTGGCTCACGGACCACGGACTGCCCGAGGCGGCCGGGCTCGTCACGGATCGCACGACGGCCGCCACGGGCGAGGCGTTTTTTCCACTGGTCGCCTACGCCGCCGCGGTGGCCCAGCGCCGGATCGGCGACGAGGCGGCGGCCGCGGCGCTGGCGGGCCGCGCGGCCGAGGCCTTCGCCGACGCGGAGATGGACCTCGGCCGACGGCTGCAGGCGGCGATGCTCCTGGCCCGCTGGGGAGCCGACGAGTGGGCGCTGGCGGAGTATCGCGGGATCGTCGACGCGCCGGCCGCGAAGGGCGACGACCGCTGCCTCGCGGCGATCCTCGCGGCGGAGTTCCTGCACGATCATGGCCGCGACGCCGAGGCGGCGGCGATGATGCAGCTGGTGCTCGACTCCCGCGCCGCCGACTCCGACCAGATCCTGCTGCGGCTCGATCGCGACCCGAAGGCGATGCGGTCGCGGATGCTCTACTTTCTGGCCTGCGATGCCGCCGCCCGCGGCGACGCCGCCGCGCATCGCGAACGGCTCGAGGAATCGCTGACGGCGCATGGCCGCGACGTCGATTCGCTGATCGCCTGGCACCGTCTCGCCGCCGACGATCCCGGCCGGCGCGAGGAGGCGGCACGGCGGGTGGCCCGTGCCGTGGAGGAGCTCGACGAGTTCGTTTTGGCGACGCCCGACGATCCCAACTCCTACAACGAGTATGCCTGGCTGGTGGCCAACACCGAGGGCGACGTGCAGAAGGCCGTCCGCTACTCGAAGCGGTCGCTGGAACTCTCGTTCGACAGCGCCAGCTACCTCGACACCCTCGCCCACTGCCGGGCGGCGGCGGGCGACGCGGCCGGCGCCTACCGCACACAGCTCCTCGCCGCCGGCCACGAGCCCCACAACGTCACGATCCGCCGCAACCTCCAGCGGTTTCGCGCCGCCCTCCAGCCACAGCCGTAGCCTCCGCCATGCACACCCACCTGCTCGACGTCCGTGACACCCGGCTGGCCGTTCACACCGCCGGCAGCGGCCTGCCGGTCGTCCTGCTCCACGCCTTTCCGCTGGATCACGGCATGTGGGAGCGGCAGGCGGTGCTCGGCGAGTCGCTCCGCCTGATCGTGCCCGACCTGCGGGGCTTCGGCGGGAGCGGCTCGCTGCCCGATGGCATCGCCGGCTTCGCCGACGACGTGGCGGCGATCCTCGACGCGCTGCACGTGGAGCGGCCGGCGGTGATCTGCGGCGTGTCGATGGGCGGCTACGTGGCCCAGCACATGGCGGCCCGGCATCCCGACCGGGTGGCGGCGCTCGCGCTCGTCGACACGCGGCTCGAGGCCGACACGCCCGAGGCCCGGGCCAACCGCGTCGATCTTGCGGGCAAGGTCGGCCGGCTGGGCCAGTCGATCCTCGCCGACGCGATGATTCCGCGGCTCATGGCGCACCCGCCCTCCTCCGATCCGGCCGCAGCCGCGCGGCACGCGGAGAACGTCGGCCTCCTCCGGGCCATGATCGAGCGGCAGAACGTGCCGACGATTCAGGCCGCGCTCGCGGCGATGGGCGATCGCCCCGACATGGTCACGGCCATGAGCGGCGTGACGGCGCCGACGCTGCTCGTCGTCGGCGCCGAGGATCAGCTCACGCCGCCGGCCTGCCTCTCGCTGGCGGAGATGCTGATGCCCAACGCGAAGCTCCTGATCGTGCCCGGTGCGGGCCATCTGGTGCCGCTCGAAGCCCCCGAGATCTTCAACCGGGCGCTGCTCGAGTTTCTGGCGGAGTGCGTGCGGGCGTGACGCCCGAGGCATCCGGTTCTCGACGGCCAAAGCCGTGGCCCACCTGCCCGCCTCCCTTGGCTATCAGCCGGCCCCGCCGGAATGAACGATTGCTCGGCGTTCAACCCGCCACGGGCGCAGGAGGCAGCCGAGGCATTCGTGGCCGTGGCATCACGAACTGCTGGCGGGCAAGCCGGCCCACGAGATCGCGGGAGCCTCACTCATCGACGCGGTCCGCCCTGACGGATCCATCTGGACGACCCTTCAAGACGACATCCGCGACCGTCGCTGGGGCGTGAACTGCAGGCTCGGCGGCGACCTCCCTCCGGAAGTTCTGGGTACTGACGTGCTCTGGCTGCGGGTGCGACTGCTCACGGAGTTCGCGGAGCCTCGTGCCGGCTACACGGTGGCTCAGTTCTGCCGGGCCGTGCCCGCCGAAGGCCGCACGGTGTTTGCCATCCAGGCCGCCTGCGTGCCACCAGACGACGACACGTGATCCGGGCGGCCGCACGCGATCCTTCACGACAGCGGAGGCAGGAGCCGTGCCAGCGTGACTGACAGGGGTCCATGCGTAAGCGGGCCATCCGGATCGACGACGTCGCAATCAGCGTACGATCCTCCCGCCGGCCGGCGGAAGCGATTCGTCTTTCGCGTGACGACGTCGATCACCCACACCTCTGGAACGCCTGCCGCCGCATACCGTGGCACCTTGACGCGAAGATCGTGTTCCAGGCTCGTGTCGGCCACTTCGACGACAAGCATGACGTCGTCAGCCCGCGGTGACCGCCGGCCATAAAAATCGTCCCTCGGCACCAGGAGCGAGATGTCGGGCTGCGGCTCCGTCGCCTCGTCGAGCACGATCGGATTCTGAACCCAGATCACGGCACTTTCATGCAACGCATCATGGAATGCCGCGTGTAAGGCACTCACCATCGCCGCATGCAGGCGTCCGATCGGTGACATATCGATGATCTCTCCGTCGATCAACTCCACGCGGGCGTCAGGCCCGAGAACGCCCGCCTCCCCGATGCGGTGAAAGTCTTCGACCGTGATCCGATGCCGTGTCGGCGCGGCAGACGCCGGCCTCGTGAATCCGGGAATGGTGGCCATGCAGAAGATCACTCACGGCTGACGCGTTTCATCCCGCTCGGCGGCCCAGGGCATGTATTGTATACGCACGTACATCATTGGCAGGCAGGAGTCGTTTCACTCGCCTGCCGGAGCGGCTGTCTCCGGCGGCGGTTCAGCCCGCGGAGACTGCGGGCCGCGGCGATCGACGGCGCGACGATCGAAAGGTGGCCCCGGCGGGCCGCCCTCGCCACGCGGGCCCGGCCAGCGGGGCCGGCCATCGACTCCGCCTCCGCCCGGTCCACGTGGTGGGCCTCCCTCCACGCCCGGGGGCTGGAGCCCGCGCCGCTCGCCCATCCACTCACGAAACCGCGACCGTCGCTCCAGCCACTCGAGACGGCCCTCGGTGTCGAGGTCGATGATGCCCTTGCGTTCCGGAGGGTTACTGGCCGCGATGATCAGGTGCCAGAGCCTGGCCGCAGCCCGCAGTTCATCCCGCTGCGGGTCGGCGAGCACGGCCGCCACCGCCGCGAGGTCGCGCCGCTCCGCGGCCGCCAGATTCTGAAAGGCCGCGGCCGAGCGATCGATCGCATCCCGCTCGTCGCCGGCCAGCATCGCGATCGCCATGCGGCGATCCTCCACCAGCGGCCGAGCCGACGAGCCCAAGGCGTGATCCGCCTCCAGGTCCGCCACGGCCTCGTCAAACTCCCGCTCCTCGTCGCGAAGCATCTCCGGAGGCATGCGGAGCGTCTGCTGGCTGCGGCGGGCCGCGAGGGCCTGCAGAAACTTCACGCTGCCCGCCTCCTCCAACAGCGTACGATGCCTGACGAGCGGCAGGTATTCGAGGATTCGCACGTCGGGATCCGGCGCCGTCACGCGGCCGGCAACCACGCCGGCGACGAGGCTGGCCGCCACCGCTGCGGCCGGCCACGCCAGCCGCCTCAACGACAGGCCCCGCGACCGGGATGCCGTTGCTCCCCGCGGCCCAGGGCGGGCCACCGTGACCGCCGCCATGTCGACGGTCGTGGCGGCCATGTCGATCGACGCGCTCGCCCTCGGGAGGGCGTCGAGGGCGTCCCAGACTGCGCCGAGGTCCCGGGCCGGCGCGGCCTCGCCGCCGCGATCCGCCGCGCCTTCGTTCCCCGGCTCCCGCTCCCCGCTCATGGCTCGCCCCCGTGCAGATATGGTTCGAGCGCGGTGCGCAGCTGGTCACGGGCGCGAAAGAGCAGCGACTTCACCGCCGGCACGGTGAGCCCCATCGCCGTCGCGATCTCCTCGTAGGAGCACTGTTCGAACTTCGCCAGCAGCACCGCCATCCGCTGCCGCTCGTTGAGGCCGGCGATCGC
Organism: Planctomycetaceae bacterium; assembly: GCA_046075685.1. Classification (GTDB taxonomy): domain Bacteria; phylum Planctomycetota; class Planctomycetia; order Pirellulales; family UBA1268; genus QWPN01. The sequence goes on along the minus strand of JBJTQP010000182.1, from coordinate 2,582 downwards.
CTCCCGCACGACGGCCTGCAGTTCCGTGCGGTCGGCGAGCCGCGCCGGCAGGAATCCGCTCGCCGCGACGGCAAGCTGATCCAGGCCGATGGCCGACGACGAGGCCGACGTGGTGGCGGGCACGCCTCGTTCGAGCCGGCGGTAGGCCCGCTGCCGCAGGTCGCTGGCGACGTTATTGGCGATCGTGTGGATCCAGGTGGTGAACTTGGCGGTGGGCTGATACGAGGCCCGGGCGCGATACACCCGCAGGAAGACCTCCTGCGTGAGATCCTCCGCGGTGGCATGGTCGCCGGTGTGGTGCAGGAAGAGCGTGACGAGGCGATCCTGCCAGGCGACGACGAGATCGGCAAAGGCGTCGGCGTCGCCGTCGCGGACACGGAGCATGAGGTCGGTGAACGGGTCGTTCACCGGCCGCGGCAGCATGGTGGAGTCTGTCGCCATGCCGTGATTATGCCGTGCGGCGGGGCGGCAAGCGGGGGCGCCCGGGAGCCGGCGCACAAGGAGCCGCGGGCGTGGAGCCTGCGGCACAACCGCCGCGATGGCGCAGGCTGCAAGCCTGCAGCTACGGGGGGCGGAATGGGAGTTGGTGTTTTCCCGTAGCCGCGGGCGTGTAGCCTGCGGAATGCGGTCTGCTGGTGCAGGCTGCAAGCCTGCACCTACGAGGGGCGGAATGGGAGTTGGTGTTTTCCCGTAGCCGCGGGCTTGTAGCCTGCGGAATGCGGTCTGCTGGTGCAGGCTGCAAGGCTGCACCGGCCATGGACGACGCGCACCACCTCCCTGGCAAGGCCCGGAGGGCCGCTTACCCTCTCAAGGCCGAAATGGCCATGGATGGCATTTCGGCCGTGTAATGGAGCGGAGGAGGATCGAACTCCCAACCTCGGCATTGCGAACGCCGCGCTCTCCCAGTTGAGCTACCGCCCCGGTATCGGGATCAGGCCCTGCGGCCGCTTTTCCCGCGGGAAAACACGATCGTACGGCACTCGGCGGGGGCTGTCCAGCGCTACAATACGCCGGCCGCGGCAGTGCCCTCCCACCCGACCCCGACCGTTCATGCACGTTCCCCCGATCGTCGTCCGCGGCGCCCGCGAGCACAACCTCCGCGACGTCACGGTGGGCCTGCCCCGCGGACGACTCGTCTGCCTGTCGGGCGTGAGCGGCTCGGGCAAGTCGAGCCTCGCCTTCGACACGCTCTACGCCGAGGGCCAGCGGCGGTACGTCGAGAGCCTCTCCACGTTCGCCCGCCAGTTCTTGGGCCAGCTGCCTCGGCCCGACGTCGACAGCGTGACCGGCCTCTCCCCCTCGATCTCGATCGCGCAGAAGTCGGCCGGCACCAACCCGCGGTCGACCGTCGCCACGATGACGGAGATCCACGACTTCCTCCGCGTGCTCTACGCCCGCGTGGGAACCGCCCACTGCCCCGCGTGCGACGCCGTGCTCGAGGCGCAGCCGCGGGACCAGATCGTGGAGCGGATCATCGCCGCCCGCGCCGGGCAGCGGGTGATGATCCTCGCGCCGCTCGTCCGCGACGCGAAGGGGGAACACCGCGACCTGTTCACCGACCTCGTCCGCCAGGGCTTCACGCGGGCCCGCGTCGACGGCACCGTCAGCCGCGTCGAGGCCCCGCCGCCGCTGGAGAAGCAGCTCAAGCACACGATCGACGTGATCGTCGACCGGCTCGTGCCCGGCGACTCCACCCGCAGCCGGATCGCCGAGGCCGTGGAACTGGCCCTCAAGACCAGCGGCGGCCAGGTGATCGTGGCCGGCGATTCCGAGGGCTCCAGCGGCAAGCCGCCCGCCGACCTCGTGCTCTCGAGCACGTATGCCTGCACCGCCTGCGGCGTGAGCTATGCCACGCCCGAGCCGCAGCTCTTCAGCTTCAACAGCCCTCAGGGCGCCTGCCCGACCTGCGAGGGCCTCGGCGACATCTACGGCATCGACCCCGCCAAACTCGTCACCGAGCCCCGGAAGACGCTCCGCAAGGGGGCGATCGGTGTGCTCGGCACCTTCCGCGACATGCCGCGATGGCTGCGGCGGCTTTTGAGTGGCGTGGCCGCCCACGTCGAGGCGAAGAAGAAGCTCGCGCCCGGCACGCTCCTCGACACGCCCTGGAAGAGCCTCACGCCCGCCCAGAAGAAGCTCTGGCTGAACGGCACGGGCCTCGAAGAGATCGCGCTCTCGTGGCGGCGGGGCAGGGCCGAACGCGGGGCGAAGACGAAGTTCGAGGGGCTCTGCGGCCTGCTCACCAACCGCTGGAAAACCGCCAAGAGCGGGATCATCCGCCGGATGCTCGAGAAGCTGATGAGCGTCACGCCCTGCCACGACTGCCAGGGGCGGCGGCTCTCGCCGCAGGCCCGCGCGGTGCGGATCGCGACGGCGGCGAAGCCGTGGCTCGCGGCGGCCAAGAAGGATCCCGACGGCCATCCCCGCGAACTCTCCCTTGATTCCCTCTGCGCCCTGCCGATCGCCGACGCCCGGGCGTTTCTGGCGGCGTTGATGCTCGACGGCACGCAGGCGCTGATCGCCACGGAGCTCATGAAGGAGATTTCGGGGCGGCTCTCGTTTCTCGACCAGGTCGGCCTCGG
>JBJTQP010000181.1:0-5850 GCA_046075685.1 Planctomycetaceae bacterium | reverse complement strand
CAGACGCTGTCCGGAGCCGTCAGCTACGCGGGGAGCGTCGGCGGCACGCTCGACGTGGCCGCCGGCGGGCTCCTCAAGGGCAGCAACGTCACCTTCACAGGCCCGGTGAGCATCACCGGCACCCACTCGCCCGGTTCGTCGCCCGGCCTGCAGACCTTCACCAGCGGGCTCGGCTACACGTCGGCCGCCACCCTGGTCTGGGAGCTCTCCGCCAATACCGCGGCGGCGATCGAACGCGGCATCCTCTACGATGCCATCGACACGACCACCAGCGGCACGCTCTCGATCCATCCGGCGGCGACGATCAGCCTCGAGTTCAACGCGGCCCTCGCCGACTCCACCGCCTCCACCGTCGACTGGAACAACGCCTTCTGGGCCGACGAGCACCAGTGGCTGGTGGTGGACGTGGTCTCTCCGGCAACATGGAATGCGGTCACGTTTGGCAACGTCCTCGTCGGCAACGACGCCACCGGGGCTTCGTTGGCCTCCAAGCGGCCACAGGGGTCTTTCACCGTGGGGGCAAGCGGCGGCGACCTGTACGTGTTTTACGTGCCGGAACCGGTGCTGACTGGATTTGCCCCCGTCGGCCTGTCGCTGCTGGTGCTGAGACGCCGCCGCCGCTAAGCCGGCCGAGGCACGCGATTCTGGGTTCGTCAAGCCGTGGGCCGCACGGCGACGGGCGATTTTCAGCGGAAACCGCCGGGTTGCAGCGCACGTGCGTGATGCACGAAATGCAGGCGTGGTGCGCATCGTGTGCGTGGGGCCGGCCGCGTGCCGACCGCGGAATTCTCCGGCCGTGCTCGGCCGATCCCACTGTCTGGCGGATGCCCCCGCGGGCCGACGCACACGTCAGTGGTTCCCCTCGTCACCTCCAGCCCCCCAGGATTCCCACCATGCATCGGATGCTCATCGTCATCGCCGTCCTCGCCACGCTCGTGATCGGCACCTCGGCCACGCAGGCCCAGTCTTCCTCCGCTCAGATCGGCGCCGCCCGCAAGGGTCCGGTCGCGAAGCTCATCGAGCTGGAGCGTCGCAAGAACGAGTGGCTCCGGCAGCGGTTCAGCCGCTGAGCCCGATTCCGGGCCGCTGTTCGCGGCCCCCGCGACGTCGTAGATTCGGCAGCGGGTCGGCATGCCCAACGGCACGCCGGCCCGCTGCCAGCGTTGTGGAGGATGCTCGTGACGATTTCGGCATCGGCATGGCGCGAGGGTCTGCTGGCCTTCGCGGCGGAGCATCGGGCCCGCCGGCCACTGGCTGAGATGGCCGACCGAGACGCCGCCGCCTGGAATGCCGAGCGGGCGATCATCGCAGCATCCCTGGCGCCGCGGCTGGCCGCGCTGCCTGAGGTCGATTCCACCCGCTCAATGCGCGGCGATGTCGAGCCCGATGCGGCCATCGTGATCACGTCGTCACCTGCCGGCATCGGCGCGGCAAACACCCTCGTGGCCGATTCGCCAGACCTCACCCTCCTGGCCGCGGGCCGGCTCGTGGCCGTCACCGAACTCGAGTATCGGCTGTGGTGCATCCAGCACCCGGACGATGACCATCGCCGGCATGTCGCCTTGTGGTCGTGGGTGAAGACCCGTGTGCCCGAACAGCGGTGGCCCGAGTTCGCCGCGTTTCCGCTGGCCGAGGGAGAGGCCTACTGGCTGCACCGCGAGGGCCTCGCGGGGGCCGGGCCGCTCGACCGGCGTTCCTGCCACCTCTGGAAGTGGAACGGCCGTTTCGCGTCGCTGCTGGCGGCGTTCATCACCGAGCAAGGCCTGTAGCCGCCGCGGCGGGTGAGGTGCGGCGGGCGAGGTGCGGCGGACGGAATAGATGCTGCAGCCGGCGTGAATTGTGGATTTTGGCGGGCGGCGGTACCTTCCGGGCTCCCGCAGCGGCCTTGTCACCCCGGAAACGATCCATGCCCGTCCGCATCCTCGTCACCACCACCTCGTTCCAGGACACGCCAGGATCTCACCATGACGCGCTTGCCGCCACCGGCTGGGAGGTGATCCGAGCCCGCGGCCCGCTCTCGGAGGCCGACACCGCGGCCCTCGTCGGCGACGTGGACGGCTTCATCTGCGGCGACGACGCCATCACCCGGGCAGTGCTCGAGAAGGCCCGCCCCCGCCTGAAGGTGCTGTCGAAGTACGGCATCGGTGTCGACAAGATCGACGTCAAGGGATGCACGGAACTCGGCATCCCGCTTCTGTTCACGCCAGGGGTCAACCACACCACCGTGGCGGAGCATGCCTTCCTGCTCCTCCTGGCCCTCGAGAAGAACCTCCTCTTCCACACCGACTCCGTGCGGGCCGGCGGCTGGAAGCGGCAGACCGGCCACGAACTCCTCGACAAGACGATCGGCATCGTGGGCATGGGGCGGATCGGCAAGGAGGTGGCGATCCGGGCCAAGGCGTTTGGCATGAAGCCGATCGGCTATGACGTCTTCTGGGACGAGGCCTTCGCGAAGGAGCACGGCATTCCGCGGTGCAGCACGCTCGACGAACTCTTCGCCGCTTCCGACTACATCTCGCTCCATACGAACCTCACGCCTGAGACCCGCGACATGGTCCGGGCGGAGACGATCGCGAGGATGAAGCCGGGGGTGATGATCCTCAATTGCGCCCGCGGCGAGATCGTAAACACCGCCGACATGGCGGCGGCGCTCGCCTCCGGGAAGGTGCGCGGCTACGGCACCGACGTGCTCGACGAGGAGCCGCCGCAGCCCGACCATCCGCTGACGAAGCTGCCCAACTGCCTCGTCACGCCCCACGTCGGCTCCCGCACGCACGAGAGCGTGCAGCGGCAGGCGATGGCGGCCGTCACCAACCTGATCCGGGCGATGCACGGCGAGAAGCCGCTGGCCCAGGTGAATCCCGAAGTTCCCGTCGCGAAAGTCGTCTGAACCAATGGCCGAGACCTTCCACGTCGTCCCCGTCGACGTCCACGAGACGATCGTCCGCTCCGCCTACCTCCACCGCGGCTTCGACGCCGCCGAGGCCGAACACGCCGCGAAGCTCGCCACGGCGGCCACGCGACACGGCATCCGCACCCACAACGCCATCAAGGCCCTCCACCTCGACGAGCTCTTCGGCTCCAAGGCCGGGGGCTGCGTGCCGAAGGCCGCGATCCGGAAGCTGCCCGGCCGGTTCAAGGCTGCGGAGGTGTGGGACGCCCAGAAGAAGCTCGGGCAGGCGGTTGCCTGGGAGGCGATCGACACCTGCATGAAACTCGCCGACACCTACGGCTGCGGAACCGTGTCGATCGACAACGCCTTCCACTACCTGTGGGGTGGCGGCTACGTGATGGAGGCGGCCAGGAAGGGCTACATCGCCTACACGAACTGCACGGCGTCGCTGGCCGAGGTGGTGCCGTTCAAGGGCCGGCATCCCACGCTCGGCACGAATCCCCACTCGTGGGGCTTTCCCACGACCGACGCGGTCGGCTTTCCGATCGTGATCGACTGGGCCACCAGCGTGATCGCCATGGGGCGGGTGCAGCAGCTGAAGCGGGAGGGCAGGCCGCTGCCGCCCAACGCGGCGGTCGACAAGGACGGCGCTCCGACGACCGACCCCGACAAGGCCGTGTCGCTGCTTCCCTTCGGCGACCACAAGGGCTACGGCCTGTCGCTCATCAACGAGATCGTGGCGGCGTTCATCGGCGGGTCGCTCCCCACGATCCGCAGCCGGGCCCCGGTGGCCGGCGAGAAGCAGAACTGCGCCTTCTTCTTCCAGGTGATCCACCCCGACGCCATCAGCGGCGGGGCCTTTGTCGGCGGACGCTCCCAGGCGGCCAACGTGAAGGCCGTGCTGGCCGACATCCTCGGCCATGGCAACGAGGCCTGCATGCTGCCCGGTCAACTCGAGGCCCAGGCCGCCGCCCGGAGCGCGAAGGCCGGTGGCCTGCTGTTTTCAACCGCCGAGGTGGCCGCCCTCAACGAGATCGCCCACGAGGCAGGCCGGCCGCCGCTCGACCCCGCCGCCCTGCCCACGGTGTGATCGCCACCAGAGCGCCGGGATCCCGCGTCGCTCACCGTTCCCCCACTGCGTCCGCCACTCCCGAGACCACTTCCATGTCGCTCCCGCTCACGTCCAAAGACTCCTGCGCGTTCGACCAGGTCTCGCTCGGCGAGATCATGCTCCGGCTCGATCCGGGCGAGGGGCGGATTCGTACGGCGCGGCACTTCGCCGTGTGGGAAGGGGGCGGCGAGTACAACGTGGCCCGCGGACTCCGCAAGTGCTTCGGCCTGAAGACGGCCGTCGTGACCGCCTTCGTCGACAACGAGGTGGGCCACCTCGTCGAAGACTTCATCATGCAGGGCGGCGTGTGCACCGACTTCATCCAGTGGCGGCCCGACGACGGCATCGGCCGCACGGTTCGCAACGGCCTCAACTTCACCGAGCGGGGGTTCGGCATCCGCGGTGCAGTGGGCGTGCCCGACCGGGGCAACACGGCGGCCAGCCAGCTGAAGCCTGGCGACGTCGACTGGGATCACCTGTTCGGGAAACTCGGCGTCCGCTGGTTCCACACCGGCGGCATCTTCGCGGCGCTCTCGGAAACCACCGCGGCCCTGACGGTGGAGGCCGTGAAGGCCGCGAAGAAGCACGGCACGATCGTGTCGTACGACCTCAACTACCGCCCCAGCCTCTGGAAGAGCATCGGCGGCCAGCCCAAGGCCCGCGAGATGAATCGCGAGATCGCCCGGCACGTCGACGTGATGATCGGCAACGAGGAGGACTTCACCGCCTCGCTCGGCTTCGAGGTGGCGGGCGTCGACCACGCGATCAGCGAGATCGAGACGGGCGCCTTCAAGCAGATGATCGAGACGGCGGTGAAGGAGTTTCCGAACTTCAAGGTGGCGGCCACCACGCTCCGCCGCGTCATCACGGCCACGAAGAACGACTGGAGCGCCATCTGCTGGCACGACGGGACGTTCTACGACAGCCGGAAGTATCCGGAGCTCGAGATCCTCGATCGTGTCGGCGGCGGCGACAGCTTCGCCAGCGGTCTGGCCTTCGGCTTCCTGGAGTTCAACTGCCCGCAGAAGGCGGTCGACTACGGCGCTGCCCACGGGGCCCTGGCGAGCACCACCCCGGGCGACACCTCGATGGCGACGCGGGCCGAGGTTGAGAAGCAGATCAAGGGGGGCGGCGCTCGCGTGGTTCGCTGACCGCCCACGAGCACGCAGGTCAGCCGCGATGGCGACCGCAAACATGGGCAGGCGGGCACCGCAATGCGACCGTCAGCTTTGATTGACACGGCACGTGTACGCGCGAACCCTTTGGTCGAAGAGCAGGAACTCGTCGCATGCCCGCCACCGCCCAGGAAACCTTCGTCATGCTCGGCAGTGAGCCGATTTGGCAGGCTGCCGCGGCGTGCCACGGGATTCTCGCGACGGCAGGACTGCCCCACGTGGTGCTCGGCGGGGTGGCGGTCTGCCTCCATGGATATCGACGCAACACCATCGACATCGACATGCTGGTGCGGCCGATGGACATGGCTGCGATCGAGTCCGCGTTGCTCCGAGCGGGGCTCACCTGGGATGAATCGCTGCGCGAGTTTCGCACCGCTGCCGGTATTCCGATCCACTTCGTCGCTGCCGGCGATCGGGCTGGCAAGGGAAGCGAGGTCGTGCCGCCGAGCCCTGCCGACGAGCGGATCGCCATCGTCATCGAGGGCCTGCCCGTGCTGTCACTGGCTGCGCTGATCGAGTCGAAACTCGCGTGCGGCGAAGGCGATCCCCGGCGCATGCACCGCGATTTCGCCGATGTGGTGGAACTCATCGCGATCCACGGACTTGATGTCTCGTATGCGCGGCATCTTCACAAGGCTGTCCGGCCGACCTTCCGTGAACTCGTGCGCCGC
>JBJTQP010000180.1:0-3135 GCA_046075685.1 Planctomycetaceae bacterium | reverse complement strand
CTCAACTCGCGTGCCAACCACCGCGACAAGGGCAACTTCACGGTGGTGATCTTCGCGTCGGGCCTGGCGAAGTTCGCCGAGGCGGGCGTGGCCGATCCGGCCGGCCACTTCCAGGACAAGACGATCCGCGTGACCGGGAGGGTCGACCTGTACCGCGACCAGCCGCAGATCACGGTCACCACGCCTGAGCAGATCGAGGTCGTAGACCGCGATGCCGCCGCCGCGGATGCGACGCCCTGATCCGACAAGGTGCTTCCCAGCTGCCACGTATCCGCGGCAGCGGCAGGTCATCGGCCCGGGCCGACGGCTGTCGCTCCATGATGGTCGACACGCCGACGCTCACTCCGGCAGGGCCCGCGCGTCGACCACCCGCACCTCGCCGGTCGCCGACACTCGCACGCCAAACGTGAACTGCTCCTGGTGCTCACGATTCGTCCAGTACCGGGCGTCACTTGCCAGCCGAAACCACTCGCCGTCGCCGTCCCGACCTGCCGCGACAAGCGTCACGGTGGTCAGCGCATGGATGCCGGCGTCGATCACGCCCGCATGCACGAGCAGCTTGACCACGAGCCGGGCGTCCTGGCCGTCCATCACCACGCGGCCCACCAGCGATCCGGCTGCCCCGGCTGCGGAGGCTCGGCGGCCCTGGACCGTCCTCAGGTCGCTGAACGCGGTCGCGTCGACCACGATGCCGTCGTCCCCCTCCCAGAACACCGGCCGCTCGAACCCGCACGCCGGGATGTCCGGAACCGGCCGATCCGCGGCCGTGATCGGCCGCGCCCGCACCAGGGGCTGGGCCACTGGATTTCGCTCCAGCTGCCAGGTTTCAACAGTGGGTTTCACGGTGGTGGCGCTCCCCGGGGATCGTGCCGGCGTCGCGGTCGGCTCGGTGGCTGGGAGAGCCCTGGCGACGAAGCCGGCGTGGAACAGGAACAGCAGTCCTCGAACGAGCCAGGGCGCGGGGGCCGTTGCCAGCCGCCCCGCGCCCCGCCCGTTCGATCGATCACGGATGCCGTCCGGTATCACATGCTGTTTCATGATCCGGCTCTGACCGTGGTTTCCTCAGACACGGCCCCAGCTGACGCACCCACTGTACTGGAAGAGCTGGGCTGCGGTCAGCGTGACGAGGCCATCGTAGGGGTTGGAGTCGGTCTGCGATCCGCCGTCGACGCCCCACGGGTTCCTCACCACGACGCCGGTGACGGCCCCGACCGCATCCCGAACGAACGACACCACCGTATAGGCGTGGCCGAGCACGAGCGCTCCGTTCGACGGGCCGCTGAAGAAGCCGAGGGTGACCGACTGGTAGGTGTTCCAGCGGTTGTAGAGGTCGTTGATCAGGGCCCGCGCGTTCCCATACGAGTCGAAGGACTGCGTGCCCGAACTCGTCGCGCCGAAGGCACGGTTTGTCTCCTCCATGATGCCCCCCTCGATCGACGCGTAGGAGTTCTGGCCGCGACGGTAGTGAGCGAAGGCCTTCTCGGCGACGGCCACCCACATGCTGTTTTCCCGTCCCAGGGCGGCAAAGGCAGCCTGCGTGGAGCCCGTCCGCACGGGGAGGTCGTTGTCAACGCGGTAGAACGAGCTGCCCAACCGCACGCCGTAGGTGCCGTCGTTGAAGTCGACGATGTTCTGCCGCAGGGTCATCGGCGAGTCCCCTGCAATCGCCCCGAGCCCGGCGAGGTAGTAGCAGTCGCCGAGTGCACCCTGGCGGATGTCGCTCATGCTCGGGCCGGACTTCGCGAACAGCGGATTGCCCGCGAAGGCGCGATAGGCATAGCCGGCCTTGACGGTCGGATCGGCGATCCGGTCGCCGTCGAGCGTCCGGTCGGCGCCATTGGCGAATGCCCCCACGCTCTGCACCTTGTCGCCCGATCCCGTGTCGGTGACGGTGTCGGCCCACGACCCGCTGCGATCCACCCAGAAGGTGTCGACGCCCGTGCCGCCGGTACCGGAGTCGCCCGTGGCCGCGTCCAGCATGACGAGCACGTCGTTGCCATTCTCTCCCCAGAGGCGGTCGTTCCCGGACTGGCCGTTCAGCTGGTCGTCTCCGTCGCCGCCCATCAGCTGGTCGTCGCCGCTGCCGCCGAGCACCACGTCGTTGCCGGCACCGCCCCACAGCTGGTCGTTGCCCCCGTAGCCGACGAGCGTGTCGTCGCCATCGCCGCCCACGAACGCGTCCACGGCGTTGTAGCCCTCGAGGTAATCGTTGCCGGCGTTGCCGAACGCCCGAATGGGCAGGCTGGCCACGTTGTTGACGAATCGGTCATTGCCGGCTCCCCCCTGAAACTCCACCGCCCCGACGCTCGACGCGGAGTAGTTCCAACTCCTCGATGTCGAGAGGTCGCGCACCTGGATGTCCGTCCCAACCTGCCGCACCTCCACGCTCGTCGAGGCGTCGTCGGTCTTGACGCACAGCGTGCTGCCGCTGAACCACATCTGGGACACGGACATCAGCCTGCGGCCTTCCAGCGGCTCGAGGTCGCGGAGGCGGTTGCTGCGGCGGGCACGATCGTTCGGGCGGGACATGACTCGGGTTCCTTGCTGAGGTGGGGTGTGGAAGGGCGGGTTGCTTCGTCAGGACGCTCCGCGGAGGCCGCTGGGCCTGACACCCTGGAAATGCGGTTCCATGGGGGGTCGCCGACACGCCGGGCCCAAAAAATCCTGGATCGCGGTATTCCGGCGGTTTGCGGGGGGTTTTGCCGGTCTCGCCGCGGAACCGGCGGCGAGGGGGGTGGAATCCGCCGGGCTAGAGAATGCCCCTCCGCTGGGGCACTTCACCTCCGTGAGCGCCGTCGAGGTGTTTGAACAAGCCTGGGAGGTCACCCCGCCCGACATCTCCGAGTTCTGGTCGCGGCATCCCCAGCAGCCGCTTCGCCTGCTGCTGGCGCTCTCCGCCATCGACCTCGTTTTGCTAGTCTTCTACCGCGCGGACATCGACCGACATCGCATCACCGCCGCAGCCACGCGCACTCCCCTTGAACCTGTCGCTGATAGGTGGCTCGCGGGGGGAGCGATGACTCTTCGTGAAGGTGCGAACCCATGACATGGTGGCTTTTCGGTCGGGATCGACCCGGCGTCGACGACGACATCTGCGGCAGCGGCCTGAACAGGCGTGATTGGCTGCTCGTCGCC
>JBJTQP010000179.1:0-20127 GCA_046075685.1 Planctomycetaceae bacterium | reverse complement strand
GCGCAGACCGCGGCGGGCAGACGTTGGCGGATGGCGGGGCGGTTGGTGGGCACCACCGCCACGGCCACGTCGTAGGTCCGCGACAGCTCGCCGGCGCTGGTGGCGATCGTGCCCGTCATGCCGGCCAGATGCGGCCAGCGGGCGAACAGATCCTGGATCGTGATCCGGGCGGCGTGGCCCGAGGGCACGGTGACCTCGATCGCCTCCTGGGCCTCGACCGCCTGGTGCAGGCCGTCCTTCCAGGTGCGGCCCTCGGCGGCGCGGCCCGTGAACTCGTCGATGATCACGATCTTGCCGTCACGGACCACGTACTGCCGGTCGCGGCTGAAGAAGCGGCGGGCGCGGATGGCCCGCTCGACCGCGTCGTAGATCTCGAGCAGGCTCGTCGACTCGAGCTCCGGCGGCCGGGCGAAGGCCCGCACGCGGCTGCGGCCCCGGCCCAGCAGTTCGCAGGTCTGCTTCTGGACGTCCTGTTCGAAGTCTTCGTCGGGCTCGAGGGTGACGGCCACCTCCGCGGCGAAGCGGAACAGCGCCTGTTCGGCCGCCTGCGCCTCCCCAGGGGGCGAGGCGATGATCAGCGGTGTGCGGGCCTCGTCGATCAGCACGTTGTCGGCCTCGTCGACCAGGGCGAACCAGTAGGGCCGCTGCAGGAGCTTCGCCGACGAGGCCGTCGTGCCACCCGTGAGCTGGGCGCCGAGGTCGCCGCTTCCCTCGTCGAGCTGCCGCTTGATCAGCCGATCCTTGAGGAAGTCGAAGCCGAACTCCTTCGCCGTGCCGTAGGTGACGTCGCAGGCGTAGGCCTGGCGCCGCTGGTCGAAGTCCATCTGCGACTCGACGATGCCCACCTTCAGCCCGAGGCTCTCGTAGATCGGCATCATCCACTCGGCGTCACGGCGGGCGAGGTAGTCGTTGACGGTGGCCAGGTGGGCTCCGCGGCCGGCAAGCGCGTAGAGCACCAGCGGCAGCGTGGCCACGAGGGTCTTGCCCTCGCCGGTCTGCATCTCGGCGATCGCTCCGTCGACGAGGGCGGCTCCGGCAAGAAGCTGCACGTCGTAGTGCCGCATGTTCAGCCGCCGCCGGCCGGCCTCGCGGGTGGCGGCGAAGCATTCGACGAGCAGGGTGTCGAGCGACTCGCCCGCCTTGGCCCGGTAGGAGAGCGAGCGGCCGAGCCGCTTGAGGGCGACGTCGTCGAGCGCCTGCATGCCGGGCTCGAGCGCATTGATCTCCCGCACCTTCCGCCAGGTGGCGGCGGTGATGGCGGGAGGGCGACCGGGGGCGAATCCGCCGAGCCAGCGAAACATGCGGGGTGGGCCGATGGGGCGAGAGCCTCCATCGTACCCGCTCGGGCGTCGGCCATGCGGCCGGGCGGCGTCAGTAGCGGGGCACGGTGGTCGTCGGAGTCGCCCGGGCCGGCGGGAGCGACTGCGCCGGCGTCGCGAAGGGATTCCACGACGTGGCCGTGGCCGGCTGGGCGGTCGGCATCTGGGCCGTCACCTGCTGCTGCATCTGCGGCACCGCCTGCTGCATCTGCTGCGTGTACTGGTTCATGGCGCCCTGGGCCTGGGTGTTGGCCTGCTGCAGCTGCTGGTTGGCGTACTGCTGCATCTGGTTGGCGTACTGCTGCGTCTGCCCCTGCATCTGGTTCGCATACTGCTGGGCCTGGTTCTGCAGCTGGTTGGCGTACTGCTGGGCCGAGGGCGGTGCGGCGGTGGAAGGCTGTGACCACGACCACGTGCTGCCCGCCGGGGCAGCGGCTGGTGCGGCGGGTGCCGGGGCCGCAGCCTGCCACTGGGTGGCCGGGCCCGGCATCGGCATGGCCGGGGCCGCCATCTGCGGCGCGCTGATGCTGGGCGGATAGGCCGCACCCTGCGAAGGCGTGGCCCAACCGCCGTAGGCTGCGGGCGGGCCGATCATGCCCGTGGGCGGTGGTGCCACGGTTGCGGTCTGGGGCGTCTGGCAGCCAGCGGCCGCGACGGCAAGGCCGAGGAGCGTCGGGATCGCGAGTCCATGGGCCGGGTGTCGGTGGGCGAGGATGGTCGACACGTCAGGCACTCCACGTGGGAATGAGTTGGAATCCCGCCGCCGCGTGGGACAATGGGAGGGCGGAAGGGTAGCGAGTCTGGGCCATGGGTCCAGAGCAGTTCCGCCGGGCCTCCCCGGCCGTCTCCCCAGTCTCACCCGTCGATGCAGTCCGCCCCCTCCGATCCCGATCTCGTGCGGCTGGCCGCAGAACTGCGGCAGGAGGCTGCCAGGCTGGGGTTTTCCCGGGTCGGGATCACCACGCTCGTGGAGCCGCCGCACCACGATGCCTTCCGGGGATGGCTCGGCCGGGGATTGGCCGGGCCCATGCAGCCGTGGCTGGAGCGGCACGAACCCCTGCGGCGGTCGGCTGCGGCCTTGCTCGACGGGGTCGCCAGCGTGGTGATGCTCGCCACCGATCACGCCGCGCCGGCCCGCAGGGTTGACTGCCCGCCGGGGCGGGGCAGGGTGGCCCGGTATGCGTGGGGCGACGACTACCACGACCTGCTCCGGCAGCGGGTGAACGACCTCTCCGCGTGGCTCGAAGCCCGTGTGCCCGGCTGCCGCACCCGCAGCGTGGTCGATTCGGCCCCGCTCGCGGAGCGGGACTTCGCCTGGGCGGCGGGGCTCGGCTGGTTTGGCAAGAACACGATGCTCATCGACCCCACGGCGGGCAGCTTCTTTCTGCTCACCGCGTTTCTCACCGATGTCCCGCTGCCGGCCGACGCGCCGCTCCAGACGGACCACTGCGGCACCTGCACGGCCTGCCTCGACGCCTGCCCGACCGCCGCCTTTCCCGAGCCGGGCGTGCTCGATGCCTCTCGCTGCATCGGGGCGCTGACCGTGGAGAGCCAGGAGCCGGTGCCGGCCGGCCTGCGCGAGGGCATGGGCGACTGGATCTTCGGCTGCGACGTGTGCCAGGAGGTCTGCCCGTGGAACCGGCACGCCCCGGGGTCCACCGCCGCCGCGCTGCAGCCGCGCGACGGCGCGGAGACGCTGTCACTCGCCGACCTGCTCGCGGTCGACGAGGCCGGCTTCCGGTCGCAGTTCAAGGGCTCCGCGGTCAAGCGGGCGAAGCGGACCGGACTGCTGCGGTCGGCCGCGATCACGCTGGGCAACCGGCCCGATCCGGCAAGCTTCTCCGCGCTCGCCGCGGCGGCGCGTGACCGCGATCCCGTGATCCGCGAGACGGCCGCGTGGGCGCTCGGCCGCTGGATCGAGGCGGGCGTGATGGCCGTCGAGTGCCGGGCCGCCCTCGCCGCTCACGATTCCTCGCAGGAAGACACCTCGTCGACGTCGGCCGCCGGATCGCGGCCGGGGCCGTCCACGGCGTAGAAGCGGTCGAGCACGCCCTGCCAGTCGGCGTTCACCTTGACGCCGATGAAGGCGTCGCGGACGGCGAGCGGCTCGGGGTGCACGCGGGCATACTTGATCGCGAACTTTCGCATGCTGCGGCCGGCCACCTGCTCGCCGTGGAGTTCCATCGAGAGCGCCCAGTGCTCGCGGAGTACGGCCCGCTGCTCGTGGATCGTGGGGGGCGGCAGCGGCGGCGCACCGGCGAGCAGCGCGAGCGTCTGCGGGAAGATCCAGGGATTGCCGATGGCGCCGCGGGCCACGCTCACGCCGTCGACGCCCGTGCGGTCGAGCATCGCCACGCAGGCCTCCGCGGAGAACAGGTCGCCGGAGCCGATCACGATCCGGTCGCCGGCGTGCCGCTTCACGTCGGCGAGAAACTCCCAGCTGCTCGGGCCCACGTACTTCTGCTGCACGGTGCGGCCGTGGACGGTGATCGCCGCAGCGCCGCGGGCGAAGGCGCCGTCGAAGATCATCCAGAAGTTGTCGAGGCTCTCCGGGCCGTCGTCGAGGCCGCGGCGCATCTTGAGCGTGACGGGCACGTGCGGCGGGACGGCGTTGCGCACCCGGGCCACGATCTCGAGCGCCGTCGCCGGCTGCGAGAGCAGGTAGCCGCCGCGGCAGCGGCCGAGCACCTTCTTGACGGGGCAGCCGAAGTTGATGTCGATCACGTCGTAGCCCTCGGCCACGAGGCGGCGGGCGGCCGGCGGAAAGTCGTCGGGGTTTGAGCCCATCAGCTGGCCGCCGACCGGGTGCTCCTCGTCGGCCACGGCGAGCCGGGCGAGGTTGCGGCGGTTGGTGCCGACGGTGGCCACGAACTGGTCGAGGAGCACCTCCCCCAGCGAGTAGGCGGCGCCGTGGCGGCGGGCGAGCACCCGCATGGCCCGGTCGCTGTAGCCCGAGAGCGCCGCCTGCACGACGGGCGACGCGAGGGGCACCCCGCCGATCGCGAGTGGCCGGAGGCGGGCCGCCGGCGGGGTCACGTGAGCACCGGGCACATATCGAACCAGGTGCGGCCCTGCGCTTCCATCCACTCGAAGCTCGAGATCGGCCCCCAGTCGCCCGGCTCGTAGACGTCGGGCGGCCGCAGGCCCGGCACGGCCCAGGCCCTCACGAACGGATCGATGATCTCCCACGACTTCTCCACTTCGTCGGCACGGGCGAAGAGGCTGGCGTCGCCCTCGAGCACGTCGAGCAGGAGGGGCTCGTAGGCCTCGGGGAGCCGGCCGGCGAACTCGCGGGAGTAGCTGAAGTCGAGGTCGGTGAGCCGGAGGTGCATGCCGGCGCCGGGCACCTTGGTGTGGAAGTGGAGTTGGATGCCCTCGGCGGGCTGGATCTGGATCACGAGGCGGTTGGCCTCGCGGGCGTGGAGCGGCGTGCCGTCGGCGAAGAGTTCGAGCGGCGGCTGCCGAAACCCGATCACGATCTGCGTGGTGCGGCAGCTCATCGCCTTGCCGCTCCGCAGGTAGAAGGGCACGCCCTGCCACCGCCAGTTGTCGATCTCCAGCCGCACGGCGCCGAACGTGGCGGTGCGGCTCTCCGCCGGCACGCCGGGCTCCGCGAGGTAGCCGCGGTACTGTCCGCGGACGCCCGCCGCCGCGGCGTCGGCCGGGTCGAGCGGCCGGATCGCCTCGAGCACCTTCACCTTCTCGTTGCGGACGGCGTTGGCGTTGAACCGCGCCGGCGCCTCCATCGCCGTCACCATCAGCAGCTGCAGGAGGTGGTTCTGGAACATGTCGCGGAGCACGCCGGCGGAGTCGTAGTAGCCGCCGCGGCGGCCCACCGGCACCTCCTCGGCCACCGTGATCTGCACGTGATCCACGTAGCGGCGGTTCCAGACCGGCTCGAAGATCGTGTTGGCGAACCGCAGGGCGAGGATGTTCTGCACCGACTCCTTGCCGAGGTAGTGGTCGATGCGGAACACCTGGCTCTCGCGGAACACGCCGTGGATGTGGGCGTTGAGCGCCTGGGCCGAGGCGAGGTCGGTGCCGAACGGCTTCTCGACGACGATCCGCCGGGCACCCCGGTCCTGGGCCGCCATGCCGTGGTCGCCGAGGGCCGTCACCACCGGCTCGTAGAACTGCGGCGCCGTGGCGAGGTAGTAGACCCGGTCGGCGGCGGCAGCGCCCTCGAGTTCGCGGAGCCGCGTCTCGAGCCGGCCGATGTCGGCGGCGACGCCGATGTCGCCGGGCTGGTAGTGGATCGAGGCGGCGAACCGGTTCCATGATTCGTCGTCGAGCGGCCCGCAGTCGCAATGCCTCGCGGTCGTCTCGCGGAGGCTCGCCCGCCACTCGGCGTCGGTCAGCGGTGTCCGCGAGAAGCCCACGATGCGGGCTTGGTCGGGGAGGGCCCCGGACCGCATCAGGTTGTAGATCGCAGGCACGAGCTTCCGGCTCGTGAGATCCCCCGAGGCCCCGAAGATCACGATCGTATGGGGCATGATGTGGCCGGAGAAGGGGACGGATGACCTCGCTGGCGCGAGGTCATATGCTCATGCCGGTGAAGCCGCCGTCGACGTAGACCTCGGCGCCCGTGATGAAGCTGCCCGCCACCGGGGCGCAGAGCAGGATCGCGGCCCCGAGCAGCTCCTCGGGGCTGCCGAAGCGGCCCATCGGCGTCTTGCCCATGATCGAGGCGACCCGCTCCGGCGAGAGGATCTTCTTGTTTTGTTCGGCCGGGAAGAATCCGGGGCAGAGCACGTTGACCCGCACGCCCTTGGGGGCGAGTTCGCGGGCCACGTTCTTGGTGTAGTTCACCACCGCCGCCTTCGAGGCGGAGTAGATGAACACCCGCGACAGCGGCTTGTCGGCCGACACGCTGCCGATGTTGAGGATCGCCCCGCCGCCGTGCTCGGCCATGTGGCCGCCGAACACCTGGCAGCCGATGTGCGTGCTCTTGAGGTTGGTGTCGATGACCTTTGCGAAGTCCTCGTCGGGAATCTCGAAGTAGGGCACCGACGAGTTGACGCCGGCACAGTTGACGAGGATGTCGGCCTTGCCGCGGGCGTGCACGGTGGCTGCGAGGAGGGCCTTGACGCTCTCCCGGTCGGTGGCGTCGACGCTCACGAAGGCGGCGTCGCCCCCCGCCGCACGGATCGCGGCGACGCGGGCCTCGCCCCGGTCGGCGCCGCGGCCGGCGACCACCACGAAGGCGCCGGCTCGGCCGAGGCCCTCGGCGAGGGCGCCGCCGAGCACACCCGTGCCGCCGACCACCACGGCCGTGCGGCCCTTGAGCGAGAAGAGTTCGTCGAGATAGCCGTTGGCCATGCGGGCGGGGCTCCGGAGAGGTGAGGTCAGGTGACGGGCTGGCGGAGGTCGAGCCACTCGGTGTGGTAGGTGCCGGGCTTGTCGGTCCGCTCGTAGGTGTGGGCGCCGAAGTAGTCGCGCTGCGCCTGCAGCAGGTTGGCCGGCAGCGTCGCGTGGCGATAGCCGTCGTAGTAGGCCAGGGCCGTCATGAAGGCGGGCACCGGCACGCCGATCGTGGCGGCCGTGGCCACGACGTGCCGCCACGAGTCCTGGGCGGAGGCGAGGGCCTCGGTGAAGTATGGCGCGAGCATCAGGTTCTCGAGGTCGGGCGCGGCGCGGTAGGCGTCGTGGATCCGCTCCAGGAACTGGGCGCGGATGATGCAGCCGCCCCGCCACATCATGGCGATGGCGCCGTAGTCGAGCGGCCAGTCGTGCTCCTTGGCGGCCGCCGCGAGCTGCACGTAGCCCTGCGCGTAGCTGGCGATCTTCGATGCGTAGAGGCCCTGGCGGACCTGCTCCACGAACGTGTGCCGGTCGCCGTGATTCCGCTTGGCGGGCCCCTTGAGGACGCCGCTGGCTCGGACGCGGCCCTCCTTGAGAGCCGACAGGCAGCGGGCGTACACGGCCTCGGTGACCAGCGTGCTGGGCACGCCGAGATCGAGGGCCAGCTGGCTCATCCACTTGCCGGTGCCCTTGGCGCCGGCCTTGTCGAGGATCAGGTCGACCATGAACTGGCCGGTGGCCGGATCCTTGACGGTGAAGATGTCGCGGGTGATCTCGATCAGGTAACTGTCGAGCTCGCCACGGTTCCAGCTGTCGAACACCTTCGCCAGTTCGGGGTTCGTGAGGCCGGCGCCGTGCTTGAGCAGGGAATAGGCCTCGCAGATCAGCTGCATGTCGCCGTACTCGATGCCGTTGTGCACCATCTTCACGTAGTGCCCGGCGCCGCGGGGTCCGACCCAGTCGCAGCACGGGATGTCGCCCTTGGGCCCGACCTTGGCGGCGATGGCCTGGAAGATCGGCTTCACGAGCGGCCAGGCGGCCGGCGATCCGCCCGGCATCAGGCTCGGTCCCTTGAGCGCGCCCTCCTCGCCTCCCGACACGCCGGTGCCGACGTAGAGCAACCCGGCCGCCTCGACCTCCGTGGTGCGCCGCTCCGTGTCGGTGTAGAGCGTGTTGCCGCCGTCGATGATCACGTCGCCCTTGGCGAGCAGTGGGATCAGGGTCTTGATGAGGTCGTCGACGGCGGGGCCCGCCTTGACCATCATCATCACCTTCCGCGGCGGCTTGAGGGCCGCGACCAGGTCCTGCAGGGTGTGGCAGCCGACGACATTCTGCTGCCGGCCACGGCTCGCGGTGAAGGCGTCGGTGACGCTGGTGGTGCGGTTGAAGACGGCGATCGAGAAGCCGCGGCTGGCGATGTTGAGGGCGAGATTCTCGCCCATCACGGCCAGGCCGATCAGGCCGATGTCGCACGTCGACTGCATGGTCATCCTGAGGATGCTCCTGGGAGGCCGCGGGCCACGGGATCGCCGCGGGCAAAAGGTGGGAAAATGATCCGGTGCCGCAGACTATATCGGCAGCGGTCCTGCCGAACCAAAGGCCCCGCTTCAACCCCGAGAAACGGAAAGGATTGAAGCCGCGGCCCCGGACAGTCCGATTCCTAGGCATGACCGGCTGATCCGCGACCTGCGGAGCCGCCGGCGGCGTCACCGCACCAGGAAAAACTTGACCAGTTCGCCCAGGGTGCCGTAGCGTAAAACTCGATTTGGAAAAGGCTCCGTAGCCAAGTGGCTAAGGCAGCGGATTGCAAATCCGCCATCGTCGGTTCGACTCCGACCGGAGCCTCTCCGCCAAAGACCCTCGCGATGTCCCGGAAAGCCCGGGCTTCGCGGGGGTTTTTGCGTTTTCAGCCGCGCTCGCGGGCTGTTCGCTCGCCGCTCGTTCCGGCACGCACCTGGTGGTATCGTGAAGCCGAGGTGATTCCGCAGGAACATGAGCGCGTACAAGGAGGCAAACGGATGCCCGAGATCCTGTCTTCGACGTTTGTGCTCGCGGTACCCGACGTGAATGCCTCCGTTGGATTCTATGTGAACCAACTCGGATTCACCGAAGACCTACGCGTCGAGGGATGGGCATTCCTCAGCCGGGGTGCATGCAGGCTGCGGCTTGGCCATTGCCCGGAAGCGATCCCCATGAAGGATGTCCCTGACCACTCGTGGTTCGCGTACCTGCACGTGCGGGATGCCGCAGGTCTCTACCGCGAGTACCGTGAACGCGGCGTTCCTATGTGGCACCCGTTGGCCGACAAGCCGTGGGGCATGCGGGAGTTTTCGATCGTCACGCCAGATGGCCATCGGATTGTGTGCGGGGAGGAACTCACGGAAGCGAAGCCGCCCGTTGCAACCGCGAGCGCTTCGCATGGCTTTGGCCGCTGACGGCCCCTGGCCGGGCCCGTCTATCCTCGCAACCCCGTCGGTTCTTGGCCCACCGTGGTACTGCCCTTGGTGTGTCGGGGCTCATATGGGCAGTGGCGGCAGCCGGAACCGCAGCACATGCCACGCTTCAGATGATGGGCAGCCGTATAGACCAGCAGGCCGTTCTCCACGTAGGAGTCGGACTGCTTTGGGATTGGTTTCGGGGGTTGAGACGGCATGACGACACCCGGCCCATGCCCTGAACCGGCCTCCACCGGCTAACGGCTCTTCCTGCCCGGCTGATCCCGCTGCAGGGTGCCGCTGCCGAACTTCTCCGTGCGCGTGCTCGACCCATCCGACCTGGTGGTGATCGTCCCCGAACCGAACTTCTGGGTATGGCCCGTGACCGTCGTGCCGTTCCGGCCGCGCTCGGTCGTCAGGGAGCCCGAGCCAAACGGCCGCGTCTCCGTCGTGGAGCCGTCCGACCACCTGGTGATCGTGCCGGATCCGAACTTCTGCGTGTGGCCGGTGATCGTTCTGCCGTCCCGGGTTTGCTCCGTGGTGATCGAGCCGGAGCCGAAGGGCCGCGTCTGGCTGCTCGTGCCGTCAGACCGGTGCGTGAGCGTGCCTGAGCCGAACTTCTGGGTCTGCCCGGTCCGCGGTTGGCTGAGAGTGGTTCGCGGCGGTGTCGGCTCCGCAGCGAAAAGCGAACAGGTCAGGACGAACATCACCAGCGTGCAGCCGAGCACACCGTGGCATCGAGCAGCGTTGTTCATCACATTCCTCCAGATCACATGCAGCGTGCGTGGCGGACTCGTTTCGACATTCTATCGCTCGGTTCGGGGGCGAGTCACGGCGAGCCACCGCCCCGGGGCTACTCGTGCTCTCCCTGCACGTGAGCCTCGCCGTCCGGGTCGATGTCGACGTGCAGGCTCATGGGGTGGCAGCAGATCGGGCAGTCCTCAACGTAATCCTGATGGGTTCCGGCTGAGAGATCCACCGGCACCACGATCTCCTCTCCGCAGGAGTCACACACATAGACAGCCTCCTGGTGGGTTGACGGGCGCCGGCGACGGTTCTTTTTAGGCACAGAAGTATTCTCGCGGTGGGCCCCTTCGTGATGGCGGGGCAGGGCGGCGCCATCACGACGGGTGCCCCCTTTCGCGAAGTCTAGCGCCTCGGCGAGAATCCGGCCGGTCGACCCCCCGTGAAGGAGCGCTGCCCGATGACCACTCCCCGCCCGTTCGCCCGTCGCCTCGTGCTGATCGCGATCGCCGTCGCGGCGGGGTGGAGCACCAGCGCCCAGGCGGCCGACGAGCAGGTTTCGCCCGGCGGGATGCCGGTGGATGAACTCCGCATGCTGGTGGCGCAGCCCGGCAGGTGTGCCGAACTCCTCGAGCGGGTGCGACGTCGCCGTCTCGATTCGGGCACCGACGGCGTCACGACGCTCGCCTGCCTCGTCCCCGTGGACGGAAACCCGGAGGGCCGGCTGGCATGGCTGGTGAGGTATCCGGATGCGGCGGCCGCGGCTGCCGCGCGGCAGGCCTTCGAGGCCGAGCCTGCCCGGGAGTCGTCGAATGGCGATGCGAGCCGCGGTGGAGACATCGTGCGGGGCGAGGAGCGAATCACGCTGACTCCCACGGAGTATTCGCCGAGGTTGACGCCCGCGGCGACGGCCACGCCCCGGGTCTTCGAACTGCGGACGTACACCTGCCCCTCCCGGGATCATCTCGCCCTGCTTCATGAGCGATTCCGGAGCCACACCATGGGCTTGTTTGCGAAGCACGGGATGGAGAATCTCGCCTACTGGCATCCGCAGGGCGTCGAGGCCGGCGAACGGAAACTGGTGTATCTGCTCGGCCACGCGAGCGTCGAGGCTGCGAAGAAGAGCTTTGCGGCGTTCCGGGCGGATCCCGAGTGGCTGGCCGCGAAGGAGGCCTCGGAGCGGAAGGCCGGCGGCCCTCTCACGGAGAAGCAGGGGGGCGTGGTGTCGGCATTCTTCGTCGGCACCGACGACTCGCCGCTGCGCTGAGCCGTTTCCCGCGCGGCGGCTGCCGGCTTCAACGGGTGGCCCGGCTCAAACCGCGAACGCAAGCCAGACCGCGACCACGAGGCAGACGATCGCCGTGATCACGACCCACAGCGGCTTCGACCCGGACGCGACGTCTTCCGTGGTCAGATAATGACCGCAGTGCGGGCAGTTGGGCGAGTCTTCGAAGATCTCGCGGCGGCAGGAAGGGCAGGGGGCGGTGTGCTCCGAGTCGTCGTCGTCGTCGAGATCCGGGGTGTCGAGATCCGGGGCGTCGAGATCCTCGTCGTCTTCGTCTTCCCAGGGGACGTCGTCTTCGTCGCGGTGCGGCACGGTGTTGCAGCCGGGGGTGTGCGGGCGACGATCACTCGGACGCCGGATTCCAGCCGTCGCGGCGCACCAGCGCGTCCAGCGCGGTCCGCAGGAAGACGGTACGGGCGAAGTCACGCCACGGTCAGCCTGCGCCGCGCGAGGAGAATCTGGCCGGCAGACGCAGGCCGGCCTTGGAGTGCAGGGCCGATGCTGCTGCATCGGAAAGCGACGTCAGCCCGTCGAGATAGAGCCAGGACCCGTGCCCGGCGAGTTCACATGCCGCGTCGTCCGGGAGCATGGTGAGGCCGCAGAGGTAGAGATCCCCGTGGTGCCTGGCGAGGGCCGCCGCCTCGGCGGCCGAGAGCGACGTCACGCCGTTGAGCGAAAGCAGGCCCTCGTGGGCCGCGAGCGCCTCGGCGACTCCGCCGGACACCGCCACCAGTCCGTCGAGCGCCACCGCACGGCTGCGGCGGGCGATCCCGCGGGCTGCTGCCGCGGACACCTCCCGCACGCCTCCCAGCCGCAGCATGCCCAGGTGGCTGCCCAGTGCGGCCGACACATCGTCGGGCAGGGCGGTGAGACCGTTCAGCGAGAGATCCCCGCCGTGCGCCGCAAGCGCTGAGGCGGCCGCCGCGGAGAGCGCCGACAGCCCGTCGAGCGACAGCAGCCCCCGGATGTGCGACAGGCCGACGGCCGCCTCGGTGGAGAGCGACGTCAGGCCGTTGAGCCACAGGGAGCCGTTGTGCCTGCCGAGGGTGGCGGCCGACGCGTCGCTGAGGGTGGTGAGCCCATTGAGCCAGAGCGATCCCTCGTGAGACGCGAGCGACTCAGCGGCCCGCTCCGAGAGGCTGGCGACGCCGTCGAGCGAGAGCCCGTGGCGAAACCGTGACATCGCGGCCGCAGCCTGGTCGGAGAGGGTCTTCAGGCCGTCGAGCGAGACCGCGCCGGCGTGCGACGCCACACTGGCGGCAGCGGCGGGCGAGAGCGATGTGAGGCCGTTGAGCCAGAGCGTTCCCTCGCGGTGCCGGCCGAGGCACGCCGCCGCCTCGTCCGACAGTGACGTGTAGGCATTGAGCGAGAGGTCGCCCTTGTGCTGGGCGAGACTCTGCGCCTGGTCGAGCGGAAGGTCGCTGGGTCCGAGAGGCATGGATGGGCGGGGCGTATGGTGCAGGGGGGCTGAGACACCGCCGAGGAGAGGCTATCACATCGCCCGGCCACCGGTCACGCCCGTCCGCCGCGCCGCGGGAGTGTCCGGCCGCCGGGCACGCACTCCGCAGGCCCGAGATCTGGCCCGAGATCCAGCCCGAGATCCAGCCCGAGATCCAGCCCGAGATCCAGCCCGAGATCCAGCCCGAGATCCAGCCCGAGATCCAGCCCGAGATCCAGCCCGAGATCCAGCCCGAGATCTGGGGTGGGGAGAGCCGCGGGCGGAACCGCTCGCCCCACGCGGCTGCCTGGCCGATACGATCCGCCGACTCGTGGCGCCGGCCGGATGCGGCGCATTCCCCTGCAGGGAGTGCCCGGCCAGGCCGAGAGGTGACGCCATGATCGTGCTTGCCGTTGGAATCACGTCGGAACAGGTGATCCCGCCCGAAGCGGCCTGGCCGGAGCCGGTCGATTGGCTGGTGCTCTCCGCGGACGGTGCGAACCGCGACCTCGTGCTGCGGGCCGTCCACCGAAACGGCCGTAGCGGCCACGCGGCCGCGTCGCGGGTGGTGCCCGCCGACCCGCTGCGATATCGCTGCGTGTTCATCGACCTCGTGCACCCCGTGGGTCGTCCCCGGGACTTCGATAGCTGGGTGCGGGCGGTGCGGCTGCATCGCACCCGGCTCGTGGTCAGGGGCGGCGACGGTGACGACGCGGCGGAGCGCTGGGCGCGGGAGGCGGGAGCCGCCGCGTACCTGTCGGGAGGCATCGCCCCCGACGGAATTGTGCGGGTCGTCGCAGAACTGTCACCGTGACCGGCATGGGCCATGGGCAGGAACGGGCCTCAGGGGCCCCTCGGCAGCGGCGGGAAGGCGCCTACTGTTGCAGAAATCCTCTGCCGGGCTGGGCGTGCCGCCCGGCCGCACCCCGCACCGGCCACCTTCCATGGCAACTGTCGCAGATTCCACGTCAACGCCCGCCTGGATGCATCGCTGGCTCGTCGCCGCGGGCATCTACAACCTCGCCTGGGGAGCCCTTACGGTGCTCCATCCCGCGTGGCTGTTCGACCTCACGGGGCTCGCGCCTCCGAACTACCCGTTCATCTGGCAGTGCGTGGGCATGGTGGTCGGGGTCTACGGGATCGGCTACCTTGCCGCCTCATCCGACCCGGTGCGGCACTGGCCGGTGATCCTGGTCGGATTTCTGGGCAAGGTGTTTGGTCCGCTCGGCTATGCGATGGGCGTGATCCGTGGCGACGTCCCGCCAGCCTTCGGCTGGACGCTGCCCACGAACGACCTCGTGTGGTGGGTTCCGTTCGCCCTGATCCTGCACCATGCCTGGCGGCAGCATCGCCTGAAGTTCCCCGCGTCACATGACTGACCTCGCGATCGCCGGCGTGCCGCTGGAGGACGTGGTCCTCGTGGCACAGGCGGTCGCCTCCGCGGCCATGTGCGGGCTGATCTGGTTCGTGCAGGTCGTCCACTACCCGATGTTCGCCGCGATCGCCGGAGAGCGGTCGCAGACCTACGCCCTCGACAACCAGCGGCGGACCGCTCCGGTGGTGCTGCCGTTCATGGTGGTGGAACTCGTGACGGCCGTGGCGATCGCCTGCTGGCCGCCGGCTGGCGTCGGCCGCGGGGCGACGGTCGCAGGGCTTGCGCTCGTCGCGGTCGTCTGGCTCTCGACGCTCCTCGTGCAGGTGCCGCTGCATGCCCGGCTTGCCGGCGAGGGCCACTCCCCGGACGTCGTGGCGGCGCTCGTCCGCGGCAACTGGATCCGCACCGTCGCCTGGACGGGCCGCGCGGTGCTGGCCGCATGGATGCTGCGGGTGGCGGGCTGACGACCGGCCCGCTCGGGGCCGGTCTGTCGACTACCGGCCGAACACTCGGAAGCAGAGCCCGAGCAGCGCCGGCACGAGCACGAGCGTGACGAGGGTCGAGAACAGCATGCCCCCGAGCAGCACCGCCCCGAGCCCGCGGTAGAGCTCGCTGCCGGCGCCGGGGAAGAGCACGAGCGGCAGCAGGCCGAGCACCGTCGTGAGCGTCGTCATGAAGATCGGCCGCACGCGGCTGCGGACCGCCTCCAGGATCGCCTCGGTGGGATTCGTGTCCCCCTCGCGGACGAGCTGGAGCGCCCGCTCCACGATCAGGATCGGGTTGTTGACGACCGTGCCGATCAGGATCACGAAGCCGAGCATCGTGAGCACGTCGAGCGGCTGGTAGATGCCGAAGCGGCCGCCGACCGTGTTGAGCAGCCAGAGCCCGAGCAGGCCGCCCACGCTGCCCAGCGGCACCGATGCGATCACCACGGCCGGATAGAGCCACGACTCGAACAGCGCCGCCATCAGCAGGTAGGTGATCACCCCCGCGATCACGAGGTTGAACCACAGCGATTTCCACGTGGCGACGAGCTTGTCGGTGGTGCCGCCGAGGGCGATCCGGTAGCCGCCCTCCAGGGCCCCCGACTCCTCCAGCGGCCGCACGACGATCTGCTCGATCCGCTCCTGGGCCTCTTCCAGCGGCATCCGCGGCGGAGGGGAGACCTGCACCGTGATCGCCCGCTCCCGCTCGCGGTGCAGGATCTGCTCCGGGCCGCTGGAAAACTCGCGGATCTCCGCGACGGCCTCGAGCGGCACCAGCTGGCCCCCCGGTGTGACCACCGGCAGGGTGCGGAGATCCTGCGTCCGCTGCACGAAGCGGTCGTCGCCCTTGATGACGAGGTCGATGCGGTCGTTGTCGACGAAGTAGTCGGTGGCGTAGCCGCCGTCGACCAGGCAGTCGACGATGTAGCCGAGCTGCCGGGCGTCGAGCCGCATGTCGGCCGCCTGCTCGAACCGCGGCACGAGCTGCACCTCGGGGCTCGAGAGATCGAGCGACGGCTTGGGCAGGTTCTGGCTGCCGGGCGTCGCCTCGGGCAGCTTGCCCATCACCTGCACGCCGAGCTGCACGAGCCGCGCGAGGTCGGGGCCGGTGATCTCGATGTCGACCGTGCGGCCGGAACCGATGCCGTTTTCGAACAGGCTCGACTGCTTGGCCACCGCGAACGTGCCCGGCAGGTCGGCGGCGATCCGGCGGATCAGCGGCACGAGCCTGCCCGCCTCGAGCGGCTCGAGCGACCGGAGGCCGACGAACACGCTCCGGCCGCGGGCCACGAAGAAGCAGTCGCCCAGGATCGGGGCGTCGAGAGCCTCGGCTTCGGGCGTGCCCGGATCGACGTCCCAGTAGGGGATCAGCCGCTGCTCGACGACGTCTCCCATCCGCAGCAGCTCGTCGATGTTGTAGCCCGGCGGCGGCAGGAGGATGCCGAACACCAGGTTGCGGTTGCCCTCGGGCAGGTATTCGGCCTTCGGCATCAGGAGCCACGTTGCGGCTGCCGCGGCGGCCACCAGGGCGACCGAGGCGAGCGCCGCCCGCGGGCCGCTCGCGAGGAGGAAGCGGTTGATGGCCGTGACCACTCCCATGAACGCGCCGCCGAACCGCGTGAACACGTCGCCGCGCGACGCCGCGGCATCCGGGCCCTCGTCGCCGGCGACGACCGCCGCGGCCGCCCGGGCGTGGCGGCTCTGCAGCAGCAGGGCGGCGGCGGCGGGCACCATCAGCCCGGAGACGGCGATCGAGAGGCCCACCGCGGCGGCGATGGCCAGGGCGATGTCGCCGAACAACTGGCCCACCTCGCCCTCCACGAAGAGCACCGGCAGGAAGACCGCGACGTTGGTGAGCGTGCTGGCGAGGATCGCTCCCCAGACCTCCTGGGTGCCCCTGACGGCCGCCTCCCGCGGCGGTTCGCCGGCGGTCCAGTGCACGAAGATGTTTTCCAGCACCACCACCGAGTTGTCGATCAGCATGCCCACCGCGAAGGCGATGCCGGCCAGGCTGATCACGTTGAGCGTGCGGTCGAAGGCGGCCAGGGCGAGGAAGGTGCCCATCACGCTCACCGGGATCGAGACCGCCACGATCAGCGTCGAGCGGATGTTCCGCAGGAACACGAGCAGGGTGCCGAGCGTGAGCAGGCCGCCCACGAGGATGTTGTCGTTCACCAGGCCGATGGCGGAGTCGATGTAGGTGGTTTCGTCGTAGACGAGCGTGAGCGACAGCCCCTTGGGCCGGAGCTGCTCGTCGATCCGGGCCGTCACGTCGCGGAGTCGCCGCATCACCTCCAGCACGTTGGCTCCGGCTTCGCGGGTCACCCGGATGGCGATGTTGCGGGCCCCGAAGCGGCGGACGATGCCATCGGGCTTCTTGCTCCCGAGCCGGGCGGTGGCGACGTCCCGGACGTAGACGGGCTTGCCGTCGCGCCTGGTGATGATCACCGCCTCCACCTGCTCGGGCGAGCGGAACTGGCCGAGCGTGCGGACGACGTATCGCCGCTTCCCCTCCCAGAGGTCACCGCCGGAGGTGTCCTGGTTCTGGTTCGCCAGCGCGAGCCGGAGGTCTTCGATCGTGAGGGTGCGGGCGGCGAGCAGCTGAGGGTCGACGATCACCTGCAGTTCGTCCTCGCGGCCGCCGACGAGGTCGGCGCTCGACACCCCGTCGACCCGTTCGAGGCGGCTTTCCACGTCGTCCTCCGCCATGCGGCGGACCGCTTCGACGTCGATGTCGGGCGGGGCCAGGGGGGCGAGCTCGGGGTGTGCGGCGGCGAGCTTTCGCAGCCGGTAGAGCGCGAGGTCGGGCGTGCGGGCGGAGAGCACTCGGTCGAGTTCCGCGGCCAGTGCGGGATGGGCGGCCTTGGCCCGCTCCACGACCGCCGTGTCGGGGGCGGCCTGGCCGAGGATGAACCAGGCGACGGGCCGGTCGTTGGCGCTGGAGGTCTTGATCACGGGCCGATCGGCGTCGATCGGCCAGTCGCGGACCTGCTGGACGCGGGTGTTCACCTTGACGAGGGCCTGCGACATGTCGGTGCCGACGGCGAACTCGAGCTCGACCGTGCCGCTCGAACTGCCGGAATCGCTGGAGAGCTTGACCAGGCCTTCAGTGCTGCGGAGCTGTTCTTCGAGGGGCTGCACCAGCTCCCGCTCGATCTCCTGCGGGCTCGCGCCCCGCCAGCGGCACTCGACGGTAACCGTGGGGATCTGCACCTCCGGGGTGAGCTGCACCGGCATCGAGAGGATCGCCAGCACGCCGAAGAGCGTGACGAGGATCACGCCGACGGCGACCTTCACGGGGCTGGTGACGCAGGCTTCGATCAGGTTCATGGTCGTGCCCGCCGCACGGCCGGCCGGCGGCGTGCGTCTCAGTCGGCAGGATCCGCGAACGCCACCTTCATCCCCGGCCGCAGCCGCTCATTGCCGCGGATGACCACCAGCGTGCCGGGCTCGAGGCCACCGCTGACGGCCACGCTGCCCCCGACCGCCGCCCCGAGCGCCACGTCGACGGGCCGGACGGATCCGGCGCCGGCGCCGGACGGGTCGATGCAGAACACGACGGGCTTCGGACCGCCGAGCACTACGGCATCCTTGGGAACGAACGTGGCCGGGCCCGCGGAGCCGACGGGCAGCCAGGCCCTGGCAAGCATGCCCCCCTTGATGACGGGCATGCCCTCGACGAGGCGGTTGGCGAGGCGAATTCGCACCGGGAAGCTCCGGCTCAGGAGGTCGGCCTGCGGCACGATGCGGGCCACGGTGCCGATCCACGGCTGGTCGGCCGCGGCATCGAACTCCAGTCGCACCTCGGCGCCTTCGCGCAGCGACGCAACGGACGACTCGGGCACCTGGGCCTCGATTTCCAGGGTGTCGAGCTCGGCGATCCGGGCGATCAGGCCGCCGCGGGCCACCCACTGCCCCTTCTCGGTGAACCGCTCGACCACCCAGCCCGCGAACGGGGCCCGGATGGTGTGCTTGCCGAGCTGGTCGTCGATCCGCTGCACCTCCGCCTCCTGCACGGCCGCCGCGGCCGCCGCCTGCGCGATCTGCTCCTGCCGCGGGCCGGCCTCCGCGAGGGCGAGCGCCGCCCGGCTGCCGCGCAGCTGCGCCTCGATGGCCTGGAGTTCCGTCTGGGCATCATGCAGCTCGTCGGCGGTGCTGGTGCCCCGCTCCACGAGTCGCGACAGGCGGTCCAGGCGGCCCCGCGCGTAGGCGAGCCGGGCCTCGAATCCCGCGACGGCGGCCCGCGACTGTTCGATCTCCTCCGGCCGCGATCCTGCCTTGAGTTCCGCCAGCACCTGGCGGCGGCGGTCGAGCTCTGCCACGGCGCCGGCGCGTTCGATCTCGAGCAGTCCGCGGAGCAACGCCGCGATCGGCTCCCCCTCGGCCACGTGCTGGCCTTCCACGATCGGGAGGTCAACGAGGCGACCGTCCACGGCGCTGCCCACGTCGCTCGTGCGGGCGGGAAGCACGGTGCCGACGAACGGCTGCCCCGAAGCCGTCTGCATCGTGGACGCCCTGGCAGCCACGACCGGCACGGCCGCCGGAGCGGCGGGCGGCTGACTCCGCGCATGGCCGGTGGCGACGAAGCCCAAGGCCACCGCCACACCCACCAAACCAGCCCGTCCCATGCGCCGTATCATGCGTCCGGTTATACCGCGGTGGCGGACGGCAAAAACCGGCTCTTTGGCCGGATTATGCCGGCCGCTTGACGGTCAATCGGTGGCCCGCTAAGGTTTGGGGCTGTCGCGGCCGATCCTTGGAAATCCCGGGATCGGTTCCCGCATACGGGCCGTCAGGCGTTCCGTCTGAAACGGCTCGTTTTCGTTCGTTGACAATTTGGTCGTGGTAATTGGCATCTTGAAAAGAATGCCGAAGGGGATCCGTCTCAAGCGGCTCCCTGGAAGCGTTCTCCCAAGGCTCAGGGGTGTCGGATGTGGCTTCGGCCGTAGCCGACATCCCTTGAAAAAGAGCGAGAAAAAATCGTTGCACCGAACCGAGCAGGCCGCCACCGCAGTGATGCGTTGGGCCGTGCAATCCGATGGTTCGGTGGAACTAGCTCACCCAGCGAGGGCTCGAATGCGAGCATTCGATTCGGGTGGTCAAGCTAGAAAGGGCGCATGGGGGATGACTAGGCATCAGAAGGCTGTGAAGGGCGCGGAAGACTGCGATAAGCCCGGGGTAACCGTCAAACAGGTGATGATCCCGGGATTCCTGAACAAGCTGCAACTGAATCCATAGGTTGCAGCGGCGAACGCGGAGAACTGAAACATCTCAGTACCCGCAGGAAAAGAAAGAAAACTCGATTTCCTCAGTAGCGGCGAGCGAAAGGGAAATAGCCCAAACCGAGGTGGTTTCCACTTCGGGGTTGTAGGGCCCCCGAGGAGTTACAAACAACAGGCTAGCGGAACGATCTGGAAAGTTCGTCCACAGAGGGTGACAGGCCCGTACGCGAAAGCTGTGTTGCTCCGTTGAGGGGGTACCCTGAGTAGGTCGAGTCACGTGGAACCTCGACTGAATCTACGGGGACCATCCCGTAAGGCTAAATACTCTCTGATGACCGATAGTGAACTAGTACCGCGAGGGAAAGTTGAGAAGAACCCCTGCTAGGGGAGGAATGTGAACCTGAAACCATGTGCCTACAAGCGGTCGGAGCGCTATGGCTGGCAACAGCAATGCGTGACGGCGTGCCTTTTGCATAATGATCCGGCGAGTTACCGTCAGCGGCTCGGTTAAGGACCTCAGGTC
>JBJTQP010000178.1:0-7760 GCA_046075685.1 Planctomycetaceae bacterium | reverse complement strand
CACCTCACCCTTCAAGATCAACCTCTGGAGCCTGTCGAGCGCGGGCCCCGACGTCAGCGGCTCGGCGACCGGTTTCGACTCCACGCAGAACTACTCCTGGACGATCGTCACCGCGACCGGCGGCATCTCGGGCTTTGCGGCGAACAAGTTCGTCGTCAATACCTCGGGAACCAATGGCACCTCGGGCTTCGCGAATGCCTTCGGCAACGGCACCTTCAGCCTGGCCACCAGCGGCAACGACCTGAACCTGGTGTTCACGGCCGGCACGCCCTCGGTGATCACGATCAACGTGCCGAGCGGCACGCAGACGCAGACCCAGGCCGGCTATCCCACGCTCTCGGGCTCGATCCCGGTGGTGAAGACGGGTGCCGGCACGCTCGTCGTTGATCAGGCCAACACGCTCAGCGGGTCGACGACGGTGCAGGGCGGCCGGCTGCAGCTGGCCAACGGCTCGGCCTTGGGGTCGAGCGCGATCGTGCCCGTGGCCGGCGGCACGCTCACGCTGGCGCCCTACCTGCAGACCGCGGTGGGCGGCCTCACGCCGCTCGCCGGCGGGCTCACCGACGTGGGCAGCGGCATGATCACCGTGGCGGCCGGGCTCTCGGCCACCGACATGGTGGCGGCGCTCGTCACCGGCCTGGGCGATGGCTCGTGGAACGGGGCCAGCGGCATCACGTCGAGCGTGGCCGCGGCCAGCGGCGGCTCGCGGACGGTGGGCTGGCTCGACAACGGCGACGGCTCGGTGACCTTCGCCTTCGCGGCGGCCGGCGACACGAACCTCGACTGGCAGGTCGACATCCTCGACTCGGCCAACTTCCTCTCCAGCGGCAAGCTCGACTCGGGCCTGCCGGCGACCTGGATCGAAGGCGACTTCACCTACGACGGTTTCGTCGACGTGCTCGACGCGGCGGCCTTCCTCTCCACGGGCCTGCTCGACGCCGGCCCCTACAACCCGCCGCCGGCTCAGGCGGGCGTGGCGGCGGTGCCTGAGCCGTCGGCCACCGCGTGCTGTGCCGCCGGCATCGCCCTCGCCGCCGGCTGGGTCGCCCGCCGCCGGCGGGCGTAGGCCAGAGCCGCCGCTGTCGCGGCCACGGCGAGGGACGTGACCGACGGCTCCGGCACCGCGGCGATCGCGGGAACCGGGGTGGCGTAGGAGCCCGTGTCGAAGAGGGCGGCGGAGAGCATCGCGGCAGAATCGAGGATGTCGACCATCCCGTCGTAGTTCGTGTCGCCGTCGGCCCAGGTGGCGCCGAAGCCCGCATCGAGGGCGCCCGACGCGAGGAATCCGGCCGAGTCGAGCACGTCCACCAGGCCGTCGAGATTGAGGTCGCCCGGGGCTGCGAAGGCGAAGGTCATCGAGCCGTCGCCGTTGTCGAGCCAGCCCACGGCCCGCGTCAGCGACTGCGCCGCGGCGGCGGCCGCGGTGGTCGACGTGATGCCGGACGAACCGTTCCAGGTACCGTCGCCGAGCCCCGTGACGATCGCCGTCACCAGGTCGTTCTGCGACAGCCCCGCCGCCACGGTGATCGACCCGTTGCCCACGTCGACGAGGCCACCGGCGTTCGGCAGCAGGCCCCCCACCGTGGCCGCAAGGCCGGGGGCGATCGCCAGCGTGCCGCCGGCGAGCACCGAGACGCTGCTCGACCCCAGGGCAGCGGCGGCGTCCAGCCGCAGGATCCCGCCCGCGACGGAGGTGGGGGCCGACATCGAGGTGGAGCCCGCCAGCACGAGCGTGGCGGAGCCCGCCTTGCGGAAGCTGCCGCCCGAGCCCGTCAGCAGGCCGGCGAACGTGCCGCCCGAGACCGTCACCGCAGCGCCGCCCAGCGTCACGCGGCCGCCGGAGAGCGTGGTGATGCTGGCGGTGGAGCCCGTGAGCGTCACGCTTCCCGAGGCCACGGTGCCGAGCGTGGCCGGCCCGCCGAGGGTGGTGACGCCGCCGGCGAGCCGGGTGATCGTCGCAGAACCGGTCACGCCGACGGTGCCTCCGGAGACCGTGCCGCTCGTCAGGCTGCCCGCCGTCACGCTCCCGCCGCCGATGTCGGCGTTCAGGCCGCCGACCACCGCGACCGTGCCGCCGCTGATTCCGCCGGTGATCCGCGCGTGGCTGCCGAACCGCGTCGATCCGCTGCCGGTGAGGCCCGCGAGCGTGATCGTGCCGCTGGCTGCCGTGAACGCCACTCCCCGGCCCACAGCTGCGTTGTTGGTGACCGCGGCGAGCGACAGCCCCGTGCCGCTGATCGTGGCCGATCCGCTCCCGGCCACCGACAGCGGGGCCGCGGCGTTGTACGACGTGGCGGCGAACACGCCGCCGTCGACCGTAATCGAGCCGGTGGTCTGGAGCACGGCAGCCGCCGAGAGCGTGCCGGCCGAGACGATCGTGCCGCCGGTGTGCGTTACCGACCCGGTGAGGGCCAGCGAGCCCGAGAGCAGGCGGAGCGCCCCGGAACCGCTGATCACGCTGGCAAAGCCGCCGCCGTAGCCGTCGGTGCGGTTGAAGCCGAGCGTGCCGCCCGCGGCGAGCGTGAACGTGTTCGACACCGCGAGCGAGCCGGTGGTGCCGCCGGCGCCGATCGTGAGCATGCCGGCCTGCACGGCGACCCCGCCACTCAGGCCCGTGCCGGTGCCGGCCAGCGCGAGCACGCCGGTGCCCGACTTCGTCAGGCCCGTCAAGCCGGTCAGCGTGCAGGCGAGCGTCGCCGTGCCGCCGGCCGCCACGCCGAGCGAGTTTGCCGCCCGGTTGAAGCCCCGGAGCGCCATCGTGCCGCCCGTCACCGTGTAGCCGCCCGTGCGGAAGTCGAGTCCGCCGGCCACGCCCACCGTGCCCGACACCGTCACCGTGCCGCCGGGGCCGTCGAAGATGCCGAGGGCATCCTGCACCCAGATCGTGGAGCGATCCTTCCAGGCCGGGGCGATCACGCTCCACGTGCCGCTCGCCGACAGCCCGCCGGTGCCCGACCAACGGACGCTCGTGAAGAATGGATTCGCCGCGGCGCCGTTGGCCGCCACGTTGTAGTAGGCGGTGAGCTGGGAGTTGTAGTTGGAGGGATTGCTCGTGCCGGAGTTGGAAACGCCCTCGCTGTACCAGATCGAGTGCCCCAGGGCGTTGTCGGTGCGCGTCTTGTCGATCTGCTGCTGCAGGTCGGCCCATGGCGTGGCCGACCCGGTGCCCAGCAGCCGGAGGCCGGCGCCGAGTTCGGGCCGGTTCGTGCCCGAGGCCGTGATCTGGGCCGCCCAGTCGGTCGCGAACGAGGAATAGGTGGAGCGATACACCTGCGGAAGCACTTCGTCGGTGCTCGCCATCCATTTGGTCCAGTCGGCGCAGTAGTTCGACGCACTGAAACTCGCCGTCGAAGGGGCCAGCGACACGACCACCGACGGCTTGGCGGCCTTGGCCGCCGCAGCGATCTCGGCGAAGAAGGCCTGCGTCTTCCCCTGCCGCCACGAGGTGAAGGTGGAGTCGGAGTAGCTCGCCGGCAGGTTGCGGTTGGTCTCCTGCTTGTAGACGGCCTTCGTGTAGTCGTCGAAGCCGAACTGCACCGGCCAGGCGAGGTGGTCGTCGAACTGCACGATCTGCAGGTCGAACTGGTTGATCGCATCGACCACGATGCCCTTGACGAGGGTGCGGACCTCGGGCACCAGCGGATTCATCCACACGAAGTTGTTGGACGCGTTGGTGTAGTTTCCGGCGGAGTCTTTGAGGAGCCAGCCGGTGCCGCTCGTGGTGCCGACCGTCCAGGTGGCGTCGCGGCACTTCACGGCAAGGGGGTTCGACGGGCTGCTGTACTCGGCGATCAGGCCGTATTCAAACCAGGCGCCGTGAATGAGCCCGGCGTTGGCGGCTGCGGTCCGCGTCTCGTTGAGAAAGTTGCGGCCCGAGACGGTCGGGTTGAGCGACGGGCTGCCGGTGAAGGCAGACAGCGTGGAGGAGGTGAAGTTGGTGTAGCCCTGCTTCCAGGCCTCCACGTAGACGGTGTTGAGGCCCACCTGCTTGAGCGAGTTCATCGTCGTCTGCAGGTTGGCCGTCGACCAGTCGTCGGAACTCGTCGTCGTGATCCAGGTGGCGCGGATTTCGGGCGTTGCGGCCGCCACCGCGCCGCACCCTGTCAGCGTCGCAAGGATCGCGATGAGGCCATGAAGCGAAGCAGGACGACGCATGATGGGTTCCGGTGCAGGGGCCGCGAATAACCTATGCCCTCACTCTACCCCGCATGTACGGGCGAACCCAAGCCTCGGTTCATTGCCGGAAACTGGGCCCCCGTGGCCGCACGCGCAGCCTGCGGATGTCGACGCCCGCCCCCAGTGGCCGCAGGCTTGCAGCCTGCGGATTCGCACCTAGTGCTGCGGGATCGTCCAATCGATCGGCGTCTTCACGCGGATCTCCTCCTGCAGTTCCCCGATCGCCGCCAGGGCCTCCCGCGACGTCCGCCCGGTGCGTGCCATGTGGGCGGCGGCCACACCGCCGGCCGTGCCGCTCGACCATTCGATCGGATGCAGGCGGGTGGCCGAGTTGGCCAGGAACGACTGGGCCATGGTCTTGCCCACCACCAGCAGGTTGCCGAAATCGCGGTGCGTGAGCGCCCGAAAGGGAATGCAGAAGGGCAGGGTGTCGTGGGCCGCCCGGCAGTAGGCCGGCATCTCGCACCCCGCGATCGGATGGATGTCGGCCGGATAGGCCCCGAGGGCCACGCGGTCGGGAAACACCGTGCCCGTCTTCTGCGCGGCGGGGCCCGTGAGGTCGGCAAACCGCAGCACGAAGCCGTCGAGGCCGATCGCCCGCCGCGTGTCGCGGATGTAGGGCAGTTTCGCCAGGCCATGGCCGGTGCCGAGCACCGCCGGGCAGAGGCTGATCCTGGCGGAGTCGAGGCCCGCGTCGCCGGCGTGCCGGCGAAACCACTGGTGCCAGCCGTACGCGCGGTCCTCGGCGCCCCGCAGGGCGGGCAGGTGGATCCCACCCCGCCAATCGGCCCGTTCCGCCGCGGCCTGCTCGCGGGGCAGAAACAGGTAGGCGAAGGGATAGTCGTTGCCGCCCTCGCGGTGCTTCTCCGAGTAGCCCCAGTTCTGCAGGCAGACATCGCCCGCCGCCGGGGTCGCCGCCCGGCCGCGAATCCGCCGGTAGGTCCAGATCTTCGTCCAGGCATCGGGCTTGTCGCCGTAGGCGCCGTAGCCCAGTTCGGCCGCGGCCACCTCGCGGTCCGCCTCGATCACGGGCTCCGCGTGGAGTTCCTGCGCAAAGCAGTACACCGTCGCCTGGCCGCAGGTGTCGCGGCACTCGAGCCCGCCGTCCTCCGACTCCACGCCCTGCAGGTAGGGCCTGCCGGAGAGCGCCAGCATCTCGCCCCACTCCGTGGCATCGATGAACACGGTCTTTCGCCCGGGCCGCAAGGCGGAGGCAAACCGGATCGAGCGCTTCGTGAACCGGTCGGAGTCGCGGGGGGAATACCAATCGGCGAGATCCGCCGAGGGGAGGCGGTCGTAGCCGCGATCGGCCACGCCCGGCCGCGGCGAGCGGGCGATGCACTCCATGGCCGTGATGGAACGGCCGTCCTCTGCCGCCTCCACCCGCTTGACCACCGTTTCGAGGAACACCGTGAGCCGGTCGCCGGCGGCGCGGCGGAGCGGCTCGAGCTGGCCCACCACGAAGGCGTCCGGGCAGAAACAGAATCGGCTCACCCAGCAGTTGGCCGGGTTTTCGATGGCCCGCATCAGGGCATGGAAACTCGGCGTGATGTTGGCCGGGGTCCGGGCGACGGCTGCCACGCTGTAGGGCGGCCCGTCCGCGGGCTTGATCGTGTGCCAGGCCTCGTCCACGGCGGGAACGCCGCTGGACGTGAGCTGCCCTCCGAGCCAGTCGGTGGGTTCGATCAGGGCGGTTCGGGCACCCGATTCCGCCGCTGCGAGCGCGGCGGCAAAGGCCGCCGTGCTGCCGCCGGCCACCACCACGTCGAAGTCGTCGTGCACCACTCCCTGAGTCGCAGCCGCCTGGGTTTCAACGCCCGCGACCGGGCGAATCGCATGAGCCACCACGAGGGCCGCAACGATGCCGGATGCCACCGCAGACCGCATCCCTCCCAACCCGTGCCGCCAGTTCGCCATCAAAACACCCCGTGAATCGCTGAAAATCGCTCGATCACCCCGAAACACGCTCCGAACCAGCTGGATCATAGAGTATCGCGACGCTTTGGGAGGATCCGCGGCAAACGGGCGATTCTTTCCCAATTTTGGCGAATTGATTTCACCAGTTTTGCGAAACGTTTCACTAGAACTGCGAAATCACATCGCAAAACCTGTGAAATCCGGTCGCGTAGAGATTCGCGGGAATGTGCCGCAAGACCAATGAAAACAAGTGCTTATGACTGTTCTCACCAATCTGGTGAGAACCGGCACATGGTTTGCAACGCAGGAAATGCAGGGCGGGTAGCTATCGCCCCAAACCACCGCTGCTTTTCCCAGGGATGTAGCCATGTCATTCGTCGCCGTTCGGAAGAGTCGTCCGGAACTGGCCCTCGTGGCAGCCGGCGCCATCGCCCTGCTCGCGGGCAACTTCCTCTGCTCCACGGCATTCGGCCAGGCGACCCTCTCACCGCTGACGACGTTCGGCTCGAACGGCTGGCTTGCTCCCGGCTCAAACCCCTATCTTTCGACTAGCAACTTTGAGCGAGGCATCGGCTGGAATCCGGTCACCAAGAACTTGGTCTTGCCGAGCCGCAACGGCGGCAACTTCGTGGCGATTCTCGACGGTACGTCGGGAGCCTTGATCAAGACCATGGACACGACCGGCGTCAGCGGCGGCACGCTGGCCATGATGGGCGCCGGCGTCACCGACGACGGTGCGATCTATGTGCCGAACCTCCAGAGCGGCTCGAGCGCGCTCAGCCCCTTCAAGATCTACGGCTGGAGCGGAGAAAACGATACGAACGCCCCGAGCGTGGTGTTCTCGCAGGTGCTTCCTCAGACGACGAGCGGTGCCTTCCGATACGGAGACTCCTTCGCCGTCTACGGCTCGGGTACCAGTGCCAAGTTCGCTTCTGCAGGTTCGACGTCATCGGGCACGACAGCCGGTCGGCCGAATAACAGCAACTTCATGATCGGGTCGCTCGACGGTTCGAACACCAATACGATCTATCGAAACATCCCGAGTACCCTCACTTCCTCGAACGACTACCGGCTCAGCATGGCGTTCGTCGACGCCGATACCGTAATCGGAACTCAGGGTGTGAGCGCAAAGCTCACGGACTTCGTCGCCGCCCCTACGCTGAGTAACACCGGGGCCACTGTCACAGCCGCGATCGCGACGGGAGCCGCCGCTCGACCGCTCGACTACACCGTGCTCGACGGCAAGTCGCTCTTGGCTCTTGTGGATACGAACAACTCAGGAATCTCGGTCTATGACATCACTAACCCTCTTTCCGCCACCTTGCTGACGACCGGTTCCACCGTGGTGGGCACTCTCGCTCTTAATGGCAACGGCGCGGGCGGCCTCCAGTGGGGCGCAACGCTCAATCAGTATCAGCAGGTGGTTTACGCGATGAGCACGAACCAGGGCATCCAGGCGATGATCTTCACGGTGCCGGAGCCCTCGACCTATGCGATGATGGGCGGAGCGTTTGCCGTAATCGGTGTGATCGCCTCCCGCAAGCGTCGGTCGGAGGGCTGATCCGAGGTGGTCGTGGGGCGAAGCACCGCCCGCCACCAACAGCACGGGGAGATCATTGAGAGGCCCGCCCACAAGGTGGGCCTCGCCTCTTTGCCGCGCCAATCAG
>JBJTQP010000177.1:0-18709 GCA_046075685.1 Planctomycetaceae bacterium | reverse complement strand
CCGCATCTGCCAGCCGGACGAGCCGCGAGAAGGACGCGGCCAGCAGTGTCGGCCAGCTGTGCACCCTCGCGAACATCGGGCTGCACACGGGACGTCAAGCGATGGCGCTCGCGAGGGGCATCGAGGACGGGACCATCGATCCCTCGGAGCGGGATGCGGTCATCGCCGGCGAGAAGCCGCTGCGCTCTGCCGTGCGGGGCACAAGGACGGAAACCAGAAGGAGGGCCCGGAGACAGGAGGACGACGCACACGAGATTGAAGAGAACCTCCACGTCGACGCCGAGCCCGCTGCAACCGAAGAGGAGGTCCGGCGCCGGTGGGAGCGTCTCAAGGACGCCTTCGCCGTCGCAGACCACCGCGAAGTGCGCCGTCTGCTCAGGAGCATCATCACCGAGGAGCAGCGGCAGTTCGACCAGTGACAACCCGATGACGGTCCGCACAGCCATCCTTCCCCAAACCATCACTTTCCAAGGAGCCGCGATCGCTCGCGGTTGGACATGTCCCGCAACGAACTTCTTACGCACCTCGGCCTTCCCATCACGTTTCCCGAGTTCTTCCCTCCCCAACTTGAACAGTACCGGCGATCCATCGCCGAGGGCGCCGACGCACCCGATGAGTACGCGATCGCATACATGCTTGCTGCGGCCTCGACCGCAGCGGGTGCCGACGTATCAGCCTGCGTGCAGCCCGGATGGTACGTGAGGTGCAACATGTTTCTTGCTGTGGTCGGCCACAAAGGGTCCGGCAAGAGCACGCTCGCGGACAAGTGCTTCGCTCCGCTCGTTCTCCATGAGGAGGAACTGAGTGACGCGATTGCCCGACCAGCCGCGGAATGCGGGGCCGACGGTTATGACGACGAAGATAGCGACGAGGATGACCATGCGTACGGCAATGGCTACTGCGATGATGATGATGATGGGGAGGACGACGACGATGTAGAAGGCGGCGATTGCTATGCAGCTACGAGTCGCCGCACGGCGGCGGAGCAACCCGATCCATGCGTGGTGGTGAACGACACCACCGGCCCGGCGCTGCTTCAACTGCTAGAGCTCAATCGCCGCCAATTGCTCGTGAACACCGACGAGCTGTCGGGGCATCTTGCCCGCAGCAACGGCGGCTCCGACCGGGCTAT
The DNA here is from genome assembly GCA_046075685.1 of Planctomycetaceae bacterium. Lineage (GTDB taxonomy): Bacteria > Planctomycetota > Planctomycetia > Pirellulales > UBA1268 > QWPN01. Next base: position 17,577 of record JBJTQP010000177.1, on the reverse strand, counting down.
GTGGTGCGAACTCTACGACGGGCGCCGCCGTCGCCGCGAACGGGCGTCTACCAAGGCCGGCTCAGCGACGCTCGACGCCCCTTACGTCTGCCTGATCGGAAGCGTCCAGCCCGACCTGTTGAAGAAGTTCTACAACTCGCAGGGCGACGACGGTCTGCTCGATCGCATGCTGCTGGTCGGCGACGGTGTGATTCCCGAGGCCGAGTGGCCTCGGGATGCCGACGATCCGATCCTGAACACGGCATGGTCCACGGCGATGTCGCGGCTCCTGCGGATCGAGGAGCATGCGGCCGATGCCATCGGCAATCAGGTCGAGTCGCGGTTCAGCCCCGAGGCCTTGGACGTCTGCAAGGAACTGCTTGCCCGACTCAAAGACCTCGTGGTCGTGCTGGCTGTCCCCGACGCCCAACGCGGCGTGGTCAAGAAACTGATCCAGCATGCGGTGAAGCTCGCCCTACTCCACCGCTGCCTCCGCTGGGCGGCCGGCGAGTTCGGTAAAGCGGGCCCCCTTGGTGACGTGGACGCTCAGGATGCGATCGCTGCACGGGACGCAACCCTGTTCTTCCTCGGCCGCTGGCTCATCTGGCGGAGGGAACTGATCGGCGGCGGGGCGGCGGTACGGACTGGCCCCATCGGCTTATCCCGGTCGACCGGCGCTGACCCGGTTCTTCAGTCGCTCGCCGCCGCAGCTGCTGGGGCGCAGCGTGGCATCAGCGTCATCGAGCGGCTCGTCAGGCTTTCGCGGGCACGCGGCTCGCAGCCTGTTGTGCTCGCAACGCTCACGGCCGAGCTGGGGCTACCAGACATGTCCCCGAGCGAGCTGCAATCCGCCTGCGACTGGATGGTCAACAGCGGACACGCAGAGTGGCTTGATCCCGACTGGCGGTCATTTCGTCTGGTTCAGCCCGCTTCGCCGGTCGAGCGAAGCCAGAGGGAGACGATGTCCGCTTCCAAGGAGCGGGTGAAATGACAACCGCACAAGGAAACCAGATGCCACTGCCCTCGGTGACCTTCACTGTCCCCGGCGATCCGGTGCCTCAGCCACGCCCACGGGTATCAACCCGTGGCGGGTTCGCCCGGGCGTACGTGCCTGCGAAGCACCCGGTGCATGCGTTTCGGGACCGGGTGGCTCGCGCAGCAAAGGCTGCGGGACTCACCCGACCGGACAAGCCCGTGACCGTCGTCATCGAAGCGAGGTTCAGCCGGCCTCAGTCGCACTACCGTAAGTCCGGCGTGAAACCGACGGCCCCAACACTGCCGCGGCCTGACTGTGACAACATCGCCAAGGCCGTGCTGGACGGCCTGCAGGACGTAATCGGAGACGACACGAAGGTCGCGAGGCTTGTGGTCGAGAAAAAGTGGGCCCCCAACGGCTTCACGAAGGTTGAGATCGCTTCGGAAGGATTACCAGTTGTTGATGAGGCTGAGCAAGCACCACGACAGGAGTCGGTGGCAGAGACGAATATGAAGGAGTCCAACAATGGAACGACATGACGGCGATACACGATCCCTGCGCTCCCACGACAACAGACCGATGGCACTCACGAGTGCGGAAGGTGATGGGGCGATCAATCTGAATGAACGGCAAGCCGCAAAGTTCCTCGGTATCGGTGCGAGGACGTTGTGGCAACTGCGCCGCGACGGCAGTGTGCCCTACGTACGGTTTGGCCGGACGGTGCGGTATCCGAAGCCGCTACTGACGAAATGGCTGCTTGAGCGGGCTCAGGCGGTATACGCGGCTGCAGCCGATGGGAGCGAAGGCAGTGCTGTGGCGACGGACCAAGACAGTGCGGTAGGTTCGAAGACGTCGTGCTCAAAGAAGCTCGAATACGGAAAGGTAGCGCCAACTCATGGCTAGTCTCAGCACCGACGGCGGAGGCAAGAAACGGATTCTATTCGTGGATGCCGCTGGCGATCGGCAGGCAATCTATTTGGGTCGAATTCCTAAGAAGGCGGCGGAGCAGGTGCAACGCCGCATTGAGGAGATCGTAGCCGGCCGTATCGCAGGCACGGCTCACAGTCCCGAGTTGGCTGCGTGGATACGTGATCTTCCAAACCCGTTTCACCGCAAGCTCTTGAGGGTGGGATTGGTGGAGGTGCGGGAGCGAGATGCTCAGGTCACCTTGGGCGGACTGATCGATGAGTTTCTGGCTCGGGCTACGGTCAAGCCGTCGACATATGCCAACTACAAGCAGTCGACTGACAGCCTGCGTGCGTTTTTCGGAAACGATACACCCCTGTCGGAGATAACCCCGAAGCGATGCGATGAGTGGCGGCAGTTCATCGCGACGGATACGGAGGGCACGACGACGAGACGCGGCACGAAAGACAATCGCTTGGCTACCGCAACGCAGAGCAAGAGGATCAAGATGGCTAAGAGCGTGTTCTCCCGCGCGGTTCGGTGGGGAATGCTCCCGGCCTCACCTTTCGCCGGCATGAAAGCCGGGTCACAGGCAAACCCAGATCGGGAGTTCTTCGTTACACGGGAGGCCACCGAAGCGGTACTCGACGCCTGCCCGGATGCTGAGTGGCGTCTCGTGGTAGGGCTATCTCGCTATGCCGGCCTACGATGCCCAAGTGAGATGGTTGAGATGGCGTGGTCGGACGTGGACTGGGGCAGGGGAATGCTGACGGTGCGTTCCCCGAAGACCGAGCATCACGGTGGGCACCATGCGGTCCGGCACGTCCCAATCTGCCCACGGCTTCGCGAGCTACTCGCGGAATCATTCGAGCTCGCGACTGACGGGGAGGTGCGGGTGGTACCCCGCGTACAGGACAACAAGATCAATCTGAGGACGACACTGCAGAGAATCATCGAGCGGGCGGGACTCAAGCCGTGGCCACGTCTGCTCCAAAACCTTCGCTCGTCGTGCGAGACCGAGTGGTGCGAGCACTACCCGCTTGCTTCAGTCACGCGGTGGCTGGGGAACTCACCGACGGTCGCCCTCAAGCACTACATCCAAGCCCGGGACGTCCACTTCGAGGCGGTCGTCGCCGGGGCAGGCCAGCGCGACGCGCCAGACGACGCGCGCGCGACGCATTTGACGACGCAGCAGGCAGCCGCACCCAACCGCAAGGTTTCGCCACGGTCGCTTGAAGACCGTGTGGCGAAGGAAATTACGCGAGGTGAGGCGGCTGCTGGCGAAGTGATGCGAGAAACAAAGGTAGGCCCGGTGTGATTCGAACACACGACCAAGGGATTATGAGTCCCCTGCTCTAACCGCTGAGCTACGGGCCCGAAGAACCGGAATACGCCGCTGGTTGTACGTCGCTCGCGTTCGCACCGCTACCGGCGGTCGCTGAGCTTCGCGAGCAAGCGGAGGATTTCCAGGTACAGCCAGACGAGCGTCACCATCAGGGCGAACGCCCCGTACCATTCGAGATGCCGCGGGGCGCCACGGTCGGCCGCCTGCTCGATGTAGTCGAAGTCGAGCACGAGGTTCAGGGCGGCGATCACCACCACCACCACGCTGAAGCCCACGCCGACGATTCCGCTGCCATACAGCGATGAAAACAGCGAAAACCCGAACAGGCCCGCGAGAAACGTCACGAGGTAGAGCAGGGCGATGCCCCCGGTGGCCGCCACGATGCCGAGCTTGAGGTTCTCGGTGGCCCGGATCATGCCCGACTGATAGGCAAGCAGCAGGCAGAAAAGCGTACCGAAGGTGCAGCCGACCGCCTGCACCACGATTCCCGGATACTGGGCCTCGAACCCCGCTGACACGCCGCCGAGCAGCAGTCCCTCGGCGACGGCGTAGACGGGCGCGAGATACGGGGCCCACGCATGCCTGAAGCAGACGACGAGGCCCGTCACGAAGGCGACGATGCCGCCCACCGCCACCCAGCCCGCGACCGACCCGATCGCAGCCCCGGGTGCCGCCTCCGCGACCGCCCGCGACCATGTGAAGCAGGCCGACACGATCGCCAGCGTCAGGAGAAACAGCGTCTTGTGGACGGTCCCGAGGATCGTCATCCGGTCGGCTGCGACGGCGGCTTCGTCCCGGTAGGCGCCGAAGCTCTCGAAGGTGGTGGCATTGAGGGCCGGATTGCCGGTGCGCATGCGGACGACTCCTTTTTCTGTTCCTAGGGCAGTTCGCCCTGATCCTCGACGGCGAACAGGTGCTTCTGCGACGCCACATAGAGCCTAGCATTCGCGGCGGTGGGCACCGACCATACGGCCGAGCCGAGCCGCACGTCGGCCAGGTGCTTCCGCTCCCGGCCAGCCTGGAGCACGGTGAGCCCGCGGCGGGTGCCGACGTAGACCTTCGCGTCGGCGACGAGCGTCGACGACCAGATCTCGTCGCGGGTGTCGTACACCCACTCGAGCCTGCCGGTGGCCGCGTCGAGGCAGTGGACCTTCCCGGCATGCTCCGCTGCGTACACCAGCCCATCGGCCACGGAGACGGTGGAGAGCGAGCGGCCGATGCCCAGATACCGCCAGAGCACGTCCGACGCCCCGATCTCGCCGGCACCTTCGACTTTCAGGCAGGTGAGGGCGCCGCGGCCGGCCCCGTGGAGTGGATCCTGGCCGATCGTCACGTAGACGAGACCGTCGTGAAACACCGGCGAGCCGATGATCTCGCTGGGGCTCACCAGCATGCCGTCGCCGTCGAGCGTCCGCGGACCTCCGCGGACGAGCGCCCAGTAGTCGATCGGCTCGCCGCCTCGGTCGCGGTAACCGGGTGGATTGCAGTCGCACCGCCAGGCCTGCCGGAGCGTCGCCACCGCAGTCGCAGCCGGGTCGGCGAGCTCGAAGCCGTAGCAGACGCCGTCCCCGCCACCATAGACGACGAGCTGCCGGCCGCCGGTCGCGGCGAGCGTCGGCGACGACCACTGCCCGTGAAACGTGCCGGCGCTGATCGAGCCGTCGTCGCGGGCCAGAAGCCGCCCCGTCTTCTTGTCGAGGGCCACGAGCGAAGCCGCTTCGGGCAGCACCATCCGGCCGTCGTAGACGCCGTTGCCCGTGCCCACGTAGAGGCAGTCGCCGACGACGAGGATCGAGCAGTTGGTGGCGTCGTGGGGGAAGACCGGCAGGTCGCGGAGCATGTCGAACCGCCAGATGATGTCAGCGTCTGCGGGGCCGAGGTCGACCGGCTTCGCGGCCGCAGGCACCATGAAGGACGCCTCGTCGGTGAACGGGCCGTCATTGCCGTCGGCCATGCCGTCGGCATCGAGGCAGAGCGCCTCGCAGCGGTTGGTGACGACGTAGACGCGGCCGTCCTCGACGGTGGGCGTGGCACAGATGCCGAGCTTCATGGCGTCGAAATCCTCGCTCACCTTGGAGCGGTCGATCTCGAGCTTCGGCACCACCAGCCTCCAGACGAGGGCCCCCGTCCGCTCGTCGAAGCAGGTGAGCACACCCCCCTCGGTGGTCTCGAACCGGGGGTCGTCGAGCTCCTCGTCGTTGGTGCCGATGAACACCCGGCCGGCGGCGACGACCGGGCTGGAGTAGTTCTCGCAGCCGATGCGGGCCACCCAGCGGACGTTCCGGGCGGTCGCCGGATCGAGGCCGAGATGGTCGCGCCGGCGCCGGCCGGGATGGAAGCTGGCGGGCAGTCCACGCTCGGTCGAGGCGAGGTTGCGCTCGGCATGGCCGCCCCATTGCGGCCAGTCGCTGCCCTGTGCCGGCAGGGCCGTGAGGGTCGTGGCGAGGATGGTCAGGGCGAGTCGTGCCATGCGAGCGTGTCGAATCCCGGGCCGCCTGGTCCGCGGCTCCGCCGGCCACGGGAGCGACCATCGTAGATTCAGCCATCCGGCCGCACCATCGGGACGTGCCGGCCGGGGGTGGCTGGGCGTCAGCGGTCGGCCGGCTGCGGCTCGATCCGCTTCAGGAGCCGGAAGAAGTCGCTGTCGGTCGTGAGCACCACGGTGGAGTCGCCGCCGAGGGTCTTGCGGTAGGTGTCGAGCGTCTGCAGGAAGGCATAGAACCCGGTGGCCGCCGGGCTCGAGGCGTAGGCTCGGGCATAGACCTCCGATGCCTGGGCATCGGCTGCACCCTTGATCTCCTGCACCTTGCGGTAGGCGTCGGACTGGATCCGCTGCAGGTCCTTCTCACGGCGGCCCTCGATCTTCGCCGCCTCGCCGGCTCCCTCGGAGCGAAACCGCTCCGCGATCTGCATCCGCTCGGAGATCATGCGGTCGTAGATCTTCTCGATCACGCCTTCCTTGTAGTTGAGCCGCTTCACGCGAACGTCGAGGAGTTCGATCCCCCAGATCCCCATCTTCGGGGCCGCCGCGGCGAGAATCTCGCGCTCCAGTTCCTTGCGCCCAAAGCGGATGGGGGGCAGCGTGCCCACGGTGGCCGACGCCTCCGTGAGCGCAGCGTCCTGCTCGGGCTTCCGCCCCCGGTCCGATCGCACCAGCTCGATGAGGTCGTGGCGGGCGACGACGTTGCGGGTCTCGCTGCCGATGATGTCGTCGATCCGCGACAGGGCGCTCCGCTCGTCGCGAAGGCTCTGGAAGTAGACGAGCGGGTCGACGATCCGCCAGCGGGCGAAGGTGTCGATCACGACATACAGCTTGTCGCGGGTGGTCATCTCGCTCGGCGGCCCGTCCCACTCCAGGATCCGCTTCTCAAAGCGGTTGGCCTGCTGCACGAACGGAATCTTGAAATGCAGGCCGGCCCCGTCGGACGACGTCTTGTTGGAGTTGATCGGCTCGCCGATCGGGCGGCCGAACTGCGTGAGCACCACTTGCTCCGTCTGGTCCACGGTGTAGGCGAAGCCGAAGGCGAGCACCCCGAGCACCAGGGCGGCGGCGGCCCCGAGCGGCGAGAGAAGCCAGTCGGCGATCCGCCGCGGCCACTGCACGAGCGGGTGGTTGATGGGGAGCCGGCTCATTTGACATCCTTCCGCGGCTCCGGCCGCGGTGCCGGGAGGTTCATCAGCGGCAGAAACTGCCGGGCATCCTCGTCGAGGATGATCTTGCCGCCGAGCCTGGGGAGCACCTCGGCCATCGTCTCGAGGTAGAGCCGCTGCCGCGTCACCTCCGGCGCCTTCTCGTACTGCTCGAGGAGTGCCCGGAACCGGGCCACGTCGCCCTCGGCCTCGTTGACCCGCTTGAGCGCGTAGCCCTCCGCGTCGCGGAACTGCCGCTCGGCCTCGCCGCTGGCCCGTGGAACCACCTTGTTGTATTCACCGTTGGCCTGGTTGATCATCTGCTCCCGCTCCTGCTGGGCGCGGTTGACCTCGTCGAACGACCGCTGCACCGGCGCCGGCGGGTGCACGTTCTTGAGCTGCACCTGCTGCACCCGCAGTCCCATCTTCAGGTCGGTGACGAGCGTGGTGAGCTTCGCGATCGCGTCGGTTTCGATGCCCTGGCGTCCGATCGTCAGCACCTCGTCCACGGTGCGATCGCCCACCACTTCCCGCATTACGCTCTCGGCGAGGTCGCGGAGCGTGGGGCCAGGCTCACGCATGTTGAAGAGATAGGCTTCGGGATCAGCGATCTCGTACTGCACCACCCACTCGACGTGGGCCGCGTTGAGGTCGCCGGTGACGATGTCGCTCTCCCTGGCCTGCTCCGCCGAGACCTGGTCGGGATTCGAGTGTGTGGGCGATCCGAACCCGAACTCCATCTTCAGCTGCCGCTTGACCGGCAGGATCGTCACCGTCTCGATCCCGAAGGGCAGCTTGAACCGCAGGCCGGGGCCCACGGTCCCGACATACCTCCCGAACCGCTGCACCACGCCGACACTCTCGGGACCCACGGTGTAGACGCCCCGGGCGAGGCCCGCCACCACGAGGGCCACCAGGGCGAGTGACACGAGGCCGCGGACGTCGAACGCCGGAGGAGTGCCGCGGGGCATCGAGAACGGCTGGCGGGAGTCGGCCATGAGGTCGGAGACTTTCGGGCGGCGGTGAAAAACGCACTCACAGTCTTACCCTCGCCGCGGAGGCGGGGCGAATCCATGAAAAGCCGACTGGCCCGGGGCCGGCCGGCGCGGGAAAATCCCGGGCATGACGCGTCTGGGTCCGGTCGCCACCATCGCCGTCGTCACGCTCTGGGCCGCCCCATGGGCCGCCGCGGCCCCCGACTTCGCCCGCGAGGTGCGGCCGATCCTCTCCAACCGCTGTTTCAAGTGCCACGGTCCCGACGAGCGGCATCGGGAGGCCGGGCTGCGGCTCGACGTGCCTGACGCCGCGACGGCCGTGCTCGACAGCGGCCATCGCGCGGTCGTGCCCGGGCATGCGGACGACAGTGAACTCATCGCCCGGATCACGAGCACCGACCCCGATCTCGTCATGCCGCCGCCCCACACCAAGGCCGCGCTGACGGCCGACGAGCGGAGGATCCTCGGCGAGTGGATCGAGTCGGGCGCGGACTATCGCACCCACTGGGCGTTCGTGAAGCCTGCGCGGCCGGCGGTGCCGACCGTGGAACGCGACGACTGGTCGCGGACGGATCTCGATCGCTTCGTCCAGGCGCGGCTGCGGCGTGAGGGAATCGTGCCGGCCGCCGAGGCCGACCGGGCCACGCTCTGTCGCCGGGTGCACCTCGACCTCGTGGGCCTGCTGCCGACACCCGCCGAACTCGACGCCTTCCTGGCCGACACCGCTCCCGACGCCTACGAGCGGCTCGTCGATCGGCTGCTCGCCAGCCCCCGGTACGGGGAGCGCTGGGCTCGCCGCTGGCTCGACGTGGCCCGCTACGCCGACACCAACGGCTACGAGAAGGACCGCGAGCGGTCGATCTGGCCGTATCGCGACTGGGTGATCCGGGCGCTCAACGACGACATGCCGTTCGACCGGTTCACGATCCGCCAGGTCGCCGGCGACCTGCTTCCCGACGCCTCGCCCGACGACATCGTCGCCACCGGCTTCCACCGCAACACGATGCTCAACGAGGAAGGAGGAATCGATCCGCTCGAGTTTCGCTACCTCGCGGTGGTCGACCGCGTGGGCACGACCGGCGCCGCATGGCTCGGACTCACGACCGCGTGCGCCCAGTGCCATACCCACAAGTTCGACCCGCTCACGCACACCGACTACTTCGCCCTGATGGCGCTGCTCGACAACGCCGACGAGCCCGAGTGGACGATTCCCTCGGCGGCCCACGACCGCCGGCAGGCGGACATCCGCGGCCGGATCGAAGCCGCGTGGGACGCACTTCCCGCGAAACTGCCCGACCTCGAGGAGCGGTTCGCCGTCTGGGAGCGGGACGAGGCGCCGCGGGCGGTGGCGTGGGCGGTCGCGACCCCTGTTGAGACGACGTCGAGCCTGCCGCGGCTCGTGGTCCGGGATGATGGCGCGGTGCTCGCCGGCGGCGATGGTGCCAAGAGCACGGTCTACGAGATCACGCTGCCGCCGCCTGCGACGGAGACGCGGGCGATCCGCCTGGAAGCGCTGCCCGACGACAGCCTGCCCGCGCATGGGCCGGGGATGATCTGGTACGAGGGGCCGAAGGGCGACTTCTTCCTGTCGGAGTTCGAGGTCACGGCCGGGGGCCGCCGCATTGCCGTCGCCAGGGCCACCGAATCGTTCGCCGGTACGCCGTCGGCCAGCAAGGATGCAGGCTCGGCGGCCAAGACGGTCGACGGCGACATGTCGAGCGGCTGGGGCATCGACGGCCGGCAGGGTCGGCCACACGCGGCCGTCTACGCGCTCGCCGAGCCGGTGGCGGAGGGCGTGCCGATCACGGTCACGCTGCGAAGCGAGCGGCACTACGCCTGTGGCATCGGCTGCTTCCGGCTGTCGCTCGCGGATCGGGGCGATGCGGAGGCCCGGGGGCATACGGCGGCCCAGGAGGCAGCCGTGGCGAAGCCGGCCGCCGCCCGGTCGCCTGAGGAGCAGACGCTTCTCAGGCGGCGGTTTCTGGAGACCGTGCCGGAGCTTGCCCAGGACATCGAGAGCATCCGCCGGCTCGAAGACAGTCTTCGCGACGGCACGACCACGCTCGTGCTCCGCGAGCGGCCGCCTGCGAGCCGCCGCGTGACCCATCGCCGCCATCGGGGCGAGTACACGCAGCCGGAGGAGCCGGTGGAGCCGGCCACGCCTGCGTTCCTGCCGCCGTTGCCGGCCGATGCGCCGGCCGACCGGCTCGCGCTCGCGAAGTGGCTCGTCTCCGTCGACAATCCGCTCACGGCCCGAGTGGCCGTGAACCGCCAGTGGCAGGCCTTCTTTGGGCGGGGACTCGTCGCCACGCTCGACGACTTCGGCCACCAGAGCGAGCCGCCGAGCCATCCCGACCTGCTCGACTGGCTGGCGGTGACGTTCATGCACGATCTCGGATGGTCGATGAAGCAGCTCCATCGCCTGATCGTGACCAGCGCCACCTACCGGCAGGCCTCCGCCGTCTCGCCGGCGCTTGCCGCCCGCGACCCGGCCAACGTGCTGCTCGCCCGCGGGCCGCGGGTGCGGCTCGAGGCCGAGGTGATCCGCGATTCGATGCTCGCCGCGGCCGGCATTCTTTCGCCGACGATGGGTGGTCCGGGCGTGCGGCCGCCGCAGCCCCCGGGCGTGACGGAGGTGGCCTACGGAAATCCGAAGTGGCCCGTGAGCGAGGGCGACGACCGGCACCGACGCAGCATCTACACGTTTCAGAAGCGGACGGCGCCGTTCGCGATGACCACCACCTTCGACGGGCCGACGGGCGAGGCCTGCGTGGTCCGCCGCGAGGTCTCCAACTCGCCCCTGCAGGCCCTGACGCTGCTCAACGACCCGATGTTCGTCGAGGTGGCACGGGCCCTCGGAGCCGCGGCGATGCAGGCCGGCCCCGGTGACGCGGCTCGCCTGGCCGACCTGGGCCGCCGGCTCCTCGCCCGGCCGTTCGATGCCGAGGAGCAGTCGGCGCTCGCCACCTACCTCGCCGCCCAGCGGCGCCGGCTCGAGGCTGGAGAGCTCGACGCCGCCAAGCTCGTGGGCGACGAAGGAGCCGACGTGGCCGACGTGACTGCCATGACCGAGCGGGCCGCCTGGATGCTCGTGGCCCGGGCGGCCATGAACCTCGATGAGGCGATCGTGAAGCGATGAGCACCAACCGGCTGCCACTGCTCGACGTCACGCGGCGGCACTTCTTCCACGACTGCGGCGTGGGCGTGGGCAAGATCGCCCTGGCCGGGCTGATGGCCGAGTCGCTCGGCCGGCCCGCGGTTGCCGGGAGTGCGGCTCCCGGACCGCTCGCCCCGCGTCCGCCGCACTTCCCGGGGCGGGCCCGGGCCGTGATCCAGCTCTTCATGGCGGGCGCGCCGAGCCAGCTCGACCTCTTCGACCACAAGCCGAAGCTGGCGGCGATCGAAGGGAAGCCGATTCCGTCCGAGGTGATCGGCGGCCAGCGGTACGCGTTCATCCGCCCCGACGCGGCGGTGCTCGGGCCGCAGTACCGCTTCGCCCGGCACGGGCAGAGCGGGGCCGAACTCTCCGAGATGCTCCCGCACCTCGCCACGGTGGTCGACGACATCGCGATCGTGCGGAGCTGCCGCACCGACCAGTTCAACCACGCGCCGGCGCAGATCTTCATGAACTGCGGCTTCGCCCAGCCCGGCCGCCCGAGCATGGGATCATGGGTCACCTATGGCCTCGGAAGCGAGAGCCACGACCTGCCCGCGTTCGTGGTGATGAGCACCGGCTCGGGGATCAGCGGGGGCAGTGCCTGCTGGTCGAGCGGCTTTCTGCCGAGCGTTCACGCCGGCACGCGGTTTCGCAATCAGGGTCAGCCGATCCTCAACGTGGAGTCGCCCGCCGGGGCCGACATGCAGCTCGCCGCCGACACGCTCGACGTCGTCGCCCGGGTCAACGGTCGCCGCTTGGCCCTCGACGGCGATCCGGAGATCGCCACGCGGATCGCCAGCTACGAGATGGCCCACCGGCTGCAGACGTCGGCGCCCGAACTCATGGACCTGGCCGACGAGACGTCGGAGACCCTCGCCCTCTACGGCTGCACCCCCGAGCAGTCGACCTTCGCCCGGGCGTGCCTCGTGGCCCGCCGGCTGGTGGAACGGGGTGTCCGGTTCGTGACCATCTATCACGAGGGCTGGGACGGCCACTCCGATGTGGCGGGCAACGTGAAGAAGAACTGCGCCGCGACCGACCGGGCGACCTCGGCGCTTGTGACCGACCTCAGGCGGCGGGGCCTGCTCGACAGCACGCTCGTGGTTTGGGGGGGCGAGTTTGGACGGACGCCGATGGTGGAGGCCAGCGAGGTGCTGGGCCGTTCCAAGGGCCGCGATCATCACCCCAACGCCTTCACCATGTGGCTTGCCGGGGGCGGCATCCGGGGAGGTGTCACCTACGGTGAGACCGACGAACTTGGCTTTCACGTGGCCCGCGACGAGGTGCACGTCCACGACCTGCAGGCCACGATCCTCCACTGCCTCGGCCTCGACCACGAGCGGCTGACCTTCCGCTTCCAGGGCCGCGATTTCCGGCTTACCGACGTCCACGGCCACGTGGTCAGCGGCATCCTCGCCTGAGTAGGATGGTGCGGCGTCGAGGCCGCTCCCGCCCTTCGGAGGATTCGCATGTCGTTCCCATTCACGTCGGGGGTGCTGGGTGTCGCGGCCGTGCTCGCGTTGGCGCTTCCCGCCGCCCGGGCCGCCGATCCGTGGCTCGATCTCCCCGGCGGCGCCGGCCCCGGCACGGGCAGGAAGGTGGTGCTCGTCAGCGGCGATGAGGAGTACCGCAGCGAGGAGGCACTCACGCAACTGGCGAAGATCCTCGCCGGGCGTCACGGCTTCGACTGCCGCGTGGTCTACGCGATCGATCCGTCCACCGGGGAGATCGACCCCAACGAACGGACGAACATCCCGGGGCTCGAGGCCCTCCGCGACGCCGACCTGATGGTGATCGCGACACGGTTTCGCACGCTTCCTGACGAGCAGATGCGGGAGATTGACGCCTACCTCCGCGCCGGCCGGCCGGTGATCGGCCTCCGCACCGCGACCCACGGCTTCGACTATCCCAAGGGGGGCACGTTCGCGATGTACCACTGGCGAAACGAAGATCAAGCCTTCACGGAGGGGTTTGGGCGGCAGGTGCTGGGCGAGACCTGGATCAGCCATCATGGCAAGCACGGCATGGAGGGCACGCGGGGCGTGGTGGCGGCCGGAGCGGCCGGCCATCCGATCCTCCGGGGCATCGCCGACGGCGACGTCTACGGCCCCACCGATGTCTACGGCGTGCGGCTGCCGTTGCCGGGCGACTCGCAGCCGCTGCTGCTCGGCCAGGTGCTCGCAGGTCTCACCCCCGACACACCGCCCCTGGCCGGCCCCAAGAACGATCCCCTGATGCCGATCGCCTGGACGAAGACCTATTCCGTGGCCGGCGGGCCGGCGGGCAGGGTGTTCACGACCACGATGGGCGCCTCGCAAGACCTGCTTTCCGAGGGCTTTCGCCGCCTGCTCGTCAACGCGTGCTACTGGGCCGCGGGCCTCGAGGAGCAGATTCCCGGCACGTCCGATGTGACGATCGTCGGCACCTTCGAGCCGTCGCCCTTCAAGAACAACGGCTTTCGGCAGGGCGTGACCCCGGCCGACCTGAAATGACCATCGCCGATCCGTCCTGCGGAGAGATGCCATGACCACGCCGACCGAGGATCTGCTCACCGAAGCCGCGCGGTTTCACGACTATCGCTATGCGTCGAATCCGATCGCCGACGGCACCCTCGGCGGCGTGCCGCCCGCGGCATGGGGTGCGGAGTTGCACGAGCGGGGGCCCACCCGGATCGTGCCGCTCGACTCGAGTGCCACGCTCGGCGTGGTCGGCCCGGCCACCACGCCGGGGCTGTCCGCCAACTTCGTCCACGTGCGGCCCGGGGAGGCGATCGCCACCGAGGCGGCCGCCACCACGCACCTGTTCTTCGTGATGCGTGGCGTGGGGGCGACGCGGCTGGCCGATGGGACGGAGTTTTCGTGGCACGGCGGCGACCTGTTCACGCTCCCTGCCGGCGGCCCGGCGTTTCACGACGCCGCCGAGGACGCGGCCCTCTACTGGGTGCACGACGAGCCGCTGCTCCGCTATCTCGGAGCGGCCCCGCGGGTGCCACGGTTCGCCCCGACGATCTATCGCCGGGCGGCGATCCATCAGGCCCTCGACACGGTGGTGCACGATCCGACGAGCGCCGGTGCCAACCGGCTCAGCGTGCTGCTCGGCAACCGGCTCTTCCCCCAGACCATGACGATCACCCACGTGATGTGGGCGATGTTCGGGCTCCTGCCGGTGGGGGTGGTGCAGGCCCCGCACCGCCACCAGTCGGTTGCCGTGGATCTCGTGGTCGACTGCCGGCCGGGCTGCTACACGATGGTCGGCCGGTCGCTCGACGCCCAGGGCAGGGTGGCCGACGGCCAGCGGTTCGACTGGCATCCCCACTCGGTGTTCGTGACGCCGCCGGGACTCTGGCACTCCCACCACAACGAGTCGGGGCACCCGGCCCACATCCTCCCGATCCAGGATGCGGGGCTGCACACCTACCTGCGGACCCTCGACATCCGCTTCTCCCGCGGCACCAACGGCGGCGGGGCCGAGGTGGTCGAGCAGGCGGGCTGAGCCCGCACGATCCTCGACCTCAGGTGATGATCTCGAGGTTCCGCGACGTCGAGACGTTGAAGTTCGTCGCGTTGCCCGACATCGTGTTCTTCACCAGCTTGGAGCCGGTGCAGAAGCCGGTGGCAAACACGCCCTGCTGGCTCGAGTTCGTGATCTGGTTGGGCTGTCCGGCGGCGGTGCCTCCCACTAGGGCTCCCGTCGCCGATGTCAGCCGGACGCCGGTGACGTTGCGGTCGAACACATTGCCCTGCACGACGGTGTTCGTGCTGGCGTTGTTGATCGACAGGCCGTTGCCCGAGTTGGTTGCCCGGATGCCGCGGATCGTGATGCCCGTCGCCGTCGTGAGCCGGATCGCATCACCAGTGAAGTTGCTGAACGCGATGTCCTTCACGGTGCTGCCGCTGGCGCCGGCGTTGAGCAGCAGGCCGTTGACCACGCCCGGGCTGCCGGAGAGCACCACGCTCTGCGACGTGCCGCTGAACGTGACGGGGCGATCCACCGAGAGGGCCTGGGTGAGCGTCATGCTGGCCCCCACCAGGATCTCGTAGGTGGAACCCGCGATCGGCGGCAGCTGGTTGATCGTATTGACCGCGCTCGCAAGCGCCGCCGGACTGGTGATCGTGCCGCCCACCTGGATGCCCTTGCCGGCGGGCAAGACCACAGGATTGCCGACGATGCGTCCGCCGTTGCGGATGCCGATCGTGCCCTGCACGCCCCGCAGGTCGAGGGTGGCGTTGGACTGGAGCAGGCCGTTGGCCTGCGGCCCCACGTCGACACCCCCGCCGTTGGTCGTGGAGATGGTCATCAGCTGTGCTGCCGTCACCGTGCCCACGCTCAGCGTTCCGGCCGACGCGATGGCGACGTTGTTGCTGTCGGCATAGGAGACCAGGCGGCTGCCGTTGTTGATGGCCAGGCCGTTGAGATTGTTGGCGGCATTCCGGAGATCGATCGTGCCCGTCGATGTGATGCCGAGGGTGTCGGCGTTGATCGCACCGGTTTGCGTGAGATTGCCGCCGAGGAACAGGCTGGCGGAGCCGGCGGTGAGTCCACCGAGGGTCAGGCCGCCCGCGTTCACGTAGGTGACCGCACGGTTTCCGTTGCTAAGCGCCGCCGTGGCGACGCTGTTGCCGGTGTTCGTGAGGCTGATGGAGCCCGCGGAGGCGGTGACGGCCAGTGACGTGCCGACGATCGGATTCGCCTGTGTCAGGTTTCCACCGACGGCCAGCGAAATCGGTCCCGCCGTCAGTCCGCCGAGCGCGAGGTCGTCGCTGTCGGTGAAGGAGAGGCCGCGGCCGGGATTCGATACAGAGAGCCAGTCGACGTCGTTGTCTGCCCGAGTCAGCGAGATGTTTCCGGCGTTCGCGGTGATGTTCAGCGTCGAGCCGGTGACGGCGGCGGTCTGCGTCAGATTGCCGCCGACGGTGAGCGTGGCGGTGCCGGCCGTCAGGCCGGCGAGCGAGAGATCGTCCTTGTCGGTGAAGACGACCAGCCTCCCCGGGTTGCTCACGGCGAGGGAGTCGACGTCGTTCATGGCGTTGGGCAGTTGCACCCCGCGTGCCGTTGAGACGATGCTCAGCGCCGTCGCGGTGACGGATCCTGCCGGCGTCTGCGACAGGGCGGGCACGCCTGAGACCGAGGGCGCCCCGACGGTCAGGATGGTCGGTCCGGCGACGATCGTGTCGAGCACCACGTGGTTGACGTCGCGGAATGTCACGGACCCGCCGCCGTTGCGGATCGAGAGCGTCTCCGCGTCGTTCCCCGCGTTGGCAAGCGTGATCGGGGAGCCGACGCCGGTGATGTCGAGCGTGGTGGCCTTGAGGACCGACGCGGCTGTCTTCTGGGTGAGGGCTCCCTTCGCCGCGAGCGTCAGGGGGCCGGCCACCGAGACATCGCCGAGCGCCAGCCCGCTCGCCGACAGGCTCACCGGCCCTCCGGCGGAGACTGCAAGTTCCGCGGCCGTGACCGACGTCACGGTCGCCGCGTTCGCCGCCGTGATCGCCGAGGTGGCTGCAAGCGAAACCTTGCCGGCCGTGGTCTGGAGTCGCCCCGTCGACTGGATGCCGATGCTGCCGCTGGTGGCCGTGACGGTGATGGAACGCCCTGATCCGCCCGCGATCACAGGATCGGTGATCAGGACGTCGGCACCGGTGATCGTGATGTCACCGTCCACCGTGCTTGCACCGGCGACGGTCACGGCAGTGGCGTAGGGACCGAGCACGAGCGAGCCCGGAGACGTGAGGTTTGGCCCCACGACGGTGAAGGTTCCGCTGAGCCCGGGCGCCGAACTCGCCTTCCAGACCAGCGATGTGCAATCAATCGACGTCCCGGGCAGTTGGGAAATCGAGCCCTTGCCGGCGTTCAAGGTGACGCGGTCCTTGGGCGCCGAGATTGTGGCGTTGATGGCGATGCTGCCGGATAGGGACGTCAGCGTCACGTTGCCGTCGCCCACGGCACCCGTCCCGGTCGCAACGCCCGGAGCAACCACGGTGAAGGAACCGGCATTCGTGAACGAGACGTCACCCGCGCCATCGGCGATCGAGACAGCTCCCACCGCATTGGTCGGTGACGTGAGGGTGATGGGGCCGCTCGTGTTCGTGACGAAGAGCGTCGCCGCCTTGATCGCCCCGCTCGACTGCGTGACGCCCTGCGTCGCCGACAGGCTCACGGTCTGGCCGGCCGCATCGAGCGACTGAAGCGTCAACGCATTGACCGCGGACAGGCTCAACGGTCCTGCGGTGGTCGAGGCGGTCACCGACGACACGTTGGTCCGCAGGTCCGCGGACTTCGCAGAGATCGTCAGCGGGCCGCCGGCGACGCCGGGGTTGATCTGCACGGGATCGGTGAAGACCTGTCCGGAGGCCGCAGACAGCACGATCGATCCCGCATTCGTCACGATGCCACGCTTGTCGGGCACCGCGAACGTGATGTCGCCGCTGCCCGCCGTCACGATGACGGAGTTGCCCGCGGCGCCGGTCCTCACGACGTCGACGATCCGCACCCCCGGTGCCGTGATCGTGATGTTGCCGTTGACAGTAGTCGCTCCGGCCACGACCAGCAGCGGACTGGCCGTCGGCGGCGTGATGGTCAGGTCGCCCGG
>JBJTQP010000176.1:0-36673 GCA_046075685.1 Planctomycetaceae bacterium | reverse complement strand
TCGGCCTCGGCGGCGAGGGCTACCTCTCGTTCTCGATCGCCACGCCCACCGGCGAGGGCGTGACGACCCCGCTCACGTTCACCCGCCAGCGGCGGTGCACGCTCGTCGACGACCTGCGGATTCTCGGCAGCCCGGCGGCCGTCCGCTCGTGATCCCCTGACCCACGCGAAACCCTCCAGATCGACCCTCCCCATGCACCTGGCCCGGATCATCGGCACCGCGACGGCGACGGTGAAGCACCCGTCGCTCACCGGCGCGCGGCTGCTCGTCGCGCAGCCGCTCATGGCCGATCGCCGGACGCCCGATGGCGACCCCCAGATCGCGATCGACACGGTGGCGGCGAGCGTCGGCGACGTGGTGGTGATCACGAGCGACGGCCGCCTCCTGCGGGACGTCCTCACGAGCGAGGCCACGCCGGCCCGCTGGAGCACGATCGGCCTGGTGGATGAAGGTTGAGCGATTCATGAGCACGCCTGCACCCCTCGATGCCGCCGCGATCCAGGCCCTCGTCGCCGAGGTGATCCGCCGGATCGCGGCCGGACAGGGCACGCCCGCGACGCCTTCCGTCTCCCCGGCGACGAGCCGGTCGCCGACCGCCGTGTCGTCCCGGCATCCGATCGCCGAGCGGGTGGTCACGCTGGCCAGCATCGAGCGGATTCCGGACGGCGTCCGCCAGGTGGCCGCGGTGGCCACCGCGGTGATCACGCCCTCTGCCGCCGACCGGGCCCGCGAGCGTGGCATCACGATCGTCCGCGGTGCGGCGAGTGCCGGCGCTCCTGCGGCCGCCCGCCCCTTCCTGATCGCCCAGGCCGCCGGCGGCAGCCACGCTTCGGCCCGCGCCGCCGCGATCGCCCGCGCGCTCCCGGGGGCCCAGCAGCTCCCGACCTCCGGACTCGCCGACGTGATCAAGGCCCTCGCGGGGCACGCCTCGCGAGACGCCGCCCGGGGCATCCTGCTCACCGGCAAGCCCGCGGTGGCCGTGGTGCTCGCCAATCGCTCGGCGAGCCTCCGCGCGGTGACGGCCCGCGACGCAGCCGCGCTGGCAGCCGCCGCGGCCGACGCGGCCGCGAACCTGCTCGTGGTCGATCCGGCCACATGCCCCGGTGGCAGCCTCGAGCGGCTCTGCGCCGACTTCCACCGCAGCCCTTCGGCCCCGGTCCCTCCCGAACTCGCCGTCGCGCCTCCGGGCTGCGGCTGCACCACCCACCCCCACTGACTCCATGCACCGTCCAGAAGACCTCCCGCCGACGAGATTCGCCCCGCCCTCCACTGCGGCTGAATGTGGCCGGCGAGGGGGTCGGCGAACGCTCGACGAGCATTGGGCCGCCCCGGCCCGTGCGAGGAGACTTTTGCCGCCCCCGAGCCGGGAGTGCCATCGCGACCTCGCCGGAGGAAGGCGGCCATGAGGCTCGGCAGGACGATCGGCACGGTGACGCTCGTCGAGCCCCATCCCACGATGCGGGGCGGTGTGCTGCGGCTCGTCGTGCCCCTCGCCGCCGCGGACCTGGCGCGTGGCGATGGCCCGGCCGAGCCGCTGGTCGCCTGGGACGACCTCGGCGCTGGCGACGGGCAGGTGGTGGCCTTCAGCGAGGGGGGCGAGGCGGCGCAGCCGTTTCGCCCGCTCGACAAGCCGGTGGACGCCTACGTCGCCGCCATCATCGATCGACTGGATCAGCCCGCATGATCGGCACGACCGTCACATCGCGCCGGCGCTGCCGGGCCCGCAAGCCGACCGCAACCGGCAGCGTGGGCAAGAATCGTTAGGACAGGACCCTCGCAGGAGCAGCCATGCCGACCATCACCCCCAAGACCACCGACAAGTCGCTCAACCAGCTCAAGGAGGAGATCTGCGACATCGGCCGCCGGATCTATGCCAAGGGCTTTGCGGCCGGCAACGACGGCAACATCTCGTTTCGCCTCGGCCCGGACGCCGTGCTCTGCACGCCCACGATGATCTCCAAGGGCTTCATGAAGCCCTCCGACCTGTGCATCGTCGACATGGAGGGGAAGCAGATCGCCGGCAACCGCAAGCGGTCGAGCGAGATCCTCCTGCACCTGACGATCATGAAGGAGCGGCCCGATGTGAACTCGGTGGTCCATTGCCACCCGCCGCACGCCACGGCCTTCGCGGTGGCCCGCGAGCCGATCCCGCAGTGCGTGCTCCCGGAGGTGGAGGTGTTTCTCGGCGACGTGCCGATCACCCGCTACGAGACGCCGGGCGGCCAGAAGTTCGCCGACACGGTCAAGCCCTACGTGAAGAAGTCGAACGTGGTCATCCTCGCGAACCACGGCACCGTGAGCTTTGGCGACACGGTCGAGAAGGCCTACTGGTGGACCGAAATCCTCGACGCCTACTGCCGGATCCTGATGCTCTCGAAGGATCTCGGCCGGGTCACCTACCTGACCAAGACCGAAACCAAGGAACTGCTCGATCTCAAGGCGAAGTGGGGCTACACCGACCCCCGGCTCGAGCAGGACATGCAGAACTGCGACATCTGTGCCAACGACGTGTTCCGTGCCAGTTGGGGCACGACCGGCGTGAACCGCAAGGCCTTCGACGCCCCGCCGCCGATGGGCGCCGACCCCGAAAACGCCACCCGCCCCGTGATGCCCGCGGGCCTCGACACCGAAGCCTTGATCAAGATCGTCACGGAGCAGGTCTGCAAGCAGCTCGGGATTGCCGCAGCCTGAACGCGGCCGCGGTTCCCGACGCCTCGGAGAACACACCATGAAAGTCGGCATCATCGGCGGCGGCGGCATCGTCGGCTCCTCGGCGGGCTTCGCGCTCCAGCTCGGCGGCATCGTCCACGAGATCGTGATCGTGGATGCCAATGCCGACCTGGCCGACGGTCAGGCGCTCGACATGATGCACGGTGCCCCCGCGATCGCCGACCAGGTGATCCGTGCCGGCGGCTACGAGAGCCTCGCGGACGCCGACGTGATCTGCATCACGGCCGGTCTGCGGCGGAAGCCCGACGAGAGCCGGCTGGCACTCATCAACCGCAACGTCGTGCTCTTTCGGTCGATCCTCGCCGAGATCCGCGCGAAGGGAGTGCGCCGCGACGCGATCGTGCTCGTGGTCTCGAACCCGGTCGACATCCTCACCTTCCTCGCCGAGAAGGAGCTCGACCTGCCCCAGGGCCGCGTGATCGGCCTCGGCACGCTCCTCGACACGCTCCGCTTCCGGGCCCTGCTTGCCCTCAATCTCTCGTGCCCGGCGACGCAGGTGCAGGCGATGATCCTCGGCGAGCATGGCGACAGCATGGTGCCGGTCTGGTCGAGCGCGAGCGTCGCCGGCCTGCCGCTGGAGAAGGTGCCGGGCTTCACGCCGAAGCTGGGAGCCGACACGTTCCAGCGGGCGAAAACGAGCGGCGCCGAGATGATCAAGAAGAAGACCGGCGCCGGCTTCGCCGTGGGCGTGTCGATCGCCGAGGTGATCCACGCGATCGCCCTCGACTCCAAGCGGGTGCTGCCCGTCTCGACGGTGCAGCGCGGCTGCTACGGCCTCCGCGACGTGGCGCTCTCGGTGCCGACGGTCGTGGGCCGTGCCGGGGCCGAGAAGACGCTCGAGATCGAACTCTGGCCGAAGGAAGTGCAGGCCCTCAAGGCCAGCGGCGGCGTGCTCCAGAAGACGCTCGCCGACGTGCTGGCCACAGCCTGAGGCCCGCTGCCCCATCATCGCAGGCGTGCAGCCTGCGGAACCCGCGCCGCAGTGGTGCCCCCCGTAGCCGCAGGCTTGCAGCCTGCGGAACCCGCGTCGCAGTGGTGCCCCCAGTAGCCGCAGGCTTGCAGCCTGCGGAACCCGCGCCGTTTTCAGCGACCGGAGCGGCGTCGCGTTAGGTCGGCCACACTCACGCCCCACAGCCGCGCGGTTCCATCCCACGAGCCCGTGACGAGCGCACGGCCATCCGGGGTGAACGCCACGCCCCATGCCTGGTCGGTGTGCCCGCGAAGCATGGCCAGGCCGCGACCGCTGGCGACCTCCCAGAGCTGCGCCGTGCCGTCGGCCGCCACCGCCGCCACACGTCGGCCGTCGGGCGAGAACACCGCCTTCCAGATCTGCCGGACCGGGCCGGTGAGCGTGGTGACGAGCATGCCGTCGGCGACCCGCCAGAGTCGGGCGGCTCCGTCGCTGCAGGCGGTCACCAGCATGGTGCCGTCGGGCGAGTACGCCACCCAGTTCACGGGTCCTGCGTGCGGCTCAAACCGACGGATCTCGTGATGATCGGCCACGCTCCAGAGCCGGGCGGTACGGTCCTCACACGCGGTCGCGAGCGTCGCGCCGTCGGGTGAGAAGGTGGCGCGAAACACCCGGCGGCCGTGCTTGAGAGGGTCGCAGAGCGGGGTATTCGCCGGGATGTCCCAGATTCTCGCGGAACCGTCCTCGGCGCTGGTGGCGAGCAGCCGGCCGTCGGGAGAGAAGTCGACCGCATACACCCGGCGGTCGTGCGGCTTCGCCCAGCATCGCCGGTCACCCGTGCCACGATCCCACAGCTGGACCGTCCCGTCGTCGCAGCCGCCGGCGAGCGTCGCGCCGTCGGGGGAAAATCGTACATCGCTCACGCGGCCGACCGCCCTGCGGAGCACCGGGCCGGGCTTCAACGTCGCCGCATCCCAGAGTCGGACGGTGGCGTTCGCCAGGGCCGTCGCGATCGTCCCACCATCCGCGGAGCATGCCACCGCGAGAACCTTGTCGTCGCACACCATGACCGGATCGGAGCGACCATCCGCATCCCAGACCCGGACCGTCCCATCCGCCGCTCCCGTGGCCAGGCTGCTGGTTCCGCGACGGGCGGCGATCGACCAGACGTCCCCCACGTGACCGCGGAGGTGCCGCAGTTCACGGCCATCCACGGCATCCCACACCCGGACGACGCCATCGGCACAGGCCGTCGCCACGCGCCCGCCATCATCGAGCCAGGCGACGCCATTGACCCGAAACGGATGCTTCAGTTTCAACGTCTCCGTGGCGGAGGCGACGCTCCAGAGCCGCACGAAACCGTCCTCGCCCGCCGAGGCGATCCGTGCACCGGTCGGATCTGCCGCGACGCAGAAGACCCGGTCGTCGTGACCCTGCAGCACGCGGGACGGCTCGACGTCCCCGTGATCCCCTCGCTCCCAGAGCCGGATCGTGCCGTCGGCAGACGCGGTCGCCAGCCGTCCCGAGTCGCCCACGAAGCAGGCCGACAGGACGGTCGCCTCGTGCCCGGTTCGCTCGTCGATCCGTTCCCAGGTGTCGGTCCGCCACAGCATCACGACGCGGTCCCGGCCCCCGGTCGCGAGGATGCGACCGTCGGGCGAGAACGCGGCCGCATAGGTCGCGGCCCCGGCGGCGCCGAGGGTCGTCACCGGCGTTCGCTCGGCGACCGACCAGATGCGGACGAACCCATCGGCCGCCGCCGATGCAAGACTGCGGCCGTCTGGTGAAAACACGGTCGTCCACACCCGGCCGCCATGCACGCCCACCGGTACGGCATCCCACTCGATCACGTCGCCCCGCACCCTGCCGAGCCACACGCCCCCATCATCGGTCCCATGGGCGACGGCATCGCCGGCCGCCGACCAGCCGACGGCCGTGACGTCGCCTGCGCGGCCCTCCCACGCGACGATCGACTCGTCGAGCGATGCCGCGACGCAGGCCAGTTCCACCGGCTCGCCGCCGCCTGCGTCACCCGCCAGACCGCGGGCGTCGACGAGCAGGCGGCGTGCCTCGGCGACATTGTCACGGTCGCGGGCCGCGGCGGCCAGCAGGACGTTTGACACGTAGAGCTGCGCCCTCGCCTCCGCTGTCTTGACCTTCGCGTCGTGCTCGCGCTCCTCGGCGACCACCCGGGCCGCGTCGGCCAGCCGGCGCTCCCGCTCGGCGCGGATGGAGAACACGCTGATGCCCGTCACGGCCGCGACGAGCGACACCAGCGCGACCATGGCCGCGAGTGCGGCAGCCCGCCGCCGCCGCGCGAAGCGGATGATCGACTCGCCCAGCGTGGGCGGCCGGGCCAGGATCGCGTCGCCGGCGAGCCAGCGACCGAGTTCCGCCTCAAGTTCGACGGCGGTCGCGTATCGGCGGGCCGGCTGTTTCTCCAGGCAGGTCGCCACGATCGTCGCCAGCGAGCGGGCGTCGCCCGTCGACATCCTCGCGGCCCGCGCGGCACGCTCCACGGCGGCGACGCACGCCGGCTCGGGGTCACCGAGAATCCGGGCGGCCTCCATGAAGGACGCGCCCCGCAGCTCGTAGGGCAGGCCGCCGGTCACCACTTCGTGCAGGACGAGCCCGAGCGCGTAGACGTCGGTCCGCGCATCGACCTCGCCCTCGCCCACCCCCAGCTGCTCGGGGCTCATGTACCGCAGCGTCCCGACCACGTCCCCGGCACGCGTCATCTGCGTCCGCTCGTCAATGTCGGGATCGAGCGATCTGGCCACGCCGAAGTCGATCACCTTGGGATCGCCGGCCCCGTCGACGAGGATGTTGCCCGGTTTGAGATCGCGATGGATCACCCCCTTCTGGTGACCATGAGCCACTGCGGCACTGACGCGGCGCATCAGTTCCACGCGCTGTCGCATGGCCAGGCCTGGATCCGTGACCGCACGCGTGATCGGCTGCGCGGCTTCGACCATCTCCATCACGAAGAAGGGCGTGACCGCGCCGCCGATCTCGGCAACCCCCGACGTGAACACCTGGGCGATGTTGGGATGCCGAAGCCGGGCGAGCACCCGGGCTTCATACTCGAAGCGTCGCACGAGCGATGCCGACGAAAACCCGTCACGCAGCACCTTGACCGCGACGGGCCGTTCCGGCGTTGCTTGACGCCCCTCGTAGACCCGCCCCATGCCTCCCTCGGCGATCAGGCGGACGATCGTCACGCCGCCGAGGATCGATCCCGCGTGCAGGGAATCGTCGCTCCGCCTCGGGCCGGCCGCCACGAATCCGAAGTGGTCGTCGACACCGCTCAGTTCGGAAGCATCCAACGCTTCCGGCTTCGCGGTGGCCGAGCCGTCGGCAGCAGCGTCGTTCCTGTGCGGGCGACCCATCCCCTGTTTATACCGGCCGCCCGCTGCCACGAGCCTTCGCCGGCGTCGCGGTTTCAGGTGCTGCCCGGCCCGCCATCAGAACCAGCCGGGACTTCCATCGACTGCTCACATGCGGTTCGACCCACGGCGGTTCTGCCGCAGCAACCCCACCAGCAGGCCGTCCCGAGCCGCCGCGATTCGGCGGATGCGGTCGCGGGCATCGGCCGCCCGCGTTTCGTCGCTGCAGCTGCACGGTTGGTGAAGCGAACTGCGGAGCGCCCGAAGACGGAGTTGGGCCGTGGAAATGATCGTGACGGCATCCGATTCAACTGCCCGCACGCCCAGCATCCGCATCAGGCGACTCTCGGCCTGATCGGAGACTTCCTCTTCCGGGCCGGCTGGCAGCCCGAGGTGGTTGACCCTGGTGGCTTGAGTGCCCATGACCTCGATCCCTCCACACCCTTAAGGCGGAACTCGGGGGCATTTCGGACCACAATTTAATGTATGCTTGTTTTTGCGTTCAACTTGAGGCTTTTTTGCCATGGCGACGGGGCCGACGCCTGACTCCACAGAACTGCTGGCGCACCTCCGTCAACTTGCTGACGGAAATCTGTCAGCCCGGGATCGCGTCATCGAGCTCTGTGCCGGTCGGCTGCGGGTGCTCGCCCACCGCATGCTCGCGAAGTTTCCCAACGTGCGCCGCTGGGACGACACCGACGACGTGTTCCAGAACGCGGCGCTGCGGCTGCATCGGGCCCTCGGGCAGGTGCCGATCGAGTCACCCCGCTCCGTGATGGCCCTGGCTGCCACCCAGATTCACCGCGAACTTCTCGACCTTGCCCGCCGCCATGCCGGACCGTCGTCCTTCGCGGCCAACCACGCCACCCACCTCGGTCATGCGGGCGACGGCCCGCTCGCGACACCCCGAGCCGTCGCCGACGCGCCAGCCGCCGACGATCCGCTCGAACGCTGGTCGCAGTTTCACGCCGCGATCGCCGCGCTTCCCGCAGAGCTTCGCGAGGTGTTCCATCTCGTCTGGTACCTCGACGCAGACCAGAAGACGATCGCCACCCTGCTGGGTTGCAGCGAGCGGACGGTGAAATCCCGTTGGCGGCAGGCCCGAGAGGCGGTGCGGGCCGCACTCGACGGCGAATCACCGGAGTAGGCACCCGGCGGCGGCCCGTCGCTCCGGACGACTCGTCACCACCGGCCCTGCATGACGTTCACGAGCGCCTCCACGCTCACCTTCATGACTGGGCGTCGAGTTCCCTGAGGATTCCGATCGCCTCGTCCAGCGTGGGCGCTGGATAGCCCCGCTGGTGCGCCCGGCGATCCGCATCGGCCAACAGGATCGCGTCATGGAAGTCTGGATGGACCTCGAGACGACGACGCGCCCTGTGGCCGAGGGTGCGATCCCCATGCGCCCGAGCATCTGCGAGCGACTCGATCAGCCAGCGGGTGCGCGGCGTGATCAGGTCGCCAAGGGCCGCGACGGCCGCCGGCACGGGCGCAGCGCGGTCCAGTGCCCTGCCGAGATCATGCACCAAGGCAGCCGTGAGCAGTTCCTCGTCGAACGGGCTCTCCTGGAAGACGAGGTCGAACACCTGCAGGGAGTGCTCCAGCACGTCGCCTTCGGGGCACCGCACCGGATCCTGCCGCACGCTCGCGAGCACGGCCACCACCGCGGCGATCGCATCGAACCGGTCTCCCGTCAGCGGCCGGAGCGAGGCGGCCGCATCGAGGCCGCGGCGGAGTTCGGCACACACCTCGTCTGCGTCCGGCAGGCGGTCTGCGGAAACCCAGCCCCGCGCCACGCGGCGGGCCGCCCGAAACACAGCCCGCCGGGCGTCGCTGCCCCGAGCCATGCCCCGGGCCGCCTCCTCGGCGATGCGGCGGCGGAGCGGATCGCGGTCGGACCCGGGCGACGAATCGTCCGCCTCCTGCGTCATGGCTCCTCCAGAGGTCGCCAGCGGATGCGTCGCGCCTCGCCCGTGGTGGCATAGGTGGCGATGCCCAGCGGCTGGCTGGCGATCACCTCGGCCCGCACGTCCACGCGCCGACCCGCGATCTCCTGATCCACGATCGTCTCGCCGTCGACGAGGCACTCGATCCGATCGGGAGTCACCCGCACCACAACGTCATACCACCGGCCCCGCTCGAACGTCATCGTGTCGGTGGTCTCGTTGTCACCGGCATCGCGGCCATCGATGCACGACAGCCCCGTGATCGAACCACCCCAGCCGCCGAGAATGAGGCTGCAGCACGATTCCCCCACCGGGAAGGTGAGCCCGCAGAAGAAGTCGCCGCCGTCGACCCGACGGGCTTCGAGGGCGATCTCGTACCGTTGCGTCGGAAACTCGCCGTGCCACGTCACGCCGTTGAGGTCGGCGCCCGGAGGGATGCGAATCGCGCCCTCCACGACCTCGGGCTCACCGCCGCCGCCGAAGGCGGTGGCCCGCCAGTTTCCGAGCGTGGCGCCGTCGAACAGCGGCCGCCAGCCGCCCTCCGCGGCAAGGGCGTGGCCGCCCGCCACGCTCATCGCCACCGTGGCCGCCAGCAGGAGCGTCCGCTTCATCGCTCCTCTCCGCGATCCTCCACCCAGCCCGACGACGTTCGTCCCATCCGGTCGGCGACCCATGGTCGCGTGGTGCCAGCGGGTTTCCATCCTGAATGTCCCTGCGCCCCTGGATGTCTCTCCAGCCGGAGTTTATCGAGCCGCCTCGTCCCCCGCCATCAGCTCCTGCACGAGCGTGTCGGCCCGATAGACGTGGGTGAGCGCGGCGATGATCCCCTGAGCATCCACGGCCACCGCTCGGGCGCGGTCGTCGTCGTAGGCGACGTCGAGCACCAGCGAGTCGATGTTGCCGTCGAAGATCACGCCCACCAGTTCACACGCCGCATTGACGACCGGGCTCCCGGAGTTGCCGCCGATGATGTCGGCAGTGCTCGCGAAGTTGAAGGCAGTCGTCATGAATCCCGGATCGGCCTCGAGTCGCCCGCGGGCCTCCCGCCACCGCGGCGGCAGATCGAAGGGATGCGTCTCCAGCTTCTCGTCGGCCCGGGTGAACAGACCCTGGAACGACGTGGCGGCCGGATGGATCGCTCCCAGGCGTTCGCCACCCCGCACGACGCCGTAGGCGAGTCGCAGCGTGAACGTCGCGTCGGGATACAGCGACAGCCCCTCGCGGGCGAACCGCTGCCGCGTGATCTCGGCATGCGCCTGTTTCTTTTCCTCCTCGGCCGCCTCCGCAATGACGCGCAGCCGGCGGGCTTCGCCATCCACCGTGCGTGCCAGCATCACCATCGGGTCGGCGGATGACGCCACGGCTGCCGCCCCGCCGTCGTAGAGTTCCCGACGGCGGTCGGCCCGCCCTTCCGGCACCGCCCGCCGCCCGAGGTCGGTGCCGGCCACCAGTGCGGCGGCGCGCTCCGCCGGCGGCTGCCCGTCGAGCACCTCGACGACCAGCGGGTCGTCGGCCCCCAGCATCGCGGCAAGCATCGTGAGCGAGTCCGCCAGCTTCACCGTCTCAAACGCGTCGTGCAGCGGCTCCTCCGAGAAGAGCTGCAGTTCGAGCGGTCCCAGGTTCGAGTCGCGATACTCCCGCAGCCGGTCACCGCTCGGCTTCTGGCGCTCCGTGGTCGCGCGGAGCACGGTGCGGGCGTTGCGGAAGTATTCGGTGTTGAAGGCGGCCGCCCCCTCCAGAAGACGGTGCCGCTCGAGGACGCCGTCGAGCACCTGCTGCGCTCGTTCGATGCGGTCAAAGGGTGAGCCGGCCTCATCCCGCTCAACGAGCTGCGACCGCAGGACACGCTCGGCGTCCCGCTTGGCCGCCATGATCCGCGGATCGAGCAGCCCGGCCAGCACGCCGGATCGCGCCTTGCGGCCGTTCTCCACGCCGCGCAGGTCCTGAGTCGCCTGGCGACGTTCCTCCGGCCCCTGCGCGGCATACGCACCGACCGCCACCTCGAGACGGTTGAGCATCCGGAGATCGAGCGGCAGCCGCCGATCCCGCAGCGAGACGAGTTCCGCCACGGTCGCCGCCCGGTCGGTATGCCCGGGATGGCCCGAGACGAAGATCAACTCGCCATCGGCCACCGACGCGGCGGCGCATCGCAGATGATGCTCGACCCTGACCGGCCGGCCGTCCTCGTAGACGCGAAACAGGCAGACGTCGAGGTTGTATCGAGGAAACTCGAAGTTGTCGGCATCGCCGCCGAAGAACGCGATCTGCTGCTCGGGCGCGAACACCAGCCGCACGTCCGTGTACCGCTTCGAACGGTAGAGGTGGTAGGCGCCTCCGTGATAGAGCGTCACCACGTCGCTCCGCAGCCCCGTGGCCGACAGCGATTCCTGCTCGATCGTCGCCATTTCCGCGCGGCGGGCGGCGAACGCCGCCTCGGGTCCGAGACCGGCGGGCACCGCCGACTCGACCCGCCGCGTCACATCCTCGATCGACACCAGCACGTTGAGCTCGAGGTCGTGGCACTTCCGCTCTGCGGCACGCGTCGCCGCCATGAACCCCGCACGCAGCAGGTCGTCGGCAGCCGACCCCAGTTTCTGGATGGCGTCGGCCCCCACGTGGTGGTTGGTGAGCACCAGCCCATCGGGCGACACGAAACTGCCCGATCCGCCCGAACTGAATCGCACGCTGGCGTGCCGGAGATGCGTGAGCCAGGCGGCGTCGAGACGGACCCCGTGCTGCCGCTCGATGCGGTCGAGAGGCGGGGCGGAAAACAGCCACATGCCCTCGTCGCCACGGCTGGTTGCCGCCACCGCGAGCACCACCGGCAGTGCCGAGGCCAGCCTCATCACGAAGCCACTTGACACATGCATATACGTCTGTACACTCCTTGGCATCCAGTTCACCACGCGGCCCATCACGTGTCCATGGAGGCGATGCCGATGCTTGCCAAACTCCAGACCTTCTCATTGTTCGGCATCGAGGCCGTACCTGTCGACGTGGAGGTCGACGTTTCCGGAGGGGCCCTCCCGGCCACGGTCCTGGTGGGCATGCCCGACGCCGCGATTCGCGAGAGCACGCACCGGGTGGCACGGGCGATGGTCAACTCGGGATTCAGCCGTCCCAACGAGCGGATCGTGGTCAACCTGGCACCGGCCGAGCTGCCCAAGCAGGCGGCGACGTTCGATCTTCCGATCACGCTCGGCATCCTGGCGGGCAGCGGGCAGGTGTCGACGGAGCGTCTCGCCGACTATGCCGTCGTCGGAGAACTCTCGCTCGAGGGTTCCACGCGGCCCGCCCGCGGCGCGCTCTCGATCGCCATGGCGGCAGCCCGTCAACGTCGCGACCAGGCTGCCGGCGAGCGGCCGCTGCGCGGAGTCGTCGTGCCCGCCGCCAGCGCCACCGAGGCGGCCGTCGTGCAGGACATCGAGGTGATTCCTGTCTTGAACCTCGCCGAGGCGGTGAGGTTTTTCGCGGGCGAGTTGGAGATACCGCCCGCCCCCGCCCGCGTCGACGAGTGGTTCGACCGGTTCGCCAGCTACGACGTCGACTTTGCCGACGTCCGGGGCCAGGAGGCTGCCAAGAGGGCGATCTGCGTGGCTGCCGCCGGTGGGCACAACATTGCGATGGTGGGCCCGCCCGGCGGCGGCAAGACGATGCTCGCCAAGCGGATTCCAACCATCCTGCCGCCGCTCTCGGCTGCCGAGTCGATCGAAACCACGCGGATCTACAGCGCCCTGGGGCTCATGCAGGCCGGGCAGCCCCTGATGGCGGTGCGGCCGTTCCGCGCCCCGCATCACACGATCAGCGAGGCCGGGCTCGTGGGCGGCCGTTCGATCCCCATGCCGGGCGAGATCTCGCTGGCCCACAACGGCGTGCTGTTTCTCGACGAACTTCCGGAGTTCCAGCGCCGCACCCTCGAGGTGATGCGTCAGCCGCTCGAAGACGGGTTCGTCACCATCAGCCGTGCCAAGTCGACCACGCGTTTCCCGGCAGATTTCGTGCTCGTGGCGGCGCTCAACCCCTGCCCGTGCGGTTACCGCGGCGACCCGCGACGCGCCTGCCAATGCACGGGACCCCAGGTGGAAAAATACATGGGCAAGATCTCCGGGCCGCTCCTCGACCGCATCGACATCCACCTCGAGGTGCCGGCGGTGCCCTTTCGCGAGCTCTCGTCGGCGCGGGCCGGCACGTCGAGCAGCCAGATGCGCGAGGCCGTGCTCGAAGCCCGCCGGCTGCAGGCGGCCCGCTTCGGCGACGGCACGTCCCGCGGACCACGCTGCAACGCACGGATGACAAGCCGCGAGATTCGCGAGCACTGCCGGATGGAGCCGCCGGCGAGCGAGCTGCTGCGGGCGGCCGTCGCCGACCTCGGCCTCTCCGCGCGGGCCCACGACAAGGTGCTGCGCGTGGCCCGCACCGTCGCCGATCTTGACGCCGCACAGGTGATTTCGTGCAGCCACGTGAGCGAGGCCATCAACTACCGGCTGCTCGACCGCAGCCTGCGGCACTGATCCCCTGCAGCCGGCTGAAGCTGGTGCGGTCGTCCGGCGCGGTTGTGCGGCGCGGTTGTGCGGCGCGGTTGTCCGGCGCGGTTGTCCGGCGCGGTTGTCCGGCGCGGTTGTCCGGCAAATGACGCGAGGCTAAAACCCTCTCGACCGGCATGGTGGCGGTGTGCAACACTTCCGGAATGAGCGTGTCATACCGCATTCCGTCGGCCCCGACGAGTTCCTTCCGGCTGAGTTCCTTTCAGTCGGCCTTGCTTGCCATCGCCACCGCCCTTGTGGCCGCCGGAGCC
Source organism: Planctomycetaceae bacterium (assembly GCA_046075685.1). Classification (GTDB taxonomy): domain Bacteria; phylum Planctomycetota; class Planctomycetia; order Pirellulales; family UBA1268; genus QWPN01. The sequence goes on along the minus strand of JBJTQP010000176.1, from coordinate 22,906 downwards.
GTGGCTCTCGCCATCGATCTTCCCGTTGCCGAGTGGTTCAAGACGCACCGTGTGCCGGGCGAGATCGGTCGGCTGATCAACCTGCTCGAGATCTCCGGTCATTCGCTTGGCGCGGCGATCGGCCTCGTCGCAGTGGTGACGCTCGACCGCGGCGTGGGGTTTCCCCTGCCCGGTCGGTTCGGTCCCAGCGAGCGGGCCTTTGCCCGGATGGTGGTCGCCACCTATCTCGGGGGCCTGACAGCCGACGTCATCAAGGTGGCCGTCGAGCGGGTCAGGCCGCGGGCCGCCGATCTGGCCGCTGTGGGCACGTGGCTGGGCACCTTCGGCGACGAATCGCTCGCAGTCGCCAACCCGCACCTCAATGACCTGATGAGCTTTCCGTCCGGGCATTCGGCCGTGGCGGCCGGACTGGCGGCCGCCCTGACCTGGCGCTACCCGCATGGCTGGCCGCTGTTCGCGTTTCTGGCATTCGCCACGGCGTTGCAGCGTGTGGCGACCTCCGCCCACTACCCGAGTGACGTGGCCTGCGGCGCCGCCGTCGGACTCGTGGCGGCGGCCTGCTGCCTCGGCGGACCGCGACCTGCACACGGTGCGTTGGCCGGGCCATCGACGCCGTGATACGATTCCAGACCACGCGGATCGTCGCAGTGTTCGTCAGCCCCCGGAGTGTGATCCATGCCAGGTAAAAAGGCAGCCAAGAAGGCCATCCGGGCGAGTTCTGACGCCGCGACGCAGCCCGCAGCGGGGCGGGAGTCGACCGTCGATGGAAAGCGGATTCTCCTGGTCGACGATGACGCCGAAATCGTGGAGTCGATGCGGACGGTGCTGGAATCCCGCGGCTACGCGACGCTCGTGGCCCGCGACGGCAACCAGGGCCTGGTGCTCGCTGAGAACGAAAATCCCGACCTCGTGATCCTCGACATGATGATGCCGAAGCGGAGCGGATTTCTGGTGCTGGAAAAGCTCCGCCGCACCCGGCCGGACCCGATCCGGGTGATCATGATCACCGCCAATGAAGGCACGCGTCACAAGGCCTACGCCGAGATGCTCGGCGTCGACGACTACATCCGCAAGCCGTTCGCCATGGATCGGCTGCTGGAGAGCGTCGACCGCCTCCTCGGGTGAGCAGGTGCGACGCAACCCACACGGTGTGCCGGCGATGCCTTGGATGCGCTCCGTTGCAGCGTTGGCAGCGATGCTCGGGTGCCTGACAGCCGCCTGCCACGCCGCGGAGGTCGATCGGTGGGAGCAGGGCGTCGTGCCCATGCCCGTGGAGCACCGCGCCGAGCGGTCGGCGGAGGGTCCCGCAGCAGGCCAGCCCTCCGGCCAGACCGCTGACCCGACAACGAGCCGAACGGCGGGGAGCGGCGGGGAGTCACCGCCCTTCACCGTGCCGCGGGGATTCGTGGTCGAGCGGATCTTCTCCGTACCCCGTGACGAACTCGGGTCGTGGGTCTGCCTGGCAACGGATCCGGCTGGACGCATCTTCGCCAGCGATCAGGGCGACAAGGGGCTCGTGCGGATCACGCCGGCCCCGGCCGACGGCTCGGCGGCCACGAAGGTGGAGCGGGTGCCGGTGCCGCTGTCGTCCGCGCAGGGAATGCTCTGGGCGTTCGACGCGCTGTACGTCGTCTGCAACGGCGGTCCGGGCAGCGGCCTGTACCGCGTTGACGACTCCGATGCCGACGACATGCCCGATCGCGTCGAGAAGCTGCGGGTGTTCGACGGGGGCGGCGAGCACGGCCCCCACGCGGTGGTGCTCTCGCCCGACGGCACGCGGCTGTTCGTGCTCTGCGGCAACCACACCACGCTCCCGTTCGAGGTCGTCGATGTGACGCCGCCCCAGACCATGGGGGGTGTTCGATCCGACCAGCGGCGCGTCCGGCTGCCGGAGGCCGCCGCCAGCCGGTTGCCGGCCAACTGGGACGAGGACCAGATCATTCCCCGGATGTGGGATGCGAACGGTCATGCCGTCGGCATCCTTGCCCCGGGCGGGTTCGTGGTCAGCACCGATCCGCACGGACGCGCGTGGGAGGTCTGGTCGGCCGGCTACCGCAATCCGTACGACATGGCCTTCAATGCGGACGGCGAACTGTTCGTCTACGACGCCGACATGGAGTGGGATTTCGGCACGCCCTGGTATCGCCCCACCCGGATCAATCATGCCACGAGTGGCAGCGAACTCGGCTGGCGGAGTGGCAGCGGCAAGTGGCCAGCGGCGTTTCCGGACAGCCTGCCGCCGCTCGTCGAGATCGGCCCGGGCTCGCCCGTCGGCGTGACGTTCGGCTACGGCACGCGGTTTCCGGCCCGCTATCAGCGGGCGTTGTTCGCGTGCGACTGGACGTTCGGCACCATGTACGCGATCCACGTCGAGCCGAGCGGATCGACCTACGCCGGCACCGCGGAGGAGTTCGTCTCGCGGGCGGCGTTGCCGCTCACGGATGCGGTCGTGGGTCGCGACGGCTGCCTGTATTTCGCCGTCGGCGGCCGGGGCAGCGGCAGTGAACTGTTTCGCGTGCGGTATGCGGGCGACGAATCGACGGAGACGGTCGACGCCCACGACCCGCGCAGCGCGGCGGAGCGGGAGGTTCGCCGCGGGCTCGAGGCGCTGCATGCAGCGGGAGCGCCCCGCGATGATGCGGCCGCCACGGCGCTGCGTCACCTCGGCCACCCGGACCGCTTCATCCGCTACGCCGCCCGCGTGGCGCTCGAGCACCTGCCGCTCGCAGGCTGGCGGGACGCGGCGCTGGCGTCCCCCGAGCCGCTCGGCCGGATCACCGCCGCCATCGCCGTGGCCCGGCAGGGGGAGCCGGCCGACCAGCCCGCCGTGTGGGCCGCGCTCGACACCATCGACGCGGCAGCCCTCGACGACGCCGGCCGGATCGACCTGGCCCGGGCCTGCGAACTCGCGATCGTGCGGCTCGGTGAGCCTCCGGCAGACGTCAAGGCCGCGATCGCCGGCCGGATCGCCCCCTTCTTTCCCTCGGGCTGCTTCGACCTTGATCGCGAACTGGCGAGCCTGCTCGTCGCGCTACGGGCGCCCGGCATCGTGCCGCAGCTCGTGGATCTGCTGGAGTCGCCGACCTCCTCGGCCGACCGCACGAACCTGGCGCCCGACGAGGACGACCTGCGGCGCCTCGTGGAGCGGAATGCCGACTATGGCTCGGCCGTGCGGGCGGCCCTGGAGCAACGCTCCGATCTCATCCAGGTCCATTACGCGTACGCATTGCGGACGGTGACCGAGCCTGAGCATTGGACCGACGAAACCCGCCGCGCGTACCTGGCGTGGTTTCGGCGGACCCGCGACTGGGCCGGCGGCAACAGTTTCCAGAAGTTTCTCACCGCCATCGAGACCGAGAGCCTGGCCGGGCTGTCGGACACGGAGCGGCTCGCCCTCGAGGCCAACGGGATCCGCACGCCCTACGTGCCCCCGCCGCTGCCCCGCCCCGAGGGGCCGGGCCGCATCTGGTCGACCAGCGACGTGCTGGCGGCGGCCGAGGAGGGGCTCGCGGCCGGCACACGCGACTTCGACCATGGTCGGCGGACGTTTGCCGCCGCCCGCTGCATCGTCTGCCATCGGTTCGGCGGCGATGGCGGCTCCACCGGCCCCGACCTCACGCAGGCCGGGGGACGATTTCAGGTTCGGGACGTGGTCGAGGCGCTCGTCGAGCCGAGTCGCGTCGTTTCCGACCAGTATCGCGCCACCGTCGTGCAGACGGACGACGGCCGCGTGATCACGGGCCGGGTGATCGCCGACACGGCCGAGCGCGTCGTCCTGGTCACCGATCCTGAAGACGCCACGAAGACCGTGACCGTCGACCGGTCGACGATCGAGTCGATCAGCCAGTCCCCGACATCGCTCATGCCTGCCGGCCTCCTCGATCAACTCAACGAGGACGAGGTGCTTGACCTCGTCGCCTACGTGCTCTCACGCGGCAGCAAGAAAGACCCCCGCTTCCGCAGACCGCCGAAACGGCCGTGACGCGAGGCCTCACGGCACCGCTGCGCGCGGCAACGCGGCAAGATGGAGCGGCTACGGGGGCGATTCCTGGCGTTGACCCGTTTTTTTGCCACGCATAGATTGCGACGGTCACCTCGCGGTGACGTGATGCGGCGGTTGATCCGCCGTGGTTCCGTACGTGTTTCCGTCGTCGTGCCGAGGTTCACTCGTGCCCCTGTCCCCCACCACTCCGCCGCCCCGCGACGACATCAAGGAGCGGATCCGGGAGGCGGTCGACATCATCGACGTCGTGGGGTCGTACATCGCCCTGCGACGCCAGGGCAAGGCCATGACCGGCATCTGCCCGTGGCACGACGACTCCCGGCCCAGCCTGCAGGTCAACCCGGATCGCCAAACCTACCGGTGCTGGGTGTGCGACGTGGGCGGCGACGTCTTCTCCTTCGTGATGCGCATGGAGAAGGTGGAGTTTCGGGAGGCGCTCGAGCAACTCGCCGACCGCGCCGGTATCACGCTTCCCCGGGGGCGGGGCGGACTGCCCGCCGACGACAAGGCGACCCTGCGGTCGGTGATGGCCTGGGCGGCCGACCGCTTCCGTGATTGCCTGCGGTCCGCCGCGGAGGCGGTCCCGGCGCGCGACTACCTCCTGTCCCGCGGCCTGACCCACGCCACCATCGACCGCTTCCAACTCGGCTTCGCCCCGCCGGCCTGGGACTGGCTGCTGCGGCAGGCGAGTGGCGCGGGCATCGGCCGTGACGACCTCGTGAAGGCCGGCCTCGTCGTTGAACGCGAGGACCGCTCCGGGCACTACGACCGCTTCCGCGGCCGCATCATCTTTCCGATTCGTGATCCACAGGGCCGGTGCGTGGCCTTCGGCGGCCGGGTGCTGCCGGGCGATCGGCCCGACTCCGCCAAATACATCAACTCCCCCGAAACGCCGCTGTTTTCCAAGAGTTCGATGCTCTACGGCCTCGACACCGCCCGCGAGGCGATGACGGCATCGCGGCGGGCGATCGTGGTCGAGGGCTACACCGATTGCCTCGCGGCCCGCCAGGCGGGCGTCGACGACGTGGTGGCGGTGCTCGGCACGGCCCTTGGCGAGCGACACGTCAAGCTCCTGCGCCGGTACGTCGACCGGATCGTGCTCGTGCTCGATGGCGACGACGCCGGGCGGCGACGCGCCAACGAGGTGCTCGAGGTGCTGCTGGCAGAGCCGGTCGACGTGCGGATCGCCCGCATGCCCTCGGGCGTCGATCCCTGTGACCTGCTCGTCGCGCAGGGCCGGGATGCCTTCGAGTCCCTTGTCGCGGATGCCTGCGATCCGCTCGACTATCGGATGGACGAGGTGCTCGCGAGCCTCGCCCCGGACGCGGGCGACGATGCCGCCTTGGCCTCGGTGGAGAGCGTCCTCAAGGCCCTCGCGGCTGCGGCTGGTCGCTCGTCGCTGGTCGCCACCCAGCAGCGGCTCCGCGAGGATCAGGTGCTGGGCAGGCTCTCCCGTCGGTTCGGGCTCTCCCGCGACCTCCTCCGGTCTCGGCTGCTGGACCTCCGGGGCCCGACCGCCCGAGCGGTGGCCCCGGCCGCCGAGCAGGGCACCCGGCATCCCGGCCGGCTGCCCGCCTGGGATCGCGAGGTGCTCGAGGTGCTCGTGGGCGTTCCCGGCAGCGTCGGCCTGGTCGTCCGCGAGGTGACGTCCACCGACGTCGAGACGCCGGCCTGCCGGTCGATCATCGAGACCGCCCGGCGGCTGCACGATGCCGGCCGCGACGTGGCCCTGTCGGACCTGCTGCTGGAGATCCCCGATCCCGCGGTGCAGAGCCTGCTCGTCGCCGTCGACGAGGCGGCCGCGGCCCGCGGCACGCTCGACCCGCAGGAACGGGTCGGCCACTTCACCGAGGCCCTGCGACGCCGGTCCGCCGACCGGCAGGCGCTCGCCTCGGCCCGCGCGCTCAAGACCAACAGGCTCGACTCCGGGAGCGAGACCGAGATCCTCGAGCGGCTGCTCGCCGAGCGGCGGGCCGCCCAGGGGATGACGGACACCGGCGGGCCCTGACACGCACAGGACGCATCCGAACCCAAGGAGGGGTGAGGGCGTCCAACTCGTCGCCGCAGTCGATCCGCCGGCCTCTCCGCCGCCGGGTCGGGGGGCGGCCGGCGAGCGGGATAGGATGGTGAAGGAGAACCGACGCATGACCAATCGTATGAACCCGTCCGACTTCGGCCTGCGGCAGCCGGCGGCGGCGCCCCATGGCGACGCCGAACTCTCGCAGCTCATCACGCTCGGCCGTGAGCTGGGCTATCTGACCTTCGATCAGGTCAATGCCTACCTGCCCGACGAGGCCGTGGACCCCGAGAAGATCGACACGCTCCTGGTGGCCCTCGAGGAACAGGGCATCGAGCTCGTCGACTCGCCGCCCGACCCGCGGTCCGCCGACGAGACCGCAGCCCCGCCCGTCGCCGCGGCCGCGCCGGCCGCCCGGCCGCGTCGCGAGGAGGCGATCACGACGCCGCCGTCCAATGCGGCAAACGACCCGATCCGCATGTATCTGGCGCAGATGGCGGAGATTCCGCTCCTCTCCCGACGCGAGGAGATCTCGCTCGCCAAGCGGATCGAGGTCACCCGCAAGCGGTTTCGGCGGGCGATCCTCGGCTGCGCCTACTCGCTCCAGGCCACCGTCGACACGCTCCGCAAGGTGCACGAAGGCCGGCTCCCGTTCGACCGCACCATCAAGGTGTCGCTCACGGAACGGCTCACCAAGGAGCAGATCCAGGCGCGGATGCCGCACAACCTGGCCACCCTCGACCACCTGATGGGCGAGAGCCGGGAGGCGTTCCGCAGCCTGATCAGCACGCGGACCACGCCGGCGGATGCCCGCACGGCGCGGCTGCGTTTCCGCCGCCTCCGGGCGAAGTCGCTGCATCTCGTCGAGGAACTGAGCCTGCGCACCAGGCGGGTGCAGCCGCTGGTCAAGATCCTCCGCGGGATGTCGGCACGGATGGACCGGCTGCAGGCCGACCTGCGGGCCATGAAGGCCGGATCGCTGGCCTGCGACGACCGGGCCGACATGCGGAAGGAACTCCGCGACCTGATGCTCACCACGCTCGAGAGCCCGCGCTCGCTCCGCACGCGGGTCGAGATGCTCGAGAAGCTGCGGGTCGAATACGAGGCCGCCAAGCGGAATCTCTCGGCTTCCAACCTGCGGCTCGTGGTGTCGATCGCGAAGAAGTACCGCAACCGCGGGCTCTCGTTCCTCGACCTGATCCAGGAGGGAAACACCGGGCTGATGCGGGCGGTCGACAAGTACGAGTACCGCCGCGGCTTCAAGTTCTCGACGTACGCCACCTGGTGGATCCGGCAGGCGATCACCCGCGCGATCGCCGACCAGGCCCGCACCATCCGCATCCCGGTGCACATGATCGACGTGCTCTCGAAGCTGCGGACCATGGCGAAGAAGCTGCTCCACGAACTGGGCCGGGAGCCCTCGCCCGAGGAGATCGCCGCCGCCGCCGACGTGCCGCTGGAGGAGGCGCGGCGGGTGCTGGAGATGGGCCGGCAGCCGATGAGCCTCGATCGCCCCGTCGGCGAGAGCGAGGATGCGAGCTTCAGCGAGTTCGTCGAGGACGTGGGCGTGGCCAGCCCCACCGCGTCGACGACGCACGGCCTGCTCCGCGACAAGATCGAGTCGCTCCTCAAGACGCTCACGTACCGCGAGCGGGAGATCATCCGCCTCCGCTACGGCCTGACGGACGGCTACACCTACACCCTCGAGGAAGTGGGGCGGATCTTCCGCGTCACCCGCGAGCGGGTGCGTCAGATCGAGGCCAAGGCCGTGAAGAAGCTGCAGCACCCCGTGCGGTCGCGGCAGCTGGAAAACTTCATGGAGCACTCGGCGGGCTGACCCGTCCTGCACGGTGAGTCATGGAGGGCCGGGCGGCTCAGGGCCGCCCGGCCCTCGCTTTTTCACGCCCCCCCGTCTGGTAAACTCCCGCCGCGGGCCGCTCCGCCCGCTCGTCCCCGTCCTGCCGTCGCCCTCTGGCTGGAACCCGTCGCATGACCGTCGCCCTCGCCGCCGCCACGCTCCGCACGCTGCATCGCATGCATCGACAACTGGCCGACCTTGCGGAGCAGCTCGCCGCGGGTCCGCGCGGCGTCGCCGCGCGCACAAAGCAGGTGCAGGCGGCCGAGGCCCGCAGGGCTGCGGCGCTCGACGCGGTGAAACACGCCAAGCTCGCCGCGGACCAGAAGCAGCTGCAGCTCAAGACGGCGGAGGCGAAGATCGCCGATCTCGAGGCCAAGCTCAACGCCTGCAAGACGAATCGGGAGTATCAGCTGCTCCGCGACCAGATCGCCGCCGATCGGATGGCCACCAAGGTGCTGGAGGACGAGATCCTCGAGGCCCTCGAGCGGATCGACGCCCTGAAGCCGGCGGTGCCCGTCGCCGACGGGGAGATCGCGGAGGCGAAGCGGCTGCTGGCCGCCGCCGAGGCCAAGGTCCGCGAGGAGACCGGCCGCCTCGAGGCGGAGGTCGCCCGCGTGAGGACCGACGTGACGGCGGCCGAAAAGGAACTCGGCGACGACGTCCGTGAACGATACGACCGCGTCGTCAAGCAGAAGGGGGCCGACGGCATGGCGGCGGTCGACGGCCAGACGTGCGGTGGTTGCCATCAGCAGTTGACCGGCAACATGCAGTCTGACGTGATGCTCGGCCGGGTGATCGCCTGCCGGAGCTGCGGCCGACTGCTCTACCTGCCCGAATCCATCACCTCGGGCTGACGACGTCGTCGCCGCGGTCCCGGCCGTGGACCGCGGGATTCATGAGGAGGTTTCCATGTCCGACCGCATTCCGATGACCCGCGCCGGCTACGACAAGCTCAAGGCCGAGGTGGAGCAGATGGAGATCGTGGAGATGCCGAAGATCGCCGCCCGCGTCGCCGCGGCCCGCAGCGAGGGGGATCTCAGCGAGAATGCCGAATACCACGGGGCCCGCGAGAGCCAGGGCATGCTCCAGGCCAAGATCAACCTGCTTCGCGACAAGCTCGCCCGGGCGGTGATCGTGGAGCGGGCCAAGGAGGCCACCGACGAGGTGGTGTTCGGGGCCACCGTGGTGGTGAAGGACCTCACGTTCGGCGACGAGGAGGTGTACGTGCTGGTGGGCGCCGGCGAGGAGGACTTCGACGCCGGACGGATCAACGTCGCCAGCCCGCTGGCCCAGGGCCTGCTCGGCCGGAAGGTGGGCGAGAAGGTCGCCATCCAGGTGCCGGCGGGGACGATGAAGCTCGAGATCGTCGAAGTGCGGTTCGACTGAGAGAACCGTCAGCCTGCCCGGGTCGCCGCGGACGTCGCATCGACCACGAATCGCGCGGCGGCGTCGCCGATCGCCGCCACGGCGGCCACGCCGTCGTCATCCCCGACCGGCTCCTCGCACCACAACGTCCACACCAGATTGCCGGCGGGGCCGAGCAGCCGCACCGAGGCCCCGAGCCACGCCCCTGCCTCCTCGCCCGGGAGCAGCAGGGCCATGCCGTGGACGCAGGCGACGGCCTGCCATGCAGCAGCCGCCTGCTCCACCGCCAGCCCCCGGTCCCAGAGCGTGCGGCGAGACTGCCTGACCACGGCCATCCCGGCGAGGTCGCCAAGGCTGTGGCCGATGGCCTCGGCCAGCGGCCCGACAAACCGCTCCGCAGCCGGCTCGGCGTCGAAATCCACGACCACGAGGGTCGGGTGCTGCGGCGGGGTGTCGGAGACGAGCCCGGGCGGAGACGGCGTCCGACGCGTGATCCGCAGCCGGCATTCGCCGGGGTCGATCGAGAGCCGCAGGCTGTCGCCATGGCCGGCCGACGCCGCGTAGCGATCGAGCTTGAGGCGCACGTCGGCCACGAGCGCCCGCGGCGAGATCGGCGGCGTCCGTGGCACCCCCGCCGACGTCGTCAGCACGTCCGCCTCGATCCGCCGCAGGGTCACGTCCTCGCCGCCCGTGGCGATCGCATGATCGGCGAGGTAGCGGAGCAGGTGCCGATGCCGGGGCGCCTCGGCGAACAGCGGGTGGTCGGCGATCCGACCCACCAGCAGGCGGAGATCGGCGGCAGGAATGACGGAAGGCATGACGCGGACTCGAGGAGCACCCCCCACTGTAGCACGACCCCCGTTCCCGGTGTGGGGTCAGGCCGCCGGCCAGTCCGTACCCTCCACGAGCGCCGAGCCGATCCTCACCAGCGTCGCCCCCTCGAGGATCGCCTGCTCGAAGTCACCCGTCATGCCCATCGAGAGCTCGGCAAGGGCCTCCACCGGCGCCACATCGACCAGCCGGTCACGGAGTTCCCGGAGCCGCGCGAAATCGCCGCGCGGGTCTGCGGCCGGCGAATCGGGATGGCCGGCCATGCCCATCAGCCCGCGGAGCCGCAGGTGAGGCGCCTCCAGGGCCGCCGCGACGAGGCCCGGCACGTCGGCGATCATCGCGCCCGACCGACCCGGATCACCGGCGAGATTCACCTCGACCAGCACCTCGCAGGGACGCGACGCCGCCGCGGCCTCACCCTCCACGACGTCGAGCAGCCGGCGACTGTCGAGCGTCTGCAGCAGGCCGAGGTACGGCAGGGTTCGCCGGACCTTGTTCCGTTGCAGGTGGCCCACGAGATGCCACCGCACCGGAATCGCCCGGTCGGCCAGCGTGACGGCCTTCGCCCAGAGTTGCTGGGGCCGGCTCTCGGCCAGGTCGTCGCACCCGGCATCGGCGATCAGCCGGGTGACGGCGGCGTCGACATACTTGGTCACCGCGACGAGCCGCACGGAGCCCGGTGGCCGACCCGCCCTGCCGCAGGCGGCGGCGATCCGGTCCCGGATGGACGCGACATTCTCCGTGATCCGGCGGCGAAGCGAGTCGTCCACGGCGGCGGCGTCACTGGATCTCGAGGGTGCGGGCGATCTCGCCGCTCTTCCGCACCCGGCCGACGAGAAACTCGCACGACACGTTGCAGCCGAGCACGGTGCGGTTGCGGGCGGCGTCGAGCGCACGATACAGCAGCCATTGCTCCAGGCCGCACTGCACGCGGTATCCGACCGCCTGGTGCCGCGGCAGGATGATGCGGCTGTCGGCGACCGTGAGCTGCCGCCACGTGAGCGGGCGGCCGACGCGGCGGGCGTCGCAGTCGAGCCATAGCGGGGCGTAGAGACGGTGCGCACCGTCCTGCGCGAGCGTCAGGGTGCCGGGCTCACCCACGAAGCTGCCGGCGGCCGCCTGCGTCCGCCATTCCCCCAACGCCAACGGCAGCGCGAGCATCCGCGGGTGCACGTCCTTCACCACCAGCTCGCGATGCTCGACGGACGGCTCCGCATCGAGGGATGCCGCCAGCGGCAGCATGCCCCGGTAGCGGAGCGATCCCGCCCCGCCCGTGCCCGCGGTGATGGCATCCGCCAGCAGCACCACCCTCTCCCGCGGCAGCATCACGACCTGCCGCTCGATTCGCCGACCGTCGCCGAGCGGTGCGGTGATCTCCAGGAATGTCGCCTTGCGATCCGATTCGAAGCAGGCCACCTCCCAGCGTGCCTCCGGTTCGAGGCTGCGGCCGTCGGCCCAGGCCTCCCACTGCCACGGGCCGTCGACGAGCAGCCGATCGGCCACCGCGATCTCCAGCCGGGGCACGGGATGACGGTAATCCAGCATGAGCCGCACGCTGCGATGATCCCAGCCGCTGCGGAGGATCGCGATGCCCGACGCGGCGTCGTGCAGGTCGCGGTCCATCAGCCGGCGACGATCGCGCGGCCCACGACGACGGCGAAGCGTGCGGGCCGTGCGGCCCCGCCGCCCGCCGCCAGCCTCGACCGCGTCGAGCAGCCGAGCCGTCCAGGCCTCGGGCATCCTGCCTGCGGCCGCCAGGGCTCGACCGCGACCACCGAGCAGCCGCACCGCGGTGCCGGCCGCCTTCCGCCACGACCGCTCGCTCGCCGCGGACCAGGCCGCCTCGCCGGACCGCCGCGCGATTTCCCGAGCCGCCGTCCACCGCACCACCCGATCGACGATCGCGGACGAGCCGTTGAGGCTCGGCACACCCGCGGGCGAGACCAGCCGCTCGAGATCGGCGGCGAGCGTGGCCGCCGCGCCGGCCTCGAGGCACCGGCAGGCCTCCACGTCGGCGAACAGGCTGGCAAGCACGAGGATGAACCGGGTCGGCTGCGAGTCGCCCGTCGCGAGCAGTGCCTGGGCGGCCCGGGCCTGTCCGACCAGCCGCTCCAGCAGGCCGCCGGCGGATCCCCCGGCCCGCTTCGTCCTCGCCATCCAGGCCAGGGCCCATGTCGCCGCCTCGCAGGCCGTCCACCGCTCGTCGCTCGATGACGCCGCGGCCGCCTCGTCGAGGCACGTGCCGATCGCCGACTCGAGATACGCCATCTGCCGGGCATTGCGACCGTCTTTGCGCACGAGGCCGGCCAGCCGGCGGAGTCGCGTGCAGCCGTCGAGCGTGGCCGCATTGGCGGCCAGCCGCGAGATCGTCGTCGCCGCAGCGCGGGCCGACACGCGGCGCGGCTCCACCGGAGCGATGTCCTGCGCCGACTCGCTGCGATCGTCACCGGCGGCGGCCGCCGGCCCGGGAGCCTGCGGTGCGTTCCGGCCCGATCGCCCCGAACCGCGCGTTCTGCCGCCGGTCCGCCGACCGTCGTGTGCCGTCAGACTTTCCATGCTCGCTCCTCGTGCCGGAGATCATTCCGCGCCGTCGACCGCCCGCACCGCGGAGCCACGGCGACGGTGTGTCGTGCGGTCGAGTATGGTATCGGAGTCCGGGGCGGCGAACCACCGCCCGACAGCGCTCCCGGAACACCACCATGCGGCCGTTCTTGCTCGCCTGCACCACCATGTGGGCGGCCTTCGCGATGGGGCCATCCGGCCGCGCCGCCGACCCGGCGCCGAGTTCGACGGCCGCGGTCGATCCGCACCCCGACCTGACGCGGCTCTCCGCCGCCGAGGATGTCTGGGTCGATCCGGCGCGGCGCGAGGTGATCGTCGGCGGCGCGATCGCGCTCGATCGCGGCCCGATCGAAGTGTTCGCCTGCCCTCGGCAGACGAAGGAGCACGAGGCCATCGTCGCCACGTCGGCGTCGGCGCGAACCGTGCATGCCGCGCTGCTGGCGATCGGCCTCGAGCCGGGGCGGCCCGTGTCCTTTGATCCGGAGTACGCGGCCGCCCACGGTCCGGGAGTGCGGGTGCTGGTCCGCTGGCGGGATGCCGCTGGTCGCGCTGTCGAGCGGCCGGCACGCGACCTGGTGCGGAACGCACAGACCAAGGGCCCGCTCGCCGCCGACTGGGTGTTCGCGGGGAGCAGTTTCTGGCGAGACCCGGCCGACGGCCAGGAGTATTACCAGGCCGACGGCGGCGACCTGATCTGCGTGTCGAACTTCCCGACCGCCACCCTCGACCTGCCGATCGAGAGCTCGCAGGCCAACGAGGAACTGATGTTCGAGGCGTTCGCCGAACGCATCCCGCCGCGTGGCACCCCGGTCGAACTGGTGCTCTCGGCGGTCGGTCAGGAGGCTCAGCCCACCACGCCGCAGTGAGCGAGGATCCGCTCCGCGGTGGCCACGTAGCCGGTGTAGAATGGCCCGAACTCCGCGTAGCGGGCGCTCGCCTCGTCGAACCGCATCGTGTAGACGATCTCCTTGAGCCAGTCGGGGCGGCGGGCCCAGAGCGTCACCCCCCACTCCCAGTCGTCGAGGCCCACGGACACCGTGATCAGCTGGGTCACGCGGCCGCCGAACTTCATCCCCGAGGCACCGTGCTCGGCCATCAGCCGGCTGCGTTCGGCGAACGGGAGTGTGAACCAGTTTTCGCCGACCTTCCGCTTCTTGTTCATCGGATAGAAGCAGGCGTTCGGCCACGGCGGCAGTTCGGGCTCGAGGCGGGCCTGCCGCATCGCCGGCTCGCGGGCGGCGTAGCCCTGCACCTTCGCCTTGTATGACGGGCCGTCGACCGTCTCGCCCTCGGCCACGAGCCGTGCCGCATACTGCTCCACCGTGGGCACGTATTCGCTCACCTCCGTGAGGCTTACGAACGAGTACGTGGCCACGAGGGCCTCGCCGAGCGGGCCGGCGAGGAGCCGCTGGTGCACCGCGTCGACGCGCAGCGGATCCGCATCGAGCGCCATGATCCCAAAATCCGCCTTGTGTCCCGGCACGATCCAGGCCTGGAGCCGCGTGGGCGAATCGGGCCCGCCCGGATCGAGGGCCGCGGCGAAGGCGGCCGCGCCCGCCGTTCGTGCCGCCGGCGAGAGCGTCGCCAGCCGGTGGCGGTCAAAGGCATAAAACAGGTGGCTGCAGTGCCACCCGGTGCAGGGGGCAATCGCGGTCTCCACGGACGCGTGGGCGGCGGCGTGCGCGGCATGACCGGGGCGTGTGGGGGCGGCGGGCTGCATGGGGGCTCTCCGGATCGCGGGCGGGCGGCGTGGCGGAGTGTATGCCGCCGGGGTCCCGATTCCCAGCGGCGCGGCAGCTCCCACCGTGAGGCCCACGTCGCGGGCGATTCCCGCTAAGATGCTGGTGCGGCCGACACGGCTCGCGCCTTCGCACGGGGAGTCAATCATGGGACAGGCGATCGTCGATCCGGCCGAACTTCGTCGCTTCGCCGGCGCGCTGCGGAAGTTCAGCGACGAGGTTGTGGCCCAGATGCAGATGGTGCAGCGGCAGCTCGCGGCCCTGAGCTCCACCTGGCGCGACCAGGAGCAGCAGAAGTTCGCCGAGGAGTTCGAGGCCCAGCTGAGCACGTTCAAGCGGTTCGCGGAATCGACGAGCGAATATGTCCCCTACCTGATCCGCAAGGCCGAGCGGGTCGAGGAATACCTCCAGCAGCGCTGAGCGGCACCGCCGTCCGCACCCGCCCATGTCCACGCAGGCAGACGTCAAATCGGTCGACACGCTGGCCTTCATCAAGGCGGCCTTCGCGTCCTTCGCCCACGAAACGGGTCAGGCCCTGTCCGAGTGCGAGATGCAGGGGCAGCGTGCGGTGGACTGGATCTGCGTCGACCAGGCCGCGTTCTGGAAGGCTGAGTGCCGCCGGATGCAGGAACTGGTCAACAAGGCCATCAAGGATCTCGAATACTGCAAGGCGTTCAAGAAGGTCGGGAACAACCAGCCCTCGTGCATCGAGGAGAAGAAGGCGCTCGAGAAGGCCAAGCAGCGGCTGGCCCGCGCCGAACAGAAGGCGGAGGCGGTCCGCCGCTGGACGCCGGTCGTGCAGCAGCAGTTTCGCGAGACCTGCGTGCGGCTGGTGCGGTTTCGCGAGGTGATCGACGTCGACTGCCCCAAGGCCATGGCGCAGCTGGAGCGGATGCTCAAGGCGCTTGACGCCTATCGCACCGTCGCGTCGCCCACGGGCGAGGCGACCGGGACCGCCGCCGGCGGTGGACAGGCCATGACGCGACAGCTCGACGAGTCGGCCACCCCGCCGACCGCGCCGGGATCGCCGACCTCGCCAGGGGAGGCCGCGACATGAGGGTGGGCGATCTCTCCAGCGGCGCTTCCAAGCTGGCCAACGCGTTGAAGCAGTTGAATCTCAAGTGGGATGCCGCGACGTCGGACTGGCACGACGTGCGGGCGAAGGCCTTTCATAAAGAGGCCGTCGAGCCCCTCACGCCGAGCGTCAAGGAGACCCTCGACGCGCTGGGCCGCCTCGCAGAGGTGCTCGACCGTGCGATCCGCGACGTGAGCGACACCGACGGCATGTAGCCGTCCCGGTGCCGGCATCCGGCCGGCCCCGTCCCATCACCGCCCCGCTTTCTTCCAGACCCATTTCATTCCAGCCCCGCACCGCCACTGCCGAGAGGACCCCGGGTGAGCATGAACGACGCCCACGCCCAGCCTGCCGAGACCGCGACTCCAACGCCGGCCGCCCGCACCGCATACCATCCGGACGTGCTGCGGGAGCAGGTGCAGATCCTGCGGCAGGCGGCGGCGGCCCGCTCCAAGGCGGAGGCTTCGATCGCCGCCGCGTACGATGCGGCCGCGCGGCAGATTCGGGAGGCGGCCGAGTCGAGTCTCATCGAGACGCGCCGGTCGCGGACCGCCGAGATCGAGGCCAGCCGACGGGCGCACGAGGAACTGAAGCGGAAGGCGGACGAGTGGCGGGCCGGTGAGCAGGCGAAGATCGACGACCACCGCAAGGCCAAGAGCCGGGACTACGCCAAGGCCTGCGAGGAGGCAGTCGCTGAACTCAAGGAGGAGGAGGACTTCGAGCAGGTTCGCTTCAAGGAGGTGGTCAAAGCCAAGGCCCAGGAGCCGCAGCAGGCGGCGCGGGCCATGGAGCAGAAGCTGGCGGCCGCCCTCGTCCAGATCGACAAGGAGGCGGCCGCCGTGGCCAAGCAGCTCGCGGCCTGGGGCGTCAAGGAATCCGGGCCGCCGGTCGACGCCGACCTGCCCGGACAGGGCGGCCCCGTGGAGCGGATCGTGGCCGCCGCGACGGCGGCGGCGGCCGCGGCCGCGGAGATTCTCAACGACCCCGCCGCCAAGCAGGCGCTCGGCGGCGGCATCAGCGGCCTGTTCAGCGGCAACAAGGCCGGCATCCGCACCTCCCTGGTGGCCCGCCAGCAGGCCCTGCTCGGGCTCGCCGCCCGCGCCAGGGCCGCGGAGCCCGAAGCCCGGGCGTGGATCGCCGCCCGCGCCAAGGAGCTGAAGGTCCGCCTGGAGACGGCATTGCGGGACGAGGACGCCGCCCGTAAGTCGCAGCTGGCCGCGAAGCTCGCGGCGGCGACGGAGAAGCGCGACGCGGCCCTCAAGGATCTCGAGGCCAAGTGCACGGAGGTCGCCGCCAAGGTGGCCGCCAAGGTGACGACGCAGCTCGCCGAGGCCGAGGGCACATATCCGCCGCGGATCGTGGCGCTGGAGCAATCGCTGCGCGACGACGTGGCGCGGATCGAGCGCGACCGCGACGAGAAGCTGGCGGCGGCGGCCCGCACCCGCGACGCCGACTGGGCCACGATGACCGCCGCGTGGAGGGCCGCCCGCGAGTCCACCGCGGCGGTGGCGGCCGAGGCGCATCGTCTCGACGCAGCCGCTTTTCGGAGCTGGTCGGATCTGGCAGACGACGCGACGGCGCTGCCCGTCGACGCCCCCCCGGGGTTGCCGTTCGGTCACCTGGCCATGTCGCTCGAACGCATCCCCGGCGGCGTGTCGAGCGTGCCGGACCTCAACGCCTTCGGCCCCGTCGACTGGACGCAGCCCGCCACCGTGCCGTGGCCGGTGGCCGCGTCGCTGATGATCAGGACGTCGGCCGAGGAGAAGGAAACCGCCTCGGCGATGATGCAGGCCCTGATGCTGCGGATCGCCACCGGCCTGCCCGCCGGCCAGAGCCGGTTCACGATCATCGACCCCCTGGGGCTCGGCAAGCAGTACGCCGGCTTCATGCACCTCGCCGACTACGACGAGCTCCTCGTCACGAGCCGCATCTGGACCGAGCCGCAGCTGATCGAGCAGAAGCTGGCCGACATCACCGAGCAGATGGAGGTGGTGATCCAGAAGTACCTGCGCAACGAGTACGAGTCGATCGGCGGCTACAACGCCGACGCCGAGGTGCCCGAGCCCTACCGCTTCGTGGTGGTGGCGAACTTCCCGGCCAACTTCAACGAGACCAGCGCCCGCAGGCTGGCCAGCATCGCCTCGTCCGGGGCGCGGTGCGGCGTGTACCTCGTGCTCTCCGTCGACCCGACGCAGCAGATGCCGTCGGGCTTCTCGCTGGCGGACGTCGAGCAGCACTGCACCACGCTCACGCTCAAGGACGGCGTCTACACGTGGAAGGATCCGGAGTGGTCGAAGTGGCCGCTGGCGGTCGAGCAGGCGCCGCCCGACGACGTGTTCACCAGGATCATCCAGCGGGTCGGCAAGGCGGCCAAGTCGGCCAAGCGGGTGATCGTGCCCTTCGACCGCGTGGCGCCGCCGGCCGACCAGTGGTGGGAGGGGAGCACCGCCGAGGAGGTGCTGGCGCCGCTGGGCCCGGCCGGGGCCAAGAAGCTGCAGTTCCTCAAGCTCGGCAAGGGCACGAGCCAGCACGTGCTGATCGCCGGCAAGACGGGCTCCGGCAAGTCGACGCTGATGCACGCGATGATCACCAGCCTGGCGCTGCAGTACAGCCCCAACGAGATCCAGTTCTACCTCATCGACTTCAAGAAAGGCGTGGAGTTCAAGCTCTACGACCACTACGCGCTGCCGCACGCCCGCGTGATCGCCATCGAGAGCGAGCGCGAGTTCGGCCTCTCGGTGATGGAGCAGCTCGACCGCGAGCTCAAGCGCCGCGGCGACCTGTTCCGCGAGCTCTCGGTGCAGAACGTGGCCGGCTTCCGCCAAACCGGGCATCCCGACCCGATGCCGCGGATCCTGCTGCTGATCGACGAGTTCCAGGAGATCTTCGTCGAGGACGACAAGATCGCCCAGGACGCGTCGCTGATCCTCGACCGCCTCGTCCGCCAGGGACGAGCCTTCGGCATCCACGTGCTGCTCGGGTCGCAGACGCTCGGCGGCTCCTACAGCCTGCCCCGGGCCACGATGGGCCAGATGGCCGTCCGCATCGCCCTGCAGTGCAACGAGGCGGACTCCAGCCTGATCCTCTCCGAGGACAACACGGCCGCCCGGCTCCTCACCCGCCCGGGCGAGGCGATCTACAACGACGCCAACGGCATGGTGGAGGGCAACAATCCCTTCCAGGTCGTGTTCCTGACCGACGAGCAGCGGGAGCAGTTCCTCGGATCGCTCCGCACGCTCGCCGACCGGCGGACCGACATCCCCCACCTCGAGCGCATCGTGTTCGACGGCAACCAGGCGGCCGATCCGGCCGGCAACCCGCTGCTGACGGAGCTGCTCGCCTCCGGCACCGTGCGGGCCGCCGAGACCGTGGCGCCGCTCGCCTGGATGGGCGACGCGATCGCGATCAAGGACCCGACCGCGGCGATCTTCCGCCGCCAGGGCGGCGCCAACATGCTTGTCGTCGGGCAGCGCGAGGATCTCGGCGCCGCACTGCTCGCGATGTCGCTGGTGAGCCTCGCCGCCGGCCTCGATCCGCATCCCGGCGGGGCGCTGGGTCGGCCGGGCCGGTTCGTGCTCTTCGAGCCGGCCATCGCCGAGGAGAAGCCCGACATCCTGATCTCGCGGGCCGCAGGCCACCTGCCGCACGAGGTCGAGGTGGTGGGGCGGCTCGGTGTCGCCGACGCCGTCGAGCGGCTCGCGGCCGAGGTCAAGCGGCGGATCGATGGGCAGGTGCTCGACGGCGAATCGGTGTTCGTGGTGGTCCGCGATCTCGGCCGCTTCCGCGAACTCCGCAAGAACGACGGCGACTTCGGGTTTTCGTTCGGCGGCGACAAGAAGGCCTCCCCCGCCGACAACTTCCTCACCGTGCTCAAGGACGGTCCGCCGGTCGGCGTCCACATGATCATCTGGTGCGACTCGCTCACCAACCTGCAGCGCACGTTCGACCGCAACGCCGTCAAGGAGTTCGAGCTCCGCGTCCTGTTCCAGATGAGCGGCAACGACTCCAGCCAGCTCGTCGACACCCCGGTGGCCGCCAAGCTCGGGCCGCAGCGGGCGCTGTTCATCCACGAGGAGACGGGCACCCTGGAGAAGTTCCGGCCCTACGCGTTTCCGACGGCGGAATGGCTCGAGACCGTGGTCGCCCGGATGCGGGCCCGGCCGCAGGGAACTCCCGTGGTGCGGCCCGCCGCCGGCACGCCGGCGACCGCAGCCGCCGAGCCCCCGGTCGACACCGGAAGCGGCTTCGGCGGGTTCTCCGCGTTCGGCGGCGGCGAGTTCAACTTCTCCGCGATGCTCGACGACCTGCCGGGCGGCGGCGACCCGCCCGCGGACGACCCCGGCGGCCCGCCGGCGTGAGCCGCCGGCCCGCGGAGGGCGGCGGCGTCACCCGAGCAGCGCCCGCTTCATCTGCTCCAGCACGCTGCGGAGCCGGGCCGTGTCACCCCCGCCGACTTCCGCCGACACCCAGCCCGTGAAGCCGATCTCCCGCAGGGCGGCGCGAACCGTCGTCCACTCGATGTCCGCGTCGGCGATGTCCACGAAGCCCTTGCCCCGGCCCGCTGAGTCTGCCCGGGCGTTGGAATAGCCCTTGATGTCGAGCTTCACGATCCGGGGGCCGAGCCCGCGGACCCACTCCGCCACGTCGCCGTAGCGGGCGTGATTGCCGAGGTCGAAGAAGGCCCCGATCCACGGCGAGCGAAAACTGTCGATGTAGTCGGCCCACGGCCCCACGGGCTGGTTCCGCGGCCCGTCGTCCTCGTAGAAGAGGCCGTTCCAGACGTTCTCGAAGAGGATTCGCTGGCCGAGCGCGGCGGCGAGCGGCACGGCCTTGAGAATCTCATCCCGCGCGCGATCGGGCCCCTCCGGGCCGTCCTTCTTCGTGCCGATGACGAGCAACACGCCGCTGCCCCCGGCGGCGTGAGAGACACGGATGCAGTGCTTCAGGTTGTCGAGGGCCGCAGCCCGGACCGCGGCATCCGGGCTCGTGAGCGTCTGCTGCCAGTGGGCGTGGTTGATGGCACCGTGGATGAAGGTGCCGGTCGCGAGGGCCGCCTCGCGGAGCTGCGGCGGCGAGACGGACGCCGCGTCGTCGAAGTCGACGCCATCCATGCCGGCAGCGTGGGCCGAGGCGAGCCGTTCCTCGAGCGTCGCACCCGTGGTCATCCCGTACTTGCACGAGAACAGGAGCCCGGCCTCGGGCTGCGGCGGGAGGAGCGGCCCTGCCGCCGGGGCCACCGCGGGCGTCGCCAGGGCGGGTTCCGAGCCGGCCGCCGCGGCCAGGGCCGCCGCAGCGGGGGCAAACGCCTCACGTCGGGAGATCCGCATACGACGCTCCTGGTTCCCGGCCACCCAGCCTCCTGCCCTGCCGGGTGCTGGTTGTACCACGGGCCGCCGGCCCCGGCAGCCGGCCGTCCCCAGCATGCCTCCCCCATCGGAGTTATGATCGAGACCTCGCGTTTTCATACCGGGGTGCCCGGCCCCGTTTTCGGATCACTTCCCCGCGCAGGAGCCCGTCTGATGAACGAGCAGTGGATGATGGTCGCGGTCGCCGGCCTGGTGGCTACAGTGGCCGCCCTGGCGCTCGTGACCCGGTTTCTCGTCAACGTCGGCTCCAATTCGATCGCCATCCTCGAGCGGCGGTTCCTCGGCGGTGAACTGGCACCGGGCCGCGTCTTCGCGCTGGCGGGCGAGGTCGGGCTCAAGGCCGCCTACCTGGCTCCGGGACTGCACTTCATCCTCTGGCCGATCATCCGCGTCGTGGCCAAGCCGCGGTTCGTGACGATCGACGCCAACGAGCTCGGCATCGTGGAGGCAACCGACGGCGTGTCGCTGCCGGCCGGCCGCATCTTCGCCGACGATCCGGCCGGCGACCATCACGACAACTTCCAGCGTCCCGTGGAGTTCCTCACCAACGGGGGCATCCGTGGCAAGCAGCTGCGGTTCCTCACCAACGGCACCTTCAAGATCCATCCCGGGCTGTTCTCGGTGACGCTGATCACCAAGACGGTGGTGCCCGAGGGCAAGATCGGGGTGATCACCGCGGCGGACGGCGCCCCGCTCGCCGCCGGACAGCTGCTCGGACGCAGCGTTCCCGATCACGACAACTTCCAGAAGGCGGAGGCCTTCCTGAGGAACGGGGGCCAGAAGGGGCCGCAGATCGATTTCCTCAGGCCCGGCACCTACAACATCAACACGGAAATCTTCGCCGTCGAGGTCAGCGACGCCGTGCGGATCGGCGAGAACGAGATCGGCAACGTCGACGCCCGCGACGGCCTGGCGATGGCCCGCACCGACGTGGTCGTCCACACCCCGGACCACGTCAACGGCTTCCAGGACGGCCAGCTGTTCCTCGACAAGGGGGGCATGCGCGGACCGCAGGAGAACATCCTCACGCCGGGCACCTACTACATCAATCCGTACATGTTCGCGGTCTCGAAGCGGAAGCAGACGCTCGTCCGCCAGGGCGAGGTGGCCGTGCTGATCTCGAACATCGGCAAGGACCCGGCGGAGTTCGAGCCCGGCGGCGACGAGCCCCACCCCGATTCGCGGACCCGCCACGTGGTTCCCAAGGGCTTCCGCGGCATCCAGCGGGAGGTGCTCGGGCCGGGCGCTTACAACATCAACCCCCTGGCCTACTCCGCCATCATCATCCCCACCACCACCCGGTCGGTCGACTGGAGCGCGGAGAAGACCAAGCCCGGCGAGACGGCCGCCTTCGACCCGTTCCAGGTCGTGTCGCACGACGGCTTCGAGATGAAGGTCGAGGTCCGCTGCCAGTACCGGATCCTCCCCGAAAACGCCCCCTACGTGGTGCAGAAGATCGGCTCGGTCGAGGAACTCGAGAAGAATGTGATCCATCCGCAGATCGACGGCATCTTCCGGGCGCAGGTGTCGCGGTCGCCGGCCATCGCCTACCAGCAGAACCGGGCCGAGGAGCAGAAGGCGGCCGAGGAGGCGGTCCGGAAGGACCTCGCCAAGTATCGCGTCGAGGTCGTGTCGGTGATGATCACCAACATCCATCTGCCGGAGGCGCTGATGAAGACGACGCAGCAGAAGAACCTCGCCGAGCAGGAAAAGTCGATGTACGACGCCAAGAAGGATGCCGAGCAGCGCCGGATCGAGTTCGAGAAGACGAAGGCCGAGGCCGACGCCCAGGTGAAGATCATCACCGCGGAGGCGGGCATCAAGGTGGCCCAGCACGAGGCCCGGCAGGTGGAAGAGCGGGCCAAGGGCGATGCCTCGAAGGTGCGGATGATCGCCGAGGCCGAGGCCACCAAGACGAAGCAGGTGGGCGATGCCGAGGCGAGCGTGGTGCAGTCGAAGGGCGAGGCCCAGGCCAAGGCCTACCGCGACCAGGTCGCCGCGCTCACCGCCCAGGGCGTGACCACGGTCGAGGTGATGAAGGCGATCTCCACAGCCGGCCTCAAGATCACCCCCTACATCCTGGTCGGGGG
>JBJTQP010000175.1:0-16605 GCA_046075685.1 Planctomycetaceae bacterium | reverse complement strand
AGACGGCCAACGAGTCGAAGGCGATCAACGCCCACGAGGGGCCGGGCATCGTGATCGCGTCGAGCGGGATGATGAACGGCGGGCGGATCCTGCACCATCTGGCACGGCGGCTGCCCGACCCGCGCACGACCGTGCTCGTGGCCGGCTACCAGGCCAAGGGCACCAGGGGCCGCACCCTGCTCGACGGGGCCGAGTTCCTCCGGATTCACGGCCGCGACGTGCCGGTGCGGGCGGTCGTGCGGCAGGTCGACGCCCTGTCGGGCCACGCAGACCGCCATGAGATCGACCGCTGGCTCGGGGCGATGGCGGCGCCGCGGCGGACCTTCCTGGTGCACGGTGAGCCGCAGGCCGCCGCGGGCATGGCGGAGTTTCTCCGCGACCGGCGCGGCTGGGACATGCATGTGGCCGCCCTGGGCGAGAGCGTGAACCTGGATTGATCACCCGCGGAACGACGAGGAGGCCACCATGGCCACAAAGCCGAAACCAGCCCCCACCGACCCCGGCGCAGCCGTCACGGGGAAGGCCTGCAGCATCCTGCCCGACACGGTGCTCGGCGACGACGTCGCGCTCGTGGCCGAGAACATCGAGCGGATCCTCGGCTCGCCGAGCTACTCGCTCGCCCAGGACGACCGGGCGCTTCTGACCCGCGAGGAGATGCGGGGCGTGCGGATGCTGCTGGAACTCGGCAAGCCGGAGATCGCGTTCCAGGCCGACAACATCAAGTCGACGGTGATCGTGTTCGGCGGCACCCAAATCGTCGACCGCTCCGCCGCCGAGCGGCGGCTCTCCGAGGCGCGGCGGGCCGCGCAGGCGGCGACCGGCGACCGCGGACTGGCCCGCGAAGTGGAGCGGGCCGAGCGGCTGCTCTCGATGTGCCACTTCTATGACGACGCGCGGAAGTTCGCCCGCATCGTCTCGATCGACAACCAGTGTGAGGATGAGCGCGACTACGTGATCATCACGGGGGGCGGCCCGGGCATCATGGAGGCGGCCAACCGCGGCGCCTTCGACGTGGGCTGCAAGTCGATCGGTCTCAACATCAAGCTGCCCGCCGAGCAGCAGCCGAACCCGTTCATCACCCCGGAGCTCTGCTTCCAGTTCAAGTATTTCGCGCTGCGGAAGTTTCACTTCATCCTGCGGGCCGCCGGGGTCGTGCTCTTCCCCGGGGGTTTTGGCACGCTCGACGAGATGTTCGAGACCCTCACGCTCCGGCAGACGCACCGCATGCAGCCGGTGCCGATCATCCTCTACGGCCGCGAGTACTGGTCCAAGGTGATCGATTTTCAGCACCTCGCCGACTGCGGCGTGATCGCCGATCACCATCTCAGCCTGTTCAGTTACGCCGAGACGCCGGAGGACGCCTGGCAGCAGATCCTCGACTTCCACGCCAAGGCTCCGCACGCCTGAGCGGCCGTCCGGTCATGATCCCGCGGGCAGGCTGATCGTGAACGTCGTGCCCGCGCCGGGCGTGCTTTCCACCACGATGGTGCCGGAGTGGGCCTGCACGATGTGCTTGACGATCGACAGCCCCAGTCCGGTGCCGCCGAGGTGGCGGCTGCGGGCCTTGTCGACCCGGTAGAATCGCTCGAAGAGCCGCGGCAGGTGCTCGGCCGCGATGCCGCAGCCCTCGTCGCGGATCCGGATCATGGCGCTCGGTGCGGCCGGATCGGTGCGGGCCTCGAGCCGCACGGTCTTCTCCGGATCGCTGTACTTGATCGCGTTGTCGACGAGGTTGATCACGGCCTGCTCCAGCAGCGGGCCGTTGACCCTCGCCATCAGGTCCGCAGGGCAATCGACCTCGAGGGCGATCGCCCGCTCCACGGCCCGGGGGCGGCACTCGTCGGCGGCGGTGGTCAGCACGCCGGCGAGCGGCAGCGCTTCGAGCGGCAGGGTGCCGGCGGTCTCGCTCTGCTCGATCCGCGACAGCGACAGCAGGTCTTCGATGATCGCCGCCAGCCGGTCGCTCTGCCGCCCGATGATTCCCAGGAACCGGCGGGCGTCGACGGGCTCCTCGAGGGCCCCGTCGAGCAGCGTCTCCACGAAGCCCTTGATCGAAGCGATCGGCGTCTTCAGTTCGTGCGACACATTGGCGACGAAGTCGCGGCGGATGATCTCGAGGCGTTGCATCTCCGTGACGTCGTTGAGCACGATCACCGCCCCGCCGTCGCCCGAGGCGTCGCGGAGCGCCGTGCCGCGAAGGCGAATCGTGCGATCGCGGACGCCGTGCAGCACGAGGTCGTCCTCGACCGGGCTGCGGCAGTCGATCGCGGTGAGCGCGAACCGCCGCAGGTCAGGATTGCGGATCACGTCTTGGATGGGCCGCCCCGCCGAACGGTCGGCATCGACACCGAGCAGGTCGGCCGCCGCCCGGTTGATGCCCAGGATGCGTCGCCGGCCGTCGATCGCCAGCACGCCCTCGATCATGCTGCCGAGCACGGCCTCCTGCTGCGTTCCCTGCCGGCCGATCGTGAGGCCCCGCTCCACGAGCTGCTCGCGGAGCCTGACCAGCGCGGCCGATAGGTCGGCAAAGTCCGCGATGTCGGTGGCGGGAGGCTCGGCGTGCACGTCGCCGCCGGCGATCCTGCGTGCCGTCGCCCGCAGCCCCTCGACCGGCCGGGCGAGCCGCCGCGCCACGCCTGCGGCGATCGCCGCCGCCGCCGCGACGATGCCGAGGCAGCCGAGCAGCAGGGTCCGTTGCCGGGCGGCGAGCCGCCGGTCGGCGCTGGTCGCGTCGATCGCGGCGAGCACCACGTCGCCACCCGGCACGTCAAGAAGCGTCGCGATTTCGAGGGACCGCCGGCCCGAGCCCCCGTCATAGCGGCTGCGACTCGCGACCCGGCCCGCCCGGGCCGCGGCTGCAAGGCCGTCGTCGGTGGCGGCGTCGAGCAGCGTGCAGTCGATGCCGCGGTCGTTCTTGAGCCGGCGGGCAGCAACCACAAACGCGGCGCGACGGTCCTCCGTGTCGCCGCCCCCGGCCACGTCCGCGAGGTCGCGGGCGGCGTCGATGAGCCGGTCATGCAGGGCCTGATCCGCAAGTCCGGCGAGCTGGATGCTGGCGGCCCAGAAGACGGCCCCGGCGGTGGCCGCCGCCACCACGATCACGCCGGCGAAGACCTGCCAGACGAAGCGAGTACGAGGCATGCTTGATTCGGGCGGACGACGGAGACCACACTGCCGCAACGACGGAAGGGTCCGTCTCTACGAGTGTCGCACGGCCCGCGGTGCGGGCCAACCCGCCGCTGGGCCAAGGCGTCAGGGCTGGAATCGATAGCCCACGCCGCGGACGGTCTCGATGTAGTGGCCATGGCTGCCCAGCTTGCGGCGCAGGCCCGCCACCTGCACGTCCACCGATCGCTCTGTCACCGGATAGTCGGCCCCCTTCACGGCATCGACGATCTGCCCGCGGCTGTAGGCCCAGCCGGGCCGCCGGGCGAGGAAGGAGAGCAGCGCAAACTCCGTGTACGTGAGCTCCAGCCTCCGGCCGGCGAGCGTCGCCTCGTGCCTTCCCGGATGGATGGAGAGCTCATGGACCTCGATCGTGGTTTCGACGGCCTCCCGCCGGCGTTCCTCCTCGCGGCGGAGCACGGCGCGGACGCGGGCCGCGAGCACCCGCGGGCTGAACGGCTTGGCGACGTAGTCGTCGGCGCCCCGCTCGAGGCCGGCCACCATGTCGGCCTCCTCGCCCTTGGCCGTCAGCATCACGATCGGCACGCCGCGGGTCCGCGGATCGGCCTTGAGCCGTCGACAGACTTCGAGGCCGTCCACGGCGGGCAGCATCAGGTCGAGCACGAGAAGATCAGGGGGGTTGAGCCGGACCGACTGCAGGGCCTGCTCGCCGCTGCCGACGCATTCGACCGCGTACCCCTCCTTGACGAGGTTGTAGCGGACGAGTTCGAGGAGATCCTCCTCGTCGTCGACGACGAGCACGCGGGTCTTCGGGGCCTGGTCCGCTCCGCGGCTTCGCGTCGGCATGGCGGTCGCCTCCCGGTGGGGCGTCGGCTCGTGGCTCGTGGAGATCATCGGCGGGGAATCATCGCCGCCGATCGTGAGGATTTCATGAGCGGCGGCGGTGGGCCGCATCACCGCCGGGCGGACCCGGGCCGCTACGACAGCAGCAACTCCACGTCCTCGGGGGTGAGGCTGGCGATCATGCTCTCGTCGGCGCGGACGATCGACTCCGCGAGTTCACGCTTGCGGTCCTGCAGGGCGAGGATCTTCTCCTCGACGGTGTCGCGGGCGATCAGCCGGTAGGCGAACACGCGGCGTGTCTGGCCGATGCGATGGGCCCGGTCGACGGCCTGGGCCTCCACGGCCGGATTCCACCATGGATCGAGGATGTAGATGTAGTCGGCCGCGGTGAGGTTGAGGCCCTGGCCGCCCGCCTTGAGGCTCACGAGGAACAGCCGGCAGTCGGGATCCTCCTGGAAGCGGACCACGCGGGCCTGGCGGTCGGTGGTGCGTCCGTCGAGGTACTCGTAGACGATGCCCTTCTCGTCGAGCCGCCGCCGGAGGATCGCCAGAAAGCTGGTGAACTGGCTGAACACCAGCACCTTGTGGCCCTCGTCGAGGACCTCGTCGAGCTGCTCGAGCAGCGTGTCGAGCTTGGCGCACGACTCGTCCACGCGGGCATGGTCGACGAGGCCCTGGTGGCAGGCCGTCTGCCGGAGACGCAGGAGCGCCTCGAGCACGGCGATCCGCGAACGCCCGATGCCCATGCGGCCGATGCGGCCGGCAAGCTCGGCGCGAAAGTGCTCGCGCAGCTCGTCGTAGGCCTTCCGTTGCGTGTCGCCGAGCTCCACGAACAGCGTCTGTTCGGTCTTCTCGGGCAGGTCGGAGAGCACCTGGGCCTTGGTCCGCCGCAGCAGGTAGGGCCGCACCGCCCGGGCCACGATCTCGGGGCTGCCGCGGCCGTCGGCGAGGAACTTCCGCAGCCGGGTGGCGCTGCCGAGCTGGCCCGGATTGAGGAACTCGAAGATGCTCCACAGTTCGCCGATGTGGTTCTCCACGGGCGTGCCGGTGAGGGCCAGCCGGTGCCGGGCCCGCAGGAGCCGGCAGGCCTTGGCCGCCTGGCTCGCGGCATTCTTGATCGACTGGGCCTCGTCGAGCACCACGTAGTCGAACTCGGTGTCGCGGTGGGTCAGCACGTCACGGCGGAGCGTGCCGTAGGTGGTGATCACGATGTCCCAGTCGGTGAGCGTTCCGGTCTCGTCGGCCCGGGCGGCGCCGGTGTGGTTGACGACCCGCAGGGCGGGAGCGAACCGCCGGGCCTCGTCGATCCAGTTGAACACCAGGCTCCGCGGCACGACCACCAGCGACGGCCGGTGCGGGATGCCGGCGGCCCGTACCTCGGCCTGCCGGCGAACCAGCAGCGCCAGCACCTGGATCGTCTTGCCGAGGCCCATGTCGTCGGCCAGGCAGCCGCCGAGCCCCAGCGATTCCAGGAACACCAGCCAGCCCAGGCCCTCGCGCTGGTAGTGGCGGAGCGTGCCCTGAAAGCCCGCCGGCTCGGGCTCGGCCTCCGGCCGCTCTCCGGCCGCGAGCTGCTCCCGCAGCCGGTCGAAGGCCTCGTCGACGGTCGACCGGGGCTGGCCCGCAAGCAGCGCATCGAGCAGCGCCATCTGGATGCGGCCGAACCGCAGCCTGCCGTCGTGCCGCTGCGCCAGAGCCGCCATCGGCTCAAATTCGCTCGCGAACGATTCGGGCAGGATGCCGATCGAACCGTCGGGCAGTTCGACCGACCGGCTGCCGCGGGCGATCGCCTCCAGGAGTGCCGGCAGTTCGGCGGTGAGACCGCCGAAGTCGATCGCCGCCGAGAGTTCGAACCAGTCGATCCCGCTGGTGACGTTCCAGGCCACGCTTCCGGCGGGCCGGTAGCGGCGGCCGGCCACCTCGACGAGCCAGCCGGAGGCCGCCAACTGCGAGACGGAACTGTCGAGGCGGTTCCGCTGGATCTCCACGTGGTGCGTCGCCGGCGAGCCGTCGAGCGCCTGCCCCCGGGCGGCGGTGGCGCCGTGCCGCGGCAGCATGGCGAGCGCCTCCCGCTCGGCCGACCGATCCCGGCGGACGAAGACCCGCCGTGCCGCGTCGGCCGCCCCGCCGGCCGGATCGTCTGCGGCGATCGAGGCGCCGCCATAGTCGAACCAGATCCGCCCGGCGAGCTGCACGCGGGCCTGGCCGCGACGCCGCCCGGGAGACGCGGTCTCGTCATCGATCGAGACGGCGGGCGAATCGTCGAGGACCAGCTTCGGCCGCGGCCGGCCCGACTCGATCCGCCAGCCAGTCCAGGCCGGAAGGACGATCCGCGGCACCTCGGCGAGCAGCGCCAGCCGCTCCACCAGGCCGTCCACCTGCTGGCCGGCCACCTCGATCACGCCCCGCCGCTCGAACTGCTCGAGCCACCCGGATGCGATCACGCCGGCGTCGCTTCCATCGGGGGTTGCGAGCCGCGCGATGCGGTCGGCAAACACCACCAGGCCGGCCCGGAGGATCGCCCGCGGCTCGTCGAGTGTCTTTCGCTGGCTGCCCCTCACGAGCATGCCGCGGAGCGTCGCCTTCGCCGGAGTCGGCGGCGGCGCATCGTCGTCGTCGTTGACGCGACCACGGCCCCGCGGCCGCACCTCGTCATCGTCGGGGCCGAGGACGAAGGCGAATTCCCACGGCAGCCCTCCGTCCCACGTCATCGGCACCACCCGTTCCGGATCGCGGCGCGGTTCCGGCTGCACGACGAGCCGAGCCGACTCACAGAGCATCGCCAGGTGCGCGGTCGCCGACCGCGGGCTGAGCACGATCCGCGCGATCGCGCGGCGCTGGACGGGTTCGGGCAGGCCCTGGTCGCCGGTCGCCGTCGCGCCCACCAGCCGCTCCACGAGCGCCCGCTCCGTCTCGTCGAGGTGGTCGAGTTCCACGTCATCCGGGCCGATCACCACCGGACGGGGGCGACCGGTGGCGTTGCCGGCGACGTCGAGCTGCATCCGAGCCGGCACCAGCACCACGGCCCGGGCGTCGGACGACGCCGTCAGATCGAGGAGGAACACCAGGGCCCCCGCGCTGCGGCGGCTGTCGGGAATCGCGAGGCCCGGGCCGCGAACCGCGGGCTCGACGAGGCGGCGACGCTCCTCCAGCTCGACGGCCCAGGCGGGAAGCCGCTGTCCGCCGCGCCGAGCCGTCGCCGGGGGCGGAGTCCACGACGAACCGCCTGTGGAGGCCGTGCCGGCGTCGTCTTCTTCGACCCAGGTCTCGACGGGGAGCGTTTCCGGCTCGGTCACCTCGTCGCCGACGATGGTGAGGGTGACGGGCGTCTGGTCGTGAAGTCCGCCGAGGAGTCGCCGTCTGTCGACCTCCAGGAGCACCGCGGCGAGCACGGCGCAGGGGCGGCCGGCGCGGCCGGCGGGCGTCGAGCAGTGGGCCTCGAGCATCATTCCGCCGCGGCGCTGCGCCGAGAGCTCCAGCCGCACTTCGTGGTCGTCACCCGCGCCGCCCGTGACGGTCGCCTGCACCTGGCCGACGCGCGGGCAGCTGACCGACGCAGGCGTGATCGTGCGGGCGGTGGCGATGTCGGCCGGGGGGAAGAGATGGAAGAGGCGCTGCTCGAGAGTCTTCATGCTGCCGGTTCGGGGGGCGATGACACTGCACGAACCGGCCCTGGTCGGGCCGCGCGGGCGCAGCACGGTGTTGTACCCCGCCGGAGCCGCGGTTGGCGAGGGTGGCGTCGCGGTCCCGCCCGTCCGGGTGGCGCGACGGTCAGCGGCCCTTCACGGCGGCCACCAGCTCGAGCACGTTTTCCACCGGCGTGCCCGGGAGGATGCCGTGCCCCAGATTGAAGATGTGCCCGGGCCGGCCGCCGGCGCGAGCGAGCACCTCGAGCGTCCTTCGCCGGACGGTGTCGCGGTCGGTGAGCAGCACGACCGGCTCGAGGTTGCCCTGCACGCCGCGGTCGTGGCCGACGGCCTCCCAGCCGGCGTCGAGGTCGATCCGCCAGTCGACGCCGATCACCGCGCCGCCTGCCTCGCGGAGCAGTGGCAGGAGCGCTGGATTGCCGGTCGCGAAGTGGATCACGGGCACCCGCCGCCCGGCCTCGGCGATCGCGAGACGGCTGTGGGGCAGGACGTAGCGGCGGTAGTCGTCGGGCCCGAGGCAGCCGACCCAGCTGTCGAACAGCTGCACCACCTGCGCACCGGCCTCGATCTGCGACACCAGGTATCGGCTCACCGCCCGCGCCAGCCTGGCCAGCAGGTCGTGCCAGGCCGACTCGTGCCGATACATGAACGACTTCGTCGCCAGCCATGCCTTGCTGGTGCCCCCCTCGATGCAGTAGCCGGCGAGGGTGAACGGGGCGCCGGCGAAGCCGATGACGGGGATCGAGGCGTCGAGGCCGGCGCGGGTGGCACGCACCGTGTCCATCACGAATCCCACACGGTCGACGTCGTCGAGCTCCCGGACGCGGACCACGTCCGCGGCCGTCCGCACGGGGTTGTGGATCACCGGTCCTTCGCCGTGGGTGAACTCGAGGTCGAGGCCCATCGGCTCGAGCAGCGGCAACAGGTCGCTGAAGATGATCGCCGCGTCGACGCCGAGCCGGGCGACCGTCTGGAGCATCACCTCGGCGGCGAGCCGGGGCGTCTTGCAGAGTTCGAGGAATCCGACCTTGTCGCGGATCGCCCGGTATTCGGGGAGATAGCGGCCTGCCTGCCGCATCAGCCAGACGGGCGTCCGCTCGACGGGCTCCAGCCGGCAGGCCCGAAGGAGCAGGGGAACGGCCGCGGCCGGCGGAGGCTGAATGGGGGAAAGTGCGGACATCGGGAGCGAGTATAGGCAGCGCCGGGGTCATCGGCAGGCCCGCCCGGCAAACTACAATCATGTGATCGGGACGGAGCCGAGCATCCACCGGGCGACCCATGGCCGCATTCCTCTCAGGCATCTCCATCGTCTGCTTCGCTGCGAGCTATGGGGTGGCGTTGGCCTGCGAGGCGTCGCGGTTGGTGTTTCGCTCCGGTGTTCGCGGGGCGGCGATGGTGGCCTTCGCCGCGGCCGGGCTGGTGGCCCACACGCTGTTTCTCGTCTGGCGGGCCGTCGACGGTGGAGCAGCTCCGCTGTCGAGCCCCTTCGACTGGTACCTGCTGGCGGCCTGGACGCTTGCCGCGGGCTATCTCTGGCTGACGCTGGCCAATCCCCGGACGCCCGTCGGCCTGTTCCTGCTGCCGATCGTGCTCGGCCTCGTCGGGGCCGCCACGCTCGTCAGCCGCGAGCCCTTCCTGCATGACTCGGCGTCTCGATTCTGGGGACGCGTCCACGGCGGGTTGAACCTGGTGTGGAGCGTGAGCGTGGTGCTCGGGGCGATCGCCGGTGGCATGTGGCTGATTCAGGCCGGCCGTCTGGCCCGCAAGCAGCCGCCGCTCCGCGGCTTTCGCATGCCGAGCCTCGAACGGCTCGCACACGTCACGGCCCGCACGCCGGCGCTGGCCGCCTGGACCGCGGCCGCGGGATTCGCGTCGGGCATCGTGCTCAATGCCGTGAATCGCCGGCGTGGGCTCGTCGAGACCGTGCCCTGGACCGATCCGGTGGTGCTGCGGATGGCGGCCGTGGTCGCCTGGCTCGCGGTCGCGGCCTGGATCGGCGCGATGGTCCGTCGGCGGCCGGACGCCGGCCGCATCACCGCGCGGATCGCGCTGGTGAGCCTGGCGGTGCTCGTGGCCAGCGTGACCTGGGGCGTGCTTGGCCAGACGCGACACGGTCGGCCTCCGGCCGCCGCTTCGACCAACGAGGTGGTGCCATGACGCTGGCACTCGTCGGCGGCAGCCACCGCACCGTGCCGCTCGCACTGCGGGAGCGGCTCGCCTTCTCGGCCGAGCAGGCCGCCGAGGCGCTGGCCCGCTTCCGGGATCGCTTCCCCGGTCGTGAGGCCGTGCTGCTGTCGACCTGCAACCGCGTCGAGTTCTACGCCGCCGGCGAGCACGGCGTGGGGGTCCCGGACGTCGAGCAGCTCGTGTCGTTTCTGGCGGAGTGCCGCGGCATCGACGCCGGCACGCTCGATCCCGTGCTTGACCGCGAGCGGAACGAGGCGGTGGTCCGCCATCTGTTCGGCGTGGCGGCGGGCCTCGACAGCATGGTGCTCGGCGAGCCGCAGATCCTGGCACAGGTGAAGCAGGCGTGGGCGATCGCGCAGGAGAGCCGCACGGACGGCCCGCTGACGGCCGGCATGTTTCAGGCCGCTTTGCGGACTGCCAAGCGGGTGGCCACGGAGACGGCGCTTGGTCGTGAGCGGGTGTCGATCCCCAGCATCGCCGTCGCCGATTTTGCCAGCGGGGTGTTCGAGCGGTTCGACGACAAACGCGTGCTCCTCGTGGGTGCCGGCAAGATGGCGGCCGAGACGCTCCGCTATCTCCGCGCGGCCGGGGCCCGGGAGGTGGTGATCGTCAACCGGACCGCGGCGCGGGCCGACCTGCTGGCCGGCCGACTCGATGCCCGGCCCGAGACCTTCGACCGCCTCGAGCGGGAACTCGTGGCCGCCGACCTCGTGGTGAGCACGACGGGTGCGACCGAGCCGGTGGTGTCGCTCGAACTGTTCATGCGCGTGGAGTCGCTTCGCGAGGGCCGTCCCCTGGTGGTGCTCGACCTGGCCGTGCCCCGTGACTTCGATCCGCGGATCGCCACGCGGCCCGGCGTCTGGCTGTATTGCGTGGACGACCTGGCGGCGGCCTGTGCGGCCAATCGGGGCAGCCGCCAGCGGGAGCTGCCCCGCGCGCTGGCGATCGTGGACGAGGAGACCCGCCGCTTCATGGGCGACATGCACCATCGCACGACCGCGCCGGTGATCGAGCAGCTGCGGGCCGGCTGGAGCGAGACGGGCGGCGCCGAGCTGGACCGGCTGTTCCGCCGACTTCCGCATCTCACCATGGAGGATCGCGAGGAGATCAGGCAGGCCTTCGACCGCTACGCCGCCAAGATGCTCCACCCGCCGCTGGCGTCGCTCCGCAGCGAGAGCGATTCAGGGCCGCCGCACGGCCTGCTCGACGCGCTCAAGCGGCTCTTCAACCTGCAGGACTGAAGCCCGAGCCGGTCTGGGGTTGCGCAGCGAGCAGGAGGCCGGATTTCGCTGACAAGCATCTCGGATTCATGGCGACGGCACCTGCTGGCGGGTGGTTGCGGCGGATGATATCACGTGTTATATACTATGGCCTGAGTCGATACAGTGTCGCTGGTGTAACAGCGATCGCCGAACGCCCCTCCTTCCCCGGAGCCCTCATGGCCGACAAGCCCGCCGAAAAGAAAGCCGACAAGAAGCCCGCCGACGTCAACAAGTCGGAGGAGATCCGGAAGATCGCCTCTGCGATGAAGGCCAAGGGGGAGAAGCCCAGGCCGGTGACGATCATCGCGACGTTGAAGGCCAAGGGCGTCGAGGTGTCGTCGCCGCAGGTGAGCATGGTGCTCAAGAGGATGGGATTCAGGCCGCGGAAGCGGCGGAAGTCCGGGAGCCTCGCGGCCGCGGCCGCGGCCGCCAACAAGGCGGCAGGCAAGTCGAAGTCGAAGTCCAAGATTTCCGTCGAGGATCTGGTGGCCGCCCAGAAGGCGGTCGGCCGACTCGGCGGACTCGACCGGGCCTTGGCCGCGATCGAGGCCCTGCGGCAGTTCGACCACTGAGCCGATTTCAGGGCTTCTTCAGGGGTTCGGCCCGTCGAGTTGTTTCAGTCACTTCGTTTCGTCGCTTCTTTTGGTCACCTGGCCGCCCGGCGGCCAGGGGACTATTTTTTACCGGCTTGATTCCCCGGAGTGGTGCTGCCGTGATCCGTGCCGCCGCGACTGTGAGCCCTGATCCCGAGGTTGTGGTGATCGGTGGTGGTCCATCGGGGGCCACGGCCGCCACGGTGCTCGCCCAGCGGGGCAGGTCGGTCAGACTCTACGAACGGGAGCGGTTTCCCAGATACCACGTGGGTGAGTCGCTGATCCCCGAGACGTTCGGGGTGCTCGGGCGGCTCGGGATGCTGCCAAGGCTTCGTGGCGGGCCGTTCATCGAGAAGCACAGCGTGCAGTTCGTGTCGGAGCAGGGAAGGCTTTCCGAGCCCTTTTACTTCGCCGATTACAAGCCGCACGAGAGTTCCCGCACCTGGCAGGTGACCCGCCAGGACTTCGACCACATGATGCTCGACAACGCTCGTCGGCACGGCGTCGACGTGCGGGAGGGCGTGCGGGTGCTGGAAGTGCTCTTCGAGGGCGATCGCGCCGTGGGGGTGCGGACCAGCGACGAGTCGGGGGCGGAAGAGGATGTGCGGTGCCCGGTTGTCGTCGATGCGGCCGGTCAGAGCGGGCTGATTCTCGATCGCCTTGGCCTGCGCCAGTGGGATCCCGTTCTCAAGAAGGCGGCGATCTGGACCTACTACAAGGCCGCGGCCCGCGAGCAGGGCCGAGACGCGGGCGCCACCCTCGTGATGCAGACCGCAGGGAAGATCGGCTGGTTCTGGTACATCCCGCTGCAGGATGACGTCACCAGTGTCGGGGTCGTCGCCCCGTTCGACCATCTCTTCAAAGGCCGCGACTCGAAGGACCTCGAGGCGATCTTCATGGCCGAGGTCGCCCGCTGTCCCGGTGTGCAACCGCGGATCGCCGCCGCGGAGCGGGTGGGTCCGTTCCGGGCCGCGAAGGAATACTCGTATCGCTCGTCGCAGGTGGCCGGCGACGGCTGGGTGCTCGTGGGCGACGCGTTTGGGTTCCTCGATCCGCTCTACTCGTCCGGCATCCTCCTGGCGCTCAAGAGCGGCGCCCTGGCCGCCGACGCGGTCGCCGATGGATTGGAGCGTGGCGACACCTCGGCGTCCGCCCTCGGGTGCTGGGGGCCCGACTACGTCGCCGGCCTCGAGCGGATGCGGAAGCTGGTGTGCAGCTTCTACGACGGCCTCAACTTCGGCCACCTGGTGCGGAATCATCGTCACGCGAAGCCGCTGATCACCGACATCCTCATCGGCGACATCTTCAAGGGCGACATCGACGCCCTCTGGCCACTGGTCGACGAGGCCAGGGAGCCCGCGCCGGCTTGATACGGCTCACACGAGAGCCTCGCACGTTTGTGAGGCTCGGGGCTGCCCGTGCCCGTCGCTCACTCGGATGCCGCCATCGCTTCGCCATCCTGGCTGCGCCGACCAATCCGCCGATGGCGGATCGGTGCCCGGGCATACGCCGGCTCCCGGGCACGGGCAGCCTCGCGCTGAGTGCAGGCTCCAGCGAGCAACGCAGGCGGAGGATCGCGGCGGTTCGGCGGGTTATGCAGGCACAAGACGCTGAAATCCGGGTGTATGCTTGAGCGGATCGGGCTGCCGGCAAGGTTTCGCCAGGCCTCCGTCCCTTCCCCGTCCGCAAGGTCGTTTCGGCAGCGCCGGCATCGATGTCCGACAACCGCGAGTTCATCGAAGAGTTCCTCGTCGAGTCGAGCGAGAACCTCGACCAGCTCGACAAGGACCTCCTCGCGCTCGAGGCAGACCCCGCCGACCCGCAGCGGCTGGCGAGCGTGTTTCGCACGGTCCACACGATCAAGGGCAACAGCGGCTTCTTCGGGTTCTCCAAGCTCGGGGCGTTGGCCCACAGCGGTGAGCACCTGCTCGGCAAGCTCCGCGATGGCAAGCTGCGGCTCGACGACCGGATGGCCGGCACCCTGTACACGATGGTGGATGCCGTCCGCGCGATCCTGCAGTCGATCGAGGCGACCGGAAATGAGGGAGATCACGACTACCGCGACCTCTCGCGGACGCTCGCCGCAGTCGCCGAGCAGCCGCAGCCGGCGGCCGCGGGGCCCGTGCCGGCCGCGGCGCCTGAGCCGGCTGCGGTTGTTCCGCCAGGGATGGTTCCTGCCGAGCCGACCGCGCCGCAGACTGTGACGCCGTTGGTCGAGCCCTCGCCACCACCTGCCCCGGCCGAGGCCGCCGCTCCACCGCTGGGCATGCCGCCTCAGCCGGTGGCGGCCGTGCCGGCGCCACCCCAGCCGCCCGTGGCCGCTCCCGCCCCGGTGGCTGCCGCCGAGACGAGCGTCCGCGTCGACGTCGAGCTGCTCGCCTCGATCCTCGACCTCGTGGGCGAACTCGTCCTCGCCCGCAATCAGCTCCGGGCGATCGACAGCGACGACCCGGCCGTGCAGGCCTGCACGCAGCGGATCAACGCCGTCACCAACGCCCTGCAGGAGACCGCCGTCAAGACGCGGCTCCAGCCGGTGGAGCATGTCTTCAGCCGCTTTCCCCGGACCGTCCGCGATCTGGCCGTGTCGTGCGGCAAGGAGGTGCAACTCGTCATCGACGGCGCCGACACCGAACTCGACCGGTCGCTGATCGAGAGCATCCGCGACCCGCTCACGCACCTGATCCGCAACTCGGTCGACCACGGCATCGAGCCGCCCGACGCCCGCGTCGCGGCCGGCAAGCCCCGGGCGGGCCGGCTCTCCCTGCGGGCCTTCAACGAGAGCGGCCGGGTGACGATCGAGGTCTCCGACGACGGCGCCGGCATCGCCTTCGAGAAGGTTCGTGAGAAGGCCGTCACCCGCGGCCTCGTCTCGGCGGCCGAGGCGGCCACGCTCTCGCCCGAGCGGGTGCTGCAGTTCATCTTCGAGCCGGGCTTCTCGACGGCCGCGGCGGTGACGAGCGTCTCGGGCCGGGGCGTCGGCATGGACGTTGTCCGCACCAACATCGAGGCGATCGGCGGCACGGTCGACATCCACAGCGCGGCGGGCGTCGGCACGACCGTGCGGGTGCACGTGCCGCTGACACTGGCGATCATGCCGGCGCTCGTCGTCCGCTGCGGCAGCGAGCGGTTCGCGATCCCGCAGTCGGCCGTGGGCGAACTGGTGCCCGTGTCCCGGGACCGCAACGGGCCCCGGATCGAGGGCCTGGCCGACGCGCCGGTGATGCGGGTGCGCGGGCGGCTCGTCCCGATCGTGTTTCTCGACCGGTTCCTCGGCATCCGCGAGGCGACCGCCTGCCGCGACGAGGGCACCGTGGTGCTCGTCCGCGTGGACGACCGCGAGTTCGGCCTTGTCGTCGACGGCATGCGGTCGGCCGCCGATCACTTCCGCTGCCGCGACCTGCTCGACGCCGCCAGCCTCTCCACGATCGTGGTCAAGCCGATCGGCGGGTTGCTGGCGGGATTGGGCCTGTATTCCGGCGCCACCGTCCTGGGCGACGGCGGGGTGGTGTTGATCCTCGATCTCCGCGGCCTGCAGCGGATCGCCAGACTCCCGCCGGTCGACCGCGAGCCGGAGGAGGTCGCCGGTCCGACCGCGGAGATCGCCGACCGGTATCTCGTCTGCGGCACGCCCGCCGGGCGGCGGGTCGCCGTGCCGCTGACGGAGGTCGTGCGGCTCGAGCAGCACCCGCGCGAGGCCGTCCAGGTGGTCGGCGATCGGGCGGTGGTGCGGCGGGGCGACGCCTTCACGCCGCTGGCCGACCTCGACGCCGTGCTGGGCCGGATGGCCGTTCCCGCAGCCGGAACCGTGAACGTCGTGATCGTAGACGGTGGTGTCGGCGGTGGTGTCGGCGGTGGTGTCGGCGGGGTGGGGCTGGCCGTGGCCGCCATTCTCGACGTGCTCGCGGCCGAGTCGCCGCTGCAGCCTGCGAGCGGCGCCGGCGTGTCGGGAATCCTCTCGCTCGGCGGCATCGCCACCGAGGTGGTCGATCTCGGTGTGGTGCGGCGGCAAGCCGCGCTGGAGGTCTGAGATGAGCGATCCCGCCACCGGCATCCTGCAGCGGACGTGCACCTTCCGGGTCGGCGATGCCTGCTTCGCCGTGCCCGCCGATGCGGTCGTGGAGGTGCTGCGCGGGGGGCGGCTCACGCGGGTTCCGCTGGCGCCTGCCGGCGTGCTCGGCCTCGTGCATCTTCGCGGCCGCATCGTGCCGGTGGTCGATCCGGCAGGGCTGCTCGGCGTCGATCGGCCGCCGCCGGCGCGGGCCACGCACCTGGTGATCGCGCTGGAAGACGACTGGTACGGCCTCGTGATCGACGAGATGCTCGACGTCATCGAGATCGCGGCCGACGAGGTGCAGCAGGCGGCCGCGGCGGGATCCGACCAGGCGGGCGGCCCGCTGACCGGCGTGGTCGCCGCTCCGGGGCGGCTCGTGCATCTGCTCGATCCCGAGCGCATGATTCATTCACTCGTGCGGCCCCGTCCGCAGTCATCCGAGAGGCAGGGAGTGTTCCATGGCAGATCGTAGTTCCGCCGGTGTTTCCGGCGGCTGGCGTTCGTTCCTCACCAACCCGCTGCTTCTGGCGCTGCTGGGCGTGTCGCTGATCCCGATGGCGTTCATGGGAATGACGAGCTACCGCTCCTCGTCGGCGGCGCTGCGGGAGCAGGCCTTCAAGCAGCTCGACACCGTCAACGCGGTGACGGCGAAAGCGGTGGAGCGGTATTTCGACACGCTGCGCCAGCAGCTGTCGGTGCTCGCCGAAGGA
Source organism: Planctomycetaceae bacterium (assembly GCA_046075685.1). GTDB lineage: Bacteria > Planctomycetota > Planctomycetia > Pirellulales > UBA1268 > QWPN01. The sequence goes on along the minus strand of JBJTQP010000175.1, from coordinate 186 downwards.
CGGATCTGCCCGGAGTCGCTCAAGGATTTCTCCACGGGCCTGGTTTCCATGCGGGCCGACGTCAAGCTGGACGACAAGGGGCTCTCCGGCTTCCGGCGGGAACTGGAGTCGTTCTACACGGGCGACTTTGCCGCCGAGTTCCGCCGCCGGTCCGACGACGTTGTCGACGTCCGGCCGCTGTGCGAG
>JBJTQP010000174.1:0-3870 GCA_046075685.1 Planctomycetaceae bacterium | reverse complement strand
CACGCCGCTCGACTTCGCCGGCCCGGGCAAGGTGGGCTGCCTGGGCCTCGGCACCGCGGCCGTCGTGGTGATCGACGACCAGACGAGCATCGTCGACTTCCTGCACAACTCGGCCCGGTTCTTCGCCCACGAATCGTGCGGCCAGTGCACGCCCTGCCGCGAGGGCACGAGCTGGTCGCTGCGGATCCTCGAGCGGATCAAGGCGGGCAAGGGCCGGCTCAAGGACCTCGACATTCTCCTCGAACTGGGAAACACGATGGGCATGATGCCCGGCAGCACGATCTGCGGCCTGGCCGACGGCGCCGCCTGGCCGATGAAAAACGCCATCAAGAAGTTCCGCGGCGAGTTCGAGGAGTACATCAAGCGGACCAATCCCTCGGGCTGGATGGTGACCGACCCCGTCCCCGCCCTGCAGATCGTGGGAGCGCACTGATGCCGGTCGTGATCGTCGACGGACAGGAGATCGAGATCGGGGCCGACGAGCGGCTCAACTGCATCGAGGCTGCGCGACGCGCCGGTAAGGAGATCCCGCACTACTGCTGGCATCCCGGCCTGTCGGTCGTGGCCAGCTGCCGGATGTGCCTGATCGAGACCGGCCAGCGCGACGCCGCCACCGGCAAGATCACGATGGTGCCCAAGCTCGTGCCCGGCTGCCAGACGCCGGTCAAGGACGGCACCGTGATCGTCACCGAGAGCCAGCTCGTCAAGGACAGCCGGGCCCGGATCGAGGAGGCGCTCCTCATCGACCACCCGATCGACTGCCCGGTCTGCGACAAGGCCGGCGAGTGCCTGCTGCAGGACTACCACTTCCAGCACGGCCAGCCCGAGCGGCGTGCCGACCTCCATCCGTTTCACAGTCGGAAGCGCGACGTCGGGCCGACGGTCACGCTGTTCGTCGACCGCTGCATCATGTGCACCCGCTGCGTGCGGTTCACCCGCGAGATCGCGGGCACGGCCGAACTGATGGTCACCAGCCGTGGTGCGAAGGAGGAGATCGACGTCTTCCCGGGCCATCCCCTGGCCAACAAGCTCTCGGGCAACGTGGTCGACCTCTGTCCCGTCGGCGCGCTCGGCGACAAGGACTTCCTCTATCAGCAGCGGGTCTGGTTCCTGAAGCGGGAGGCCAACGTCTGCGGCGGCTGCTCCGCCGGCTGCTCCATCTACACCGAGCACAACCAGGATGCCGTCTACCGCCTCAAGCCCCGCGAGAACCCCCACGTCAACACGTGGTGGATCTGCGACGAGGGCCGCTACGGCTGGCACCACCTCCACGATCAGGCCCGGATCCTCGACGCCTCCCGGAAGGCGGCGGCACCGACCCATCGCGGTACCGGCACCGGCACGCCGGCGACGGAGCCCGTCGAGTGGGCCGACGTGGTTGTGAAGCTCCGCGACGACCTCAAGGCCGCGGGTCGCCTGGCGGTCGCCGTGTCACCGATGCTCACGGTCGAAGAGGCGTGGATGCTCTGTGCGGTGGCGAAGTCGATCGACCCCGACGCCTTCCTCGCCCTCGGCTTCGTTCCCGTGAAGGGAGCTGACGAGTCGTTCCCGGGGGGCTTCACGATCCGTGCCGAAAAGTGCCCCAACCGCAAGGGCGTCGAGGAGGTGCTCGCCCTCTACGGTGCGGGAGGCCGCGCCTGGGACGACCTCGTGGCCCACGTGGCCGCCGGCAAGGCCGACGCCGCCTGGGTGACGGCCGGCTATCCGACGCCCTGGATCGACACGGCCGCCGCCGACGCCTTTGCCGACCTGAAGCAGCTCGTGGTGCAGGACCTCTTCGACTCACCGCTCATGCGGCTGGCCACGTGGCGGCTCCCCGCCACGGGCTTCGCGGAGCGGGCGGGCACGTGGGTCAACGTGGCCCATCACGCGCAGACCTTCCGGCAGGCGATCCGTCCCCCGGCCGGCGTCTGGCCCGAGGGACGGCTGTTCTGGAACATGCTCGGCCGCCGCGGCCTCTACGACCCCACCTCCGTCCGCCAGCAGATCGGCACCTCGTCGCCAACGCTGGCCGCCCTCGCCGGCGAGATGCCCGCCACGGGCGTCGACCTCCGCCTCCACCAGCTCGCCTGACGAACGGCCATGCAGCACCTGCTCCCCTCACTGCCCACGATCGTCGCCCTGGTGAAGATCGGCCTGCTCGTCGGCGGCCTGATGACCGCCGCGGCCTACCTCGTGCTCGTGGAGCGGTGGATGGCCGCCTGGGTGCAGGACCGCAAGGGCCCCAACCGCGTGGGCATCCCGCTCACCAAGATCAGGCTCTTCGGCCTCGGCCAGCCGCTCGCCGACGGCCTCAAGATCATCCTCAAGGAAGACTTCACCCCGAAGCACGTCGACAGGGTGCTCTACACGGCGGCGCCGCTCGTGCTGCTGGCCGCGTCGCTGGCGATCTTCGCGGCGATCCCGTTCGGCAGCTCCCTGCCGCCGATCCCGGCGCTCGGCCTCACCGGTGAGGAGCCGCTGCTCGTGGCGCCCGGCCTCGACGTGGGCGTGCTCTGGGTGTTCGCGCTCTCGAGCATCGCGGTCTACGGCGTGCTGCTCGGCGGTTGGGCGAGCAACAACAAATACGGTTTCCTTGGCGGCCTGCGGAGCAGCGCCCAGCTCGTGGCCTACGAGATTCCGCTCGGCCTGGGCCTGCTCGGCGTGGTGCTCGCCGCCGGCTCGCTGAAGCTCGACACCATCATGAGCGCCCAGGCTTCCAGCGGCATCTGGTACGCCTTCGCCCAGCCGCTCGGCTTCGTGGTCTTCCTGATCGCGAGCTTTGCCGAGGCGGCCCGGCTGCCGTTCGACCTGCCCGAGGCCGAGCAGGAACTCGTGGGCGGGTACCACACGGAGTATTCGGGCATCAAGCTGCTCCTGTTCCTCGTCTCCGAGTTCCTCCACATGGTCACGGCGGCGTTCCTGATCGTGATCATGTTCCTGGGCGGCTGGCACCTCTGGGGCGTCACCGGCGCAGGCCCCGTGGAGACCTGGACGATCGCCCTGATCCGGTTCGCTGTGCTCTCCGCCAAGATCTTCGGCGTGATCCTGTTCTTCATGCTCGTCCGCTGGAGCTGGCCGCGGTTTCGGTTCGACCAGCTGATGAACCTCGCCTGGAAGGTGATGCTGCCGCTGGGCCTGGCCAACCTGGTGACGGTGGCCGCGGTCGAGGAGTTCCGGCCGCAGCTCGTGGCGGCGCTCGGCGAAGGCGGGGCGCGGGCCGCGGCGGTCGCGATCCCCTGGGGCGTGTTCCTGCTCGGCTGGATCGCCGCCGGCGTGCTCACGCCCTCGGGCACCGACAACACCCCGATCCGCACGCCCGGCCCGCTCGACGCGGAGCACGTGCTCGGCTCGCGACGCGACCTGGTGGAGGCCTGAGATGAAACCGTCCGACCCGTCGATCACCTGGCTCGAGGAGAAGCCGCTCGGGCTCGCCGAACGGCTCTACCTGCCGCTGTTCGTCAGCGGCTTGACCACGACGGCCCGGCACCTTGTCAGCCCCAAGGTCACGGTGAGCTTTCCCGACCAGCGGCCGAAGGTGGGCAACCCGTTGATCTACCGCGGCGTGCATCGTCTCAACCGCGATGCCGAGGGCCGCGTAAAGTGCGTGGCCTGCTTCCTCTGCGCCACCGCCTGCCCGGCACACTGCATCGACATCGTCGCGACCGACAGCCCCTGGCCCGACCGGGAGAAGTATCCGGAGAGCTTCCAGATCGACGAACTGCGGTGCATCTTCTGCGGCATGTGCGAGGAGGCCTGTCCCGTCGACGCCATCGAGCTCACGAGCCTCCTCGAACTCACCGGCAAGAGCCGCTAGGAGATGATCTTCGACAAGGAGAAGCTGCTGAGCGTCTACGACATGACGAAGGACGCCGAACCCATGAAGTCGAC
>JBJTQP010000173.1:0-12771 GCA_046075685.1 Planctomycetaceae bacterium | reverse complement strand
GTCGCCGGGCGCGGCGAAGGCGAAGGTCACCGAGCCGTCGCCGTTGTCGAGCCAGCCCACCGTCCGCGAGCCGCCGCTGGCGGCAGCCACGCTCGACGTAATGCCACTGGCACCGTTCCATGAGCCGTCCCCCATGCCGGTAAGCAGCGCCGCCACCATGTCGGTGGCCGAGAGCCCGGCTGCCACCGTCACCAGGCCGCTGCCCACGTCGGTCAGGCCACCGGCGAGTGGCGCCAGGCCGCCGACCGTGGTCTGCAGGTAGTCCGCCAAGGCCAGCGTGCCTCCCGCCACCGGCACGATCCGGGTCGCCGACAGGGCCGATGCGTTGGCCAGCTTCAGCACGCCCCCCTGGATCGTCGTGCTTCCCGAGATCGTGTTGGCTGCATCGAGCACCAGCGTTCCGGGACCCGTCTTCACCACCGGAACTGAGCCCGACAGCAGGGGGTAGCCCGCCTGCGTCTGGGTCTGGGTCGTGCCGCTGGGCACGTTGATCGTGATGACGGTGGGCGGGGAGCTGTTCGCCGTGAATACGAGGTTCAGGTCATTGCCGCTCTGAACGAGTGAAAAGGCGCCGCCGGCGAGGCCGTTGGTAAATCCTCCGGTGCCGTTGGTCGCAGTCGAGGTGATCAGGAACTTCTCGGTCGCGAAGCCCGTGATGCCACCGGATGCCCGGGCGATCGTCCACGAGTAACTGGTCAGCGGGTCGAAGGAGGCGGCCGAACCGCTCACCGCGGCCGTCCCGGAGACCGTCTCCAGGTTGATCCGATAGGGATCCGCGGACGTCGAGTCGATCGACAGCGTGCCGCTCACCGCCACCAGATCCCAGGCATTGACGGCTCCCGCCGTGCCGGTGGCGGACATCATCTGCCACTTGTAGTTCGCGCCGCTGGCGAGGGAGAACGGGCGGGCAAGCGTGAGCGTGCCGACATCCACACCGGGGCGGAGGGTGGAGGTTCCGGCCAGCGTCACACTGCCGCCGATGGTGCCGGAGCCGCCCAGGGAGGCTCCGGCGGCGACGATCACGGGGCCCGTCGCCAGGGCCTGGTCGCCATTCACGAACAGCGCCCCGGCCGCCACGGTGGTCGTGCCCGTGTAGGTATTGGCGCCGGCGAACGTGACGGTCCCGGTGCCCAGCTGCGCGACGTTGATCGACCCGCCGATCACGCTGTTGAAGTGCGTGCCGGAGGAGATCGTGTCGCTGCGATTCAATGCCAGCGTGGCGCCAGCCGAGCCCGTGATCACGCTCGACGGGGAAAGCGAGCCCACCGTGCCGCCATTTCCGATCTGGAGCGTGCCGGTGTTGATCGCGGTCGTACCGGTGTAGGTGTTGGCTCCGCGGAGCACGACACGGCCGGACGCGCCCGTGCCTGACTTCACAAGCCCGCCCACCCCCGAAAACACGCCATCGAGGAAGACGTTGCCGACGGCATTCGTGCCGCCCTGCGTGGTAAGGACAGTCAGGTTGCCGCCAAGAGATCCGCTGGACGCAACGGTAAGTGTGGATGTGGTCTGATCGTCCACATTCAACGACACCGTGCCCGACGACGGAAGAACCACGTTCTGATACGCAAGAGCTCCGCCGCTCGATCGGGCAGTCAGCCCTGCGTTATTGTCAAGCGTGACGGCGTTGGCCAAGGTGCCGCTCGCGGTGTTTTGGCTCGTGAGCCTGACGCCACTGCGCACGCGCACACTGCCTGTGCCAAGGGCATTCGCCCCCTCGAAAAAGGTGCGTATGCTGGGGTTCGGCGCAAAGTCCCAATTGACGTTCGTCCCTACGGCGGAGGTCGTGAGCGTCAAGGCGCTGGCACCGGTCACGGTCACGGTATTGCCCGAACCGGAGACCCGTGTGGCCAGCGTCAGAACTCCGCCATTCACGCTGATCGTGCCGCCACCAGATCCGACCGTGATGCCGCGGTTCGCACCGATCGTGGCGGTCGTGGTCGTCCGAAGCGTGCCGTTGTTTGAGAGCTGAACCTGGTCCGCACTGTATGAGCCGGGCAAGGCCCCCAAGACCCGCTCGTTGGCGATTTCCACGGTCCCGCCGGTGATCGAGAACTTCGTGCCAATTGCGTTGGCGGTGTTCGTCAGAACAAGTTTTCCCGCACCGCTCTTGACGACGAGGGAGGTGTTTGCCGTCCCCGACTGCAGGACGCTCGATATGGTGACGGAACCAAGACTATTGACCGTGATCGTGCTGGGCAGAGCGGGGTTGCCCTGATTCATCACGACGTTCGAACCGGTGACCGTCCAAGCGCCTGTTCCCGATGGCGATGCGGCCGTGCCGAAGACGATGGCGCCGACGGCCCGCTGCGCGTTGTTGGTGACCGTGACGTCGGACGCGATATCGGGACCAAACGTCGCGGTGAACCCTGTTCCGGTGCCGATGATGTTATTCAGCCAGTTGGAGGCGGTTCCCCACGTACCGCTGGTCGTGGCCGTCCATGTGCCGTTGGCCTGCGCGAGGACGGGTCCGGCCGACAGGGCCACGAGGACCGCTAGCGTCGAGAGCATCGATGATCGCATGGTTGACAACCTTGTCGACGAAGGGTTTCGGAGGGGAAAAACGTGGAAAAAGCAGTGAGCGATCGGCCCGCCTCAACGGTCGCGCGGTTGTGCGACGGACTCCCGAGTGGCGACGGACTCCCACGTGGGGCCGACGCACAACTCACCGATCGCGATCCGTCCGCCGCTGCTGAACTCGAGTGAGAGCCTGTCGAGCCGCAGATCGCTGCAGACTTCCTCGCTGACGAGGGACCACTCGGTGGGTTCCGCCGAACCCGCAAGTCGCTCCGCCGCCATGAAACTGACGAGCACCTGATCAGGTTGTGACTTCCCGGCGACGATCTTGGCCACGACGGCATACGCCTCGCCCGGGGTTTGCGGGAGCGAGGCGCGAGTGAGCGTATCGGCGACCCGGAGCAGAGCCCCGTCGTGCTTGCGGAGGGCGATCTGGATCAGGGCGCCCTGATCGAGCTCCTCCTGCGCGGTCAGGCCGCGGGTCCGGAGGACGACCATCGCCCGATGATCGTCCCGTGGCGGGACGGGGCTGCGACGAACGAGAAAACGCAGGTACCAAATCCCATCCGAGGCAAGATCGATCGGCTGTTCCAGCGTCCGGTGGGCGGCCGCTTTCCAGTCGTCCTGTTCCTTTCCCGTCCCGTCGTGGATCACCGCCACCGAATCGCCGCGGAGCAACCCGGGTGCCGACACCCGGAGGTCTCCACGACGGGAGTCCCACGGCCCGATCCATCCGCGTCCCGTCGCCAACCCTCTGACAAGGGCCGCGCCGCCGCGAAAGTCGTCCAGAGCGGCCGGGCTGCTGCGGGGAGCGTCGGTCGCGCCTCCCTCCACAGACCGCGTCACGAGCGCGCCGTCGAGGGGGATCGACTCGCCATCGGCGTCGGCGAGGTCGTAGCGGCGACCGGCGCCGGCCTCGATGAGTTCGTGCTGCTTCGGCTCACGGGCGTCGCCGGTCGTGCGGCGGACGGCTCCCTCGGCGACGTGAACCTCTTCCCGCTGGGAGTCGATGACGGCCGCGTACCGCGTGCCAATGTTCTTGAACACCGAATGGGGCGTGACGATTTCAATCGACTCGCACGTCTGGTCGCCCTGGAAGACGAAGGTGCCCTCGTCGATCCTCATCACTCGGCGCGACCCGATCGCAAACCGGACCGTTCCGTCCAGGAGGATCCGCGCGCCGCCGTCGAAGCGGATGTTCACGCCGCCGGAGGTCAGGTGGTATTCCCGGGCATTCAGCCGAGCTCCCGCTACCGCGGGCTTTCCGTCGAGGACGGCATCCGCACTGGCTGACGCGACCGTCGCCACATAGCCGGCCGGGGCGGCCGTCAGGGCCGCGATTCCCGGTGGTTCGGCTCGATCGCCGCCGGCACCGCCCCTGATGGCCGGCAGCGCGAGCAAGGCGACCAGAATCGATGCGGCGAGAAGTGACGCCACAACCAGGCCCCACTGCACCCGCTGGGCACGGATCGCGCCGCAGGGCGGGTGTCCGCTCGTCAGGGCCGCGTGCATGTCCATGTACCGCACGTAGAGTCGCCGTGCTTCGGGATCCGAGTGGAGGGCTCGCGCAAGCTCCTCGACCTGCGCGTCGCTGGCCGTGGCGTCGACCACGGCGGACAGAAGCGCGAGAAACGCACTGCGATTCGACCGATTCATGCCTGCCCTCCCAGCACGACCGACCGGTCGATGCAGTCGAAGAGCAGCCGCCTGACGCGCTCCAGATTGCGGAACATGGTGCGACGGCTCTGGGAAAACGACGTTGCAATCTCCTCGGTTGGCGTGCGGTCGACATACCTCGCCTCGATGAGCCTGCGGTCACGGGCGCTGAGTTTGTCGAGGCACTTCCCCAGGGCGACGAGCCGCTCAGCGAGCACGGGCTCCTCCTCCTCCCGGGCGACGGCGAGCAGTTCGAGCACCTCGGTGGGTAGCCGCACCATCCGCCGCGGGCGCTGCTGCTCGTGGAACTTCAGGACCTTGAGGTAGGCGAACCGACACGCCCAGGGCAGGAACGGCCGCGATCGGTCGTACTCGCCGAACTTCCGCGAGAGCGAGATGCACACTTCCTGCATCACGTCCTTCGTGTCCTCCTCGTGGGGCAGGAGCGTGAACACATAGCGACGCAACTGCTCGTAGTTGGACGTTACAAGGTTGATGAACAGTTCGTTGTCGGACTCGGGCAGATCCACCACTCGAAACCCTTCGTCGGAGGGGATGGGCATGCGCAGGGCAACCCCCAGTTATTCCGACAATCTCATGCAGAGTGCCACGGTATGGCACTTTTGCCTTGTTCGGCGGAAATCGGGGTGACCACACGAAGGAGAAACCATGGCGGTCAACGCCCCTGCACGCCGCTCGCCTGGCAGGACGATGCCGGCGGGCGGCAGCGAATCCAACGACCGCGGCGGCGCCGTCGGGCCCTTCGCCGCGGTCACGGTGCTGTTCTTCTTCTGGGGATTCATCACCGTCATGAACGACGTGCTGATCCCGTTCCTGAAGTCGAGCTTCGCCCTGAGCTACTTCCAGGCGGGCCTCGTGCAGTTCGCCTTCTTCGGGGCCTTCTTCGTTGTGTCGCTGATCTATTTCGCCGTGTCAGTGAGCGGCGGCGATCCGATCAACCGCGTCGGCTACCAGCGGACCATCGTCACCGCGCTGCTCATCTGCGCGGCTGGTTGCGGACTCTTCTCGCCGGCTGCGGCGTCGCAGTCGTACGTGTTTTTTCTTGGGGCGCTGTTTCTGCTGGCCACCGGGGTGACGATCCTGCAGATCGCCGCGAATCCGTACGCGGCGATCCTCGGCAAGCCGGAGAATGCGTCGTCGAGGCTCAATCTGGCTCAAGGGCTCAACTCGTTGGGCACGACGCTTGCGCCGATCACGGGCGGATTGCTGCTCTACAAGGTCTTTGCCAGAGGCGGTGCCGTGACGCTCGACGCGATCCAGATTCCGTACCTGATCTACGGCGGGATGTTCCTCGCCCTCGCCCTGGTCATGGCGTTCGTTCACCTGCCGCGGATCCAGCCGGAGGCGACGGCTGCGGCCGGCCGCGGCGTGAGTGCACTCGGCTTTCCCCAACTGACGCTCGGCATGGTGGCGATCTTCATGTATGTCGGATCCGAGGTGGCAATCGGCAGCTACCTGGTGAGTTTCATGGGCGACCCGGCCGTCGTGGGCTGGGAAGAAGGGGTCGCCAGCCTGTACCTCGCCTTCTACTGGGGCGGCGCCATGATCGGCCGGCTGTGCGGCGCGATCGCCATGGCCCAGACCGCGACACCTGCCCGCAAGCCCGCACTCATGGTGGCGACAGCCGTCGCGCTCCTGGGGCTGCTCTACTGTGTCACAGCGCTGAGGTTCGAGGGCGGCCGGCTGGTGGTCGAGTTCCTGCCGGTGCGCGACCTGTGGCCGTTTGCGGTGATGATCGCCCTCTGTCTGGGAGCATTCGCGGTCGCCCGCGGCGCGCCGGCGGTGGTGCTCGCGCTGTTTTCCGGCACCCTGTGCGTGTTGCTCCTGATCGCCGCCTGCGCCACCGGTCCGGTGGCCCTCTGGGCGGCCCTCGGCACGGGGCTCTTCAACTCCATCATGTGGTCGAACATCTTCACGCTCGCGATCGATGATCTTGGCGATCAGACCGCGCAGGGTTCGTCGCTGCTGGTGATGATGATCGTCGGCGGGGCGTTGGTGCCGCTGCTGATGGGGGCGGTCGGCGACGTGGTCGGCATCCGGCATGCATTCCTGATCACGATTCCCTGCTACCTCTACATCGCCTTCTACGGCTGGTGGAGCCATCGCCGGCTCACCGCCAAGGGGGCCGCCGAGTGATCGCAGGCGACGAATTCTCCACCTCCCGGCTGGCGTTCCAGACGCTGGGCGACGTGGTCGGCGATGCACCGGCGAGCGGGCTCGCGTCAGTGGGCCTCCGCAAATGAATCACCACGCGCTCGCCGTGTACCTCTTGGCAACGCTGGTTTCGCAGGTCGCCGCTCCGGGCGTTGCGGAAGACGTCACCCGCCGCGTCGACCCCTTCATCGGCTCCGGCGGGCACGGTCACGTGTTCGTGGGTGCCAGCGTGCCCTTTGGTGCCGTGCAGGTCGGCCCGAACAACTTCCATCAAGGATGGGACTGGTGCTCGGGCTATCACTACTCCGACGATGTCCTGGCAGGATTCTCGCACTTGCACCTCGGCGGCACCGGCATCTCGGACTTGGGAGACGTCCTGCTCATGCCATACACCGGCGCGCTGGTCACCAGCCCCGGCTCGCGAAAGAACCCAGACGCCGGCTATGCCAGCCGCTACACCCACGATCAGGAACAGGCCCGCCCCGGCTTCTACTCGGTCCTCCTGCTTGACCACGAGGTGCACGTGGAGCTGACCGCCACGAAGCGGGTCGGGGTCCACCGCTATCGCTATCCGGCCGGCACGCCGGCGCGGCTGGCGATCGACCTGAAGTTCGAGAACGGCGGTGGCCGGGTCGTCGAGTCACGGATCCGCCGGGTCGACGAGCACACCGTGACCGGGTACCGCCGGTCGGCCGGATGGGCGAAAGACCAGCGGGTGTTCTTCGCGCTCAAAACATCCGCGCCGTTCGCCGAGTTCCGCATCTTTTTGGAGGACCGCGAGGTCGGACGCGAGTCTGCCGAGGGCCGCGGGCTGCGGGCCGTCGGCACGTACGCCGGCTCCCCGGGCGACGTGCTGGTGCGGGTCGGTATCTCGCCGGTCAGCGAGGACAACGCGCTGGCGAATCTCGAGGCGGAGGCGGGCACTGCGGATTTCGAGGCCCTGGCGGCCGCGGCCACAGCCGCCTGGAACGAGCACCTCGGTCGCATCCGCATCAAGGCGGATGATCGCACCACCCGCATCTTCTGCACGTCGCTCTACCACACCATGATCGCGCCGGCGTTGTTCAACGATTGCAACGGCGACTACCGCGGCGCTGATGGAAAGGTCCACCGTAGCGCGGGCTTCGACACCTACACGATCTTCTCGCTCTGGGACACCTACCGCGCGGCCCACCCGCTCCTCACGCTCACCCAGCCGGAACGGGTCGGGCACTTCATCCAGACGATGCTCGCGATCCGCGACCAGCAGGGAAAGCTGCCCGTCTGGCACCTGATGGGCAACGAGACCGACACGATGGTCGGATACCACGCCGTCCCCGTGGTGGTCGACGCCTATTTCAAAGGCCTGCTCGACGGCGCCCCCGCGCGGGCGTTCGAGGCGATCAGGAACTCCGCCATGCGCGACGAGCGTGGCCTCGATTCCATCAAGGAGATGGGCTACATCCCCGCCGAGCGCGAGAACGAGTCGGTCGCCAAGGCGCTGGAGTACGCCATCGACGACTGGTGCATCGCCGAGATGGCCAAGTCGCTTGGAAAGCAGGACGACTTCGCGTATTTCTCGAGACGGGCCAAGGCCTACCGGGAGTACTTCGACCCCGCGACGAAGTTCATGCGCGGCAAGACGTCCGACGGCACCTGGCGTGAGCCGTTCGATCCCGTCGCATCAGCCCACCGCCGCGACGACTACTGCGAGGGCAACGGCTGGCAGTATCTCTGGCTGGTGCCCCAGGACCCCGAGGGGCTGATCGAGTTGCTTGGCGGCGACGCAGCTTTCGCCGACAAGCTCGATCAGCTCTTCACGGTCGAGTCGGTGAAGAGCGAGGGCGCCTCGGCCGACATCTCCGGTTTGATCGGGCAATACGCCCACGGCAATGAGCCGGGGCACCACACGACCTACCTGTATGCCTTCGTTGGTCAGCAGTGGAAGACCGCCAGGCTCGTGCGGCAAATCCTCACGACGCTCTATTCAGATCAGCCGGATGGTCTGTCTGGCAACGAGGACTGCGGGCAGATGTCGGCCTGGTATGTCTTCTCGGCGCTGGGGATGTACCCGGTCAACCCGGCGGCGGGCATCTACGTCTTCGGCAGTCCGGTCGTCGACGCAGCGACGATTGCCGTCCCCGGGGGCAAGTCGTTCACCATCGTCGCCAAGAACAACTCACCGGCACATATCTACATCCAGGCGGCCGAGTTGAACGGCACGCCCTATCGCAAGTCGTACATCACCCACGCAGACATCGTCGCGGGCGGCGAGTTGACCTTCACGATGGGGCCGGAGCCAAACACGTCGTTCGGGAGGGATCCTCAGGATCGGCCGCGGTCGGCGGTGACGGCGCGTTCACGTGACGAGCCGTAGCGCCCGGGCCGGCGGCGCATCACTAGCCAGAGCCCGGCGGTGGCCGCCCCGACCACGACCTGCGACGAGGGTTCGGGCACGGCCGTGACCGTGGCTCCGTGAAGGCCGTCGTCGACGTTGTCGTTGCGTTGGGCGTTGTAGCCCACATAGCCGGTGAAGAAACCGGTCGAACTGCTCGGAAAGGCACTCTGGTTGAGCGTCCACTTCACGCTCGCAGTCGGCTCGCTGTTGATGCCGATCACGTAGACGGTGTGTGGCGACAGGGCCCAGTTGAGGTCGGTGAAGTCGTAGAACGACTGCAGGTCCGCGCTGAGGATCGAGTTGCTGTAGGTCGCTGATGCGAGTGCGGTGCCCGTTGCGAAAAACTGGCCGAACGTGCCGGTGGCGAGTTGGAGGTTGAGCGTGAAGTTGGCAGGATCGAGGCCGTTCCGGTTGATCTGAAGGCTCGCCGAGGTGAGCAGCGTGTTCGTGCCGGAGTTGAACGACTGGCCGATGTAGTCGCCGCCGTTGTTCTTGGAGCCGACCTGCGTGGCTCCGGTCGTGTTGACCTCGTACACCGTGCCGGCGGAAGCCACGGAGATGGAGGCGAGCAGCAGAATGGCGGGGGCGACGAAACGCATGGCAGTGACCCTCTCCAGGATTGACGATCGCGATGACGACGTGCGGAGCATTGCACCAACAAGGACGTGCGGCGATCCCCTGGGGGGAAAAGTGACGAAACGGGCGCCTGCAGGGACGAAACGGGCACGTTCAGGGACGAATCCGCCGCGGCCTGGGACGAATCGGCGGCGAGAGCCTGCGGCGAGCCTGTCAGTGCCGGACGGTGAGCACGCCGACCGCCAGGCGACCATCGGTCACCCATGGGTCACCACCGCCGTTCACGCCCTCGCGCTCGGGATGAAACTGGTCGACCCAGTAGTAGCCGTCGAGCACGCCCGACCGCGCCGTGTCGTTCACGAGTTTGTTGCGTTCGCGGTCGACGTGCGGCGCGATCTTGTGGGTCACGCCGCCCGTGGTGCGGCTGATCTCCACCCGCTCGTCGAAGGTGGCGGCTCCCAGCCAGAGCGGCTCGCCGGCGTCGTCGGTCTGCCGCGACCGCCAGAAGCGAACGTGATGTCGCTGCTTCGGGCTCGCCCCCACTGGCTGCTCGTAGGCGAGATCCTGCCGCCGCCCCAGAGAAAGAGGTCGCTCACCGGCGCATGCTCGTAGGGCTTGCGGAGCGCCACGTCGGCCGCGATCCGCAGCGACGATTTCAGCGTGATCGGATCGGCCGCATACCACCGCGCCGCCGCGAGCGCCCGATGCAGCTCCTCCTCGGTGCCCACGAACGCGATGTTGACCGGGTCGCCGCGGTGGCCCCGCTTCGTGACGGTGTGCCGCGGGGCACGGGCCAGCGCGGGATGGCCCTCGACCGTGGCAGGGGAGTCGTTCTCGCCCGCGGCGGCTGCGGTGGCGATCGTCGCGGCGGCGAGCAGCAGGACCGCTGCCGGGGATGCGGTGCGAATCATGGCGACACCTCGAGGAGGGGGGCGGGACGGTAGCGGGCCGGCACGACCGCCTCAAGGCCGGCGCACCGAGGCCGCGCGGCCCGCAGGCACGTTGCTGGACGGGCGCGCGGCGGCGGCGGTATGTTCGCCACATGGATGCATTCATGGCGGCGGCGATCGCGGAGGCGGAGCAGGGAGTTGCCGAGGGCGGCATTCCGATCGGCTCGGTGCTCGTGCACGACGGGGCGATCGTGGGCCGCGGCCACAATCGCCGCGTGCAGCAGGGCAGCACCATTCTCCACGGCGAGATGGATGCGCTGGAGCGGGCGGGCCGCCGGTCGGCCGCCTTCTACCGCGAATCGACGCTCTACACCACGCTCTCGCCCTGCCCGATGTGCAGCGGCGCGATCCTGCTCTACGGGATTCCCCGCGTGGTGATTGGCGAGAATCGCTCGTTCATGGGCGAGGAGCGGCTGCTCGCCGATCGGGGCGTGCAGCTCACCGTGCTGCAGGACGACCGCTGCATCGAGCTGATGCGGGAGTTCATGCGGCAGCATCCGCAGCTCTGGGCCGAGGACATTGGCGAATGACCGGGGTTCCCGGTCGTGCCAGGGCAGCCGCGGCTTGTGGAACTGCCCGGCGATTGCCGGATTCCGGCCTCCTGCCAGGTGGGCATGCGGGGATACATCGCCACGCGGATCCTGCTGCAGAAGGGCTTTACGGCCGCCAACCTCGGCGGCGGCTTCAAGACGTCTATGCTTCTCAGGGCCGCTCGCGGGCCGGGTTAGCCGCCCGGCCGCAACCCGCGACGGTGTTCACACGATGGCGACCGTCGCACAATCCTCCACAGCGCCCGTCTGGATGCACCGCTGGCTCGTGGCCGCGGGCATCTACAACCTCGCCTGGGGAGCCCTGACCGTGCTCCATCCGGGGTGGCTGTTCGACCTCACCGGCCTCGCCCTGCCCAACTATCCCTTCATCTGGCAGTGCGTCGGGATGGTGGTGGGTGTGTATGGCATCGGCTACCTTGCCGCGGCGTCCGACCCGGTGCGGCATTGGCCGATCGTGTTGGTCGGGTTTCTCGGCAAGGTGTTCGGTCCGCTCGGCTATGCGATGGGGGTGATCCGCGGCGACGTGCCGCCCGCCTTCGGCTGGACGCTGCCGACCAACGACCTGCTCTGGTGGATCCCGTTCGCCATGATGCTGCATCACGCCTGGCGGCAGCATCGCCTGCCGGCCGTCGCCTCGCATGACTGACCGCACGATTGCCGGCGTGCCGCTGGAGGATGTGATCCTCGTGGCGCAGGCGGTGGCCTCGGCCGCCATGTGCGGACTGATCTGGTTCGTGCAGGGCGTGCACTATCCGATGTTCGCCGCGATCACCGGCCCGCGGTCGCGGGACTATGCCCTCGAGAATCAGCGTCGGACCACGCCGGTGGTGCTCCCGTTCATGCTGGTGGAACTGGCGACGGCTGCGGCGCTCGCCTGCTGGCCGCCCGACGGCATCGGCCGCGGGCCCGCAGCCGCCGGGCTCGCGCTGGTGGCGGTGATCTGGCTCTCGACCTTTCTCGCCCAGGTGCCCCTGCACGCCCGGCTGGCCGGCGAGGGCCATGCCCCCGGTGTCGTGGCGGCGCTGGTCCGCGGAAACTGGGTTCGCACCGTCGCCTGGACGGCCCGGGCGCTGCTGGCCGCCTGGATGCTCCGGGTGGCCGGCTGACGACCGGCCTTGCCCGCGAGCGGCAGGCGGCGTCATCCTCTCCGCATCATGAGCGGCGCGCCAACGACCACCGGGCCGGTGCAGGGCAGGGGAGACGACTCCGAGATCGGCGTGGCGATCCTGGGGGCCGGCTTCGGCGGCCTCTGCATGGCCATCAAGCTGCTCGAGGCCGGCCGTCGCGACGTGGTGATCTTCGAGAAGGCGGCCGATCTCGGGGGCACCTGGCGCGACAACACGTATCCGGGATGCGCCTGCGACATCCCGTCGCACCTCTATTCGTTCTCGTTCGAGCAGTCGCCCGACTGGTCGCGAACCTACGCGGCCCAGCCGGAAATCCTCGCCTACCTGCGACGGGTGGCCGTCAAGCGCGGGGTCGATCGCCTGATCCGCTACGAGACGCCGATCGCGCGGCTCGAATGGGACGACGACCGCCGGCTCTGGCGGCTGACCGCGGCGGACGGCCGGCAGTTCGTCGCCCGAGCCGTGGTGTCGGCCGTGGGTGGGCTGCACATCCCCAAGATGCCCGACATTCCGGGTCTCGAGTCGTTCGCGGGGCCGGTGTTTCACACCGCCCGCTGGCGGCACGACGTCGATCTCGCCGGCAGGAACATCGCCGTCATCGGTACCGGTACCAGCGCCGCCCAGGTGATTCCGGCACTGGCGGAACGGGCCGAGACGCTCGCAGTGTTCCAGCGATCGCCCCCCTGGGTGCTGCCGCGGCGCGACCGGACGCGGTCACCGCTGGCGCGGCGGCTGCAGTCGGCGCTGCCGTGGCTCGGCCGGCTCGGTCGGGCGCTGCGGTACCTCCGTGCGGAGACTGCCGGCCTGGCGTTCACCGGCGCGCCCCGGCTCGTCGGCGGCGG
>JBJTQP010000172.1:0-7140 GCA_046075685.1 Planctomycetaceae bacterium | reverse complement strand
ACGTCCTTGATGCGTGGGCCTTCTTCATCCCTTGCGTCAGCACCGCGTCGATCACGCGGCGGCGAAGGTCTTCTTGGGCTTCGGGCGACAGCGAGCGAGCGTCTTTGTGTGCCATGCACTGATCATAGCGAGGCAAATCCCATAAGTCAACTATTTAATGCCCGGAGTAGTAGGTCTCGCCGAAGTGGCACGAGGCGTCGTCGGCGATCAGAAACAGCACGTTCGGCGGTGCTGCGAGGCGGCCGCCCGTCACCGACTCCGCCGCCACGGCAGTCGATAGGGCCAACGAGACCACGGCGATCGCACGACACAGTGAGCGTTCCACGCGGCAGGAGATGCTGCGCGCACTCGACGGGCGGACTCGGCGATCACTCGACCGACCGGGTCCGCGATGGGCTGTCGCATGGACTCGAGTTGAGCACGGCATGCATGACGCTCCTCAGGTTCTGCATCGCGAGCGAGGCCCCGCGTGATTGTAATGAGCCGGCTTCGGTCGATCGAACGGTCCCGCTTGCCGTGCGACCACCGCCCGGTTGCTGCCTCGACCTCCAGTCGGCGATCCCCTCAGGACCACCGGACGAGTGGTATCATGAATGCACAGGATCCATGATGTGACTCACCGGAGTCGTGTTCGATGCCCCGCCTCAGTCGGCTCCCATCCTGTGTCCTCGCCCTCGTCATGGCCCTGCCCTCCGTCTCCCGGGCTATCGATCCCGAGGCGGCATTTCGCTCCCCCGACGAATCGGCCAAGCCCGGCGTGTGGTGGCACTGGATGGGGAGCAACGTCTCCGCGGAAGGCATCACGCAGGATCTCGAGGCGCTGGCCGACGCCGGCTTCGGCGGGGCCACCATCTTCGGCATGAGCGACGTCTGCACACCCTGGGCGGGGCGCATCGAGAACAGCCCAACGCCCGGCCTCGTCGCCTTCACCGACCCGTGGTGGAAACTCGTCGCGCACGCCGCAGCGGAGGGCCGCCGATTGGGCATCGACGTGGGCGTGCACAACTGCCCGGGCTACGAGAGCACCGGCGGTCCGTGGATCCCCCCCGAACTGTCGATGCTCGAGATCGTCTGGTCGGAGACTTCCGCCGAGGGCCCCGGCCGCGTGCGGCTCGATCTCCCCAGACCGGAGGTAGATCCCCGGTCGCGGACGGAGTTTCCCGTCTACAACGGCGACACCGGCACGCTCGAGCGACCCGAGATCCCGGAGCGAACCACGTTCTTTCGCGACGTGGCCATGCTCGCGGTGCCCGCCGAGGGCGAGCCGGCGGCCGAGGAGGTGATCGACCTCACGGGCCGCGCCGGGTGGGATGCCCCTCCCGGCCGCTGGACGCTCTACCGCTTTGGGTACACCACGCAGGGCACCTACACGCAGCCCAACCAGTGGGAGGCCCGCGGCTTCGAGTGCGACAAGATGAGCCGTGAGGCGGTGGAGTTTCACTTCACCAAGGTGCTCGGTGACATGAAGCGGCATCTCGGCGACCTGGTGGGCACCGGCCTGCGGCATGTGTTGCTCGACAGCTACGAGGCGGGCTCACCCACGTGGACGCCGAGGATGCCCATCGAGTTCCAGGCCCGCCGCGGCTATGACCTCCTCCCCTTCCTGCCCACGTTCGCGGGCCGCACCATCGGCGACCGCGCGGCCACTCGGCGGTTCAAGAAGGATTTCGAGCAGACGATCCGCGACCTCTACCGCGACGTCTACTTTCCAACCATTCAGCGCCTGTGTCACGAGACGGGCGTGCGGTTCGTGTGCGAGCCCTACGGCGGGCCGTGGAACATGAAAGAGGTCACGCCCTTCGTCGATCGCGTGATGACGGAGTTTTGGACGAGCGGGGGCCTCTATGGGGGCCATGATGCGTTCGCGATCGCCGCCGCCGGCAACGGCCGCAGCCACGCCATCATCGAGGCCGAAGCCTTCACCGGCCACCCACGAGACAGCGCGTGGAATGAGTACCCCGCCTGGCTCAAGCCGCTCGGCGACGGCGCGTACCTCGCCGGCGTCAATCGGCTCGTGCTCCATCACGCCGTCCACCAGCCGTGGCCCGACCGCCATCGGCCCGGCAACAGCATGGGCCGCTGGGGCACGCACTTCGGTCGCCTGCAGACCTGGTTTGAGCCAGGCAAGGCGTGGGTCCGATACCTGAGCCGCTGCCAAGCTCTGTTGCAGTGGGGCGAGGCCGGCGCCGGAGAAGCGATGACCGTCGATGGCGGCGGTCCGTTCTGCGCTCGGCAACGCCGCTCTCCGCGAGACCATGTCGACCTGTTCTTCGTCGTCAACACCTCAGGAACCACGGCCGGCGGCCGCTGCTCGTTTCCGGTGTCAGGCCGGCAGCCCGAGCTGTGGGATCCGGTCACGGGCTTGATCCGCGATCTCTCGATGTTCGAACAGCGTGCCGGCTGCACGACCCTGCCGCTGGAGTTGGCCGCCCATCAGAGCCTGTTCGTGGTGTTTCGGCGGCCGGTGCCGCCGGCCGGCCGCGGCCCCGCGCGGACCAACATGCCGGCCCGCGTGCCGATCACCACGATCGCTGCACCGTGGAAGGTGGCCTTCGACACGTCGTGGGGCGGCCCGGAGAGCATCGAGTTCGTTCCCGGCGGCGATGGCCTTCTGCCCGACTGGACGGAGCGGCCGGAACCCGGCGTCAGGCACTACTCCGGCACAGCGATCTACACCACCTCCTTCGACCTGCCGCCGGGAGCCGCCGCTGGCGACTGCTTCCTCGATCTCGGCATGGTGCGGCACCTGGCCCGCGTGGCGATCAACGGCCGCGATCTCGGCGTGGCGTGGACGGCGCCGTGGGGCGTGTGCGTGCCGCGCGACCTGCTTCAGCAGGCGGGCAACTCGCTCGAGATCGCCGTCACCAACGTCTGGGCCAATCGGCTCATCGGCGACGAGCAAGAGCCAGACGACTGCGAGTGGCGACCGGGGGACCACGACGCGGGCGGTTCGTACCTCAAGCGGTTTCCCGACTGGTTCGTGAAGTACCAACCGCGGCCGTCGCAGGGGCGGCATTGCTTCACGATCTGGAACTACTTCGACAAGAACTCGCCGCTCACGCCGTCGGGCCTGCGGGGGCCGGTGAGGCTGATGGTCGACGACTGGGCCCCGCGGCCGGCCGATCAGGCGGCCGGCGCCGACGGCCGCTTCCCCGACGCTCCTGAAGATCGGCTCGCCCGGAAACGGCTCGTGAAGATCCGGGCCACGCGGGAGTCCAAGCCGGAAGGCAATGGCGGCGGCACCGACGCCTCCGCCCTCTTCAACGGCACGCTCCGCAACGCCTCCGGCGGCGATGCCACCCGGGGCGACGGCCGCACCTTTCGCGGCTACGGCGCAGGGGCGGTCCTGGAGATCGAACTCGACGGTCCGCACGACCTCGAAGCCGTGAAGGTGTACGCCGGGCACGGCGACGCACGCGCGAGCCAGCGGTATCGCCTGCTCGCGGCCAGCGAGGCCTCGCCCTCACGATTTCAGCCGGTTGGCCAGGCGTGCAACGAGGCCACCGGCGGATTCACGGAGACCGTCGTGAAGACCGACGTCAGACGGGCGGTGGCCGTGCGGCTGGAGTTCGCCTCGGGCCCGCTGGGCTTCAACGTCTATCGCGAAGTGCAGATCCTCGGCACCCGCTGATCATGCCGGGCCGGTGGAAGCCCGCTCGACGAGGCTCGGCCGCTGCCGCACCTCCCGCGGCTTCATGGTGGCGACGCGGCCTTCGATCCGATCGAGGAGGAGCTCGGCCGCTCTCATTCCGATCGCCCTGGCATCCTGCCGGATGGTCGTGAGGGCCGGCTCGAGCATCGACGCCTCCCGCAGGTCGGCGAACCCGATCACCGAGAGATCACGACCGATCGCCAAGCCGAGTTCTGCCGCCGCCCGGTAGACGCCGAGGGCCATCCAGTCGCTCGCACAGAGAATCCCCGTTGGCCGCCCTTGGCCGCGGAGCAGACCGCGGGCGGTCTCAAAGCTGTCGGAGTGTGAGGGCACTCGCTCCCCATCGTGCCACGGCGTCTCGCTGCTGGGGGCCTGCACCGGGCTGGGACAGTTCGCCTGGGAGAACGTCGTTCCCGCGCACGCAGCGACCCGCGCTGCAAAAGCACGCTGGCGGTCAGCATAGGTCGAGATCGTTCCAGCACCGATGAAGGCCAGCTGGCGGTGACCTCGATGCAGCAAGTGGTCGGCGGCGAGCGTGGCCCCCGCAGCGTCATCGGTGCCGCTGAAATCGGCTCGCGTGGCAGGCATCCGGCGGTCCACAGCCACGAGCGGCACACCCCGGTCCCAGACTTCCTGCAAATAGAGGTTCGGAACCGTCTCATCCGACGGCCAGAAGATGATCCCATCCACACGCTGGTCGAGCAGTCGGTGAAGATACTTGAGTTCGCTCGTGTCGCGGTCGCCGAGCATGAACGCCGGCGACTGGTGCGGGTAATGGAGGATCGGCAGATAGTCGTGGGCAGCGAGCATGTGGTGGATGCCGCCCAGCACGGCGCTGTGGAAAGAGTTCCAAGGATCGATCATCACGCCGACGGTCCGGCTGCGGCCCGTGTGCACCGCACGCATCAGTCGGTTCGGCCGATACTTCAGACGCCGTGCCACCTGCTCGACGCGGGCCCGGGTATCGGCCGCCACGGAGCCCTCGCCACGGAGCGCTCGAGACACGGTCATCTTCGAAATCCCCAACTCGGTGGCGATCTCGCCAACGGTGATCGGGGATCTCGGTGAGCGAGGAGTATCTGCCATGAGTGGGAAAGCATGTAGGCAGCCGATTCTACAGTCCCGGGCCGCTAGTTGCGCAGACCGCGACTCCGTATCAGCTGCCGCTGCGGCGGGCTGCCCGCAGCCTGTCGTCGCAGCGCACGACCGGCTGCGGGCCGCTCCCCTTTCCGACAAGTCGAAAGCTGCAGATCGACCCTTTGTGGCGGCGAACCCGCCGCCCCTGTTGTCGCCAATGGGCTGCGGCCACAGCACTTGCAGGACCCTGATGTTTCCAGTAACATGCCGTTGAGTGGCGGATTTTTGGGTCCTGCGCCGTCCATCGCTTCGCAGCCTCGGGGCGGCTGGCGAGACGGTTCGTTTTCGGAGGGGGGATCGTGATGAACACGTTCTTGTGCAAGCACGTTGGTTTCTTGGTTCCGACAAATCGCGCGTGCGTGAATCGCCGCGCGATTCGGGCGGGTGGCGCACACATCGCATGGATGGCGATGCTCATCGTTTTGGCTGGAGCCGGCGGAGCCCAGGCGCAGAGCAATTGGATCAATACCACGACAAGTGCCGCGCAGGCGTGGGGAACGGCGGGCAACTGGAGCCCGAGTGGCGTTCCCAGCGGGGCCGGCGTGGTCGTCAACTTCACCGCCAACATCGGGGCTAGCCAAACCGTTACTTTGGGCAGCGCAAGGACAATAGGCACGCTGAACCTCGGATTGTCCGGCAATGCGAATCGCTACAACTTCAGCAACACTGCCAACGGACTCACTTTCAGGGCAAATTCGGGCGACACCCTCGGGACCGCGACCATCAACATCAACAACAACAGCGACGCGAATGATGGTCACGCGGTTCAAGGGACGGTGAACCTGCAGATTGCAAATCTCGTCATCAACAACAACTCGGTCGACGGACGGGTGAACTTCCAAAGGACGTTCAACGACGGCGACAGCGACACTAGCCGAAGTCCGACCGTGACCCTCAACGCAGTGGCAGGGTCGAACGTGTTGCAGTTCCAAATCCAAAGCACTGACACCACCAGCAGGAACCAGTGGGGCAAGCTTGTGGTGAACCAAAATGCCATATTCAGAAACTCGAATCCCAACGCCGTGAGCGGCACGGTTGACGACCGTGCGCTCGGCACGGCTCTGACGAGCTATCTGGCCGACGCGATCACCCTCAACGGGGGCGTCTTGCAGGGGGCGGACGGCAACTTGATCTACAACGTCAGCGCCAACCGCGGCGTCACGCTCGGCTCACTCGGCGGTACGCTCGAACGATCTTGGTCGGTCGACTCGATCATCACCGGGGCGGGGGGGCTCACAAAGACTGGAGGCGGCACCACTACCTTCAAGGCAGCCAACACGTACGCCGGCCAGACGGTCATCACGGGCGGCACCCTCGCCCTCGGGCCGGCGGGTTCGATCGCCAGTAGCCTTGGGATTTTCCTGTCGGGCACCACTACTGGCTTGAACCTGTCGGCGGCGTCCGGCGGGGGCATCACGATCGGTAGCGGCAAGGGCGTGGGCGGGCTGGGCACGATCACGGGCAATCTCTCGCTCGGTTCGGGCGCCGGGCTCGTTCTCAGTTCGTCGGCCCTGCTCGCCCGAGTGCCGCTCTCCGTCACGGGCACGGTGAGCCTGCCGAATGCGTTCGGGGTTGCGAGCCTGTTCGGGACGACCGGCCAGCCGTTCGACTTCAGCCTGATTCAAGATGGCACCTACCCGCTCATCAACAACGGCAGCAGTTTCGCCAACATCTCAAACTTCGGCGCGGGCAACGCGGCCAACATTGGCGGCGGTCGCACGGCCTACTTCACCGAAGGCAGCTTGAATTTGATCATCGTGCCCGAGCCGGCGACGGGGTTCGCGATCGCGACCGCCCTCGCCGCCGTCGCGTGCTGGAGGCGGGCGCGGCGGCGGACGTAGCTTCCTCCATCTGCGATCCGCGTGACTGTCGCGGTAACTTCACGCCCAAAGGACACCTGAAGGCATCATGAGCACACACCCCAGTGTTTTTCGATCAGCAGGTCGCCCGGTGGCCTGCTTCGCGGCCTTCGCCCTTGCCTTCAGCCTCACCGGCAGCGGCCAGGCCGCACCGCGATATTGGGTCGGCACGTCGGGCTCCTGGGCCACGTTGGCCAACTGGTCAACCAATCCAAATAACCCCACCCCCAGTCCCACGGCTGTTCCCGGTGGGAGTGACGATCTGTTCTTCAACATCAGCAGCGCCAACGCCAACACCGTCATCGACCTCAACGCCGCCAGGGCCGCGGAGTCGTTGAACTTCACCAGTCAGGGCACCATCCAATTTCGCGGCAACACCTCCGGAACTACCGCCCGCGTCCTGACGGTCTCTCCGCGCGGCATCACGATGGCGCCAGGAGCTGGTGCGGTCACGATCGGCTCGGGCGGCGGCAACGTGAACCTGAGCTTTTC
>JBJTQP010000171.1:0-17082 GCA_046075685.1 Planctomycetaceae bacterium | reverse complement strand
AGCTGATGCTTCAGGCCCTCCATCGCCTCCTCGAAGGGGTCGTGCTCGTTCTCGTGCCGCTTCTGCACGCCCATCACCACGTCGCCATACATCTGGATGAAGCGGCGGTAGGAGTCGTAGGCGAAGCGGGCGTTGCCGGTGGCCTCGGCGAGGCCCTTCACGGTCTCGTCGTTGAGGCCGAGGTTGAGGATCGTGTCCATCATGCCCGGCATGCTGTCGCGGGCACCCGAGCGCACGCTGACGAGCAGGGCGTTCTTCATGTCGCCGAACTTCTTCCCCGTCTCCTTCTCCATGAGCTTCATGGCGGAGGCGACCTCCTCCTCGAGGCCCTTGGGGAACTTCTTGTGGTTCTTGTAGTAGTCGATGCAGACCTGCGTGGTGATGGTGAAGCCGGGGGGCACCGGGAGCCCGATCTTCGTCATCTGGGCGAGGTTGGCCCCCTTGCCGCCGAGCAGGGCCTTCATGGTGCCGTCGCCGTCGCACTTCTTGGCGCCGAAGGAGTAAATCATCTTGCCCGGCTTGCCCCCGCTGGCTCCCGACTTCTTGGCAGACTTCTTGGCGGCGGACTTCTTGGACGACGTGGCCATGGGCAGGACGGTGCCTTTCGTGGTGAGGACGGAAAAACCGGCGGTTTTTTGCCGGAAAAGCCGATCGAATCTACGTTCGGGTCCGGAGAGCGTCAACGAGCCTGCCGCCGCGGCACCAGTGGAGCCGGTTTGCGATAAAATCTTCTGTTTCGAGGGCGTTCGATGGCGTTTCTTCTCCGCGTGGCGAGCAGCTTCGTGACCGCCGGCGCTACGGTGGCGGGGCTGGTCGTCCTTACGACTGCGGCCGCGGCCGACGAACCGCCCGACTTCAATCGCGACATTCGGCCGATCCTCTCGCGCAATTGTTTTGCCTGCCACGGGCCCGACGAGCACGACCGCCGCGGCGGTCTCCGGCTCGACCACCGTGACGCCGCCCTGGCCGAACTCGACAGCGGCGGGCGGGCGATCGTGCCCGGCAGGCCCGATGAGAGCGAACTGGTGACGCGGCTCCACGCGACCGATCCCGACGTCGTCATGCCGCCGCCGGAGAGCAACCACCTGCTGACTGCCGAACAGAAGCGGCTGCTCGCCCGGTGGATCGCATCCGGAGCGGCCTATGCCCGGCACTGGGCATACGTTCCTCCCCGCCGGACCGATGCCCCTCCGGTGAAAGACGCGTCGTGGCCCGCGAACTGGATCGACCCGTTCGTCCTCGCCCGGATCGAGGCGGAGGGGCTCACGCCCGCGCCGGACGCCGACCCGCTGACCCTCCTCCGCCGGACGACCTTCGACCTCACGGGCCTGCCGCCGACGCCGCAGGAGGTCGACGACTACCTCGCGGACGACCGACCCGACCGCCACGAACGGCTGGTGGACCGCCTGCTCGGATCGCCGCGGCATGCCGAGCGGCTGGCGGCGTGGTGGCTCGACCTCGTCCGCTACGCCGACACGGTGGGCTACCACGGGGATCAGCCCCAGAGCATCTCGCCCTATCGCGACTGGGTGATCCAGGCGTTTCTCAACGACGTGCCCTTCGATCGCTTCACGATGCTCCAACTCGCCGGTGATCTTGTGGGCCGGCGTGACGGCGAGGTCGCCGACGACCCTGTGCTCGCCAGCGCCTACAACCGTCTCCTGCAGACGACGCACGAGGGCGGGCTGCAGGCCAAGGAGTATCGGGCGATCTACCTGGCTGATCGGGTGCGCAACGTCTCGGGCGCGTGGATGGGCGCCACGGTGGGCTGCGCCCAGTGCCACGACCACAAGTACGATCCCTACACCAGCTCCGACTTCTACCGGCTGGGAGCCTTCTTCGCCGACATCGACGACGAACGGCACCTGCAGAACGCCGGCTTCAGCAAGCAGAAACTCAACGCGCTGCCGACCATCCGCTCCCCGGAGCTCGAAGTCGTGGGCCCCTTCGACCGGGCGCACGCGGCGGAGCTCGACTCGAAGATCCGCGGGCTCGAAGGCCGCCTGCCGCCGCTCGTCCTGCCGCCGCGGGCCCAGCCGGAGACACCCGAGTCCGCTGCGGTGGTGGCTGACCGCACGCAGCTCGCCGCACTCGTGAAGGAGCGGGCCGCGCTCAACCGTACGCTGATGGTGACGAAGGCCCTCGACGAGCCCCGCACCGTCCGCATCCTGCCCCGCGGCAACTGGATGGACGACTCGGGCGACGTCGTCGCGCCGGCGATCCCCGCCTTCCTCGGCGCGGTCGCGCCGGCGTCGGGCGGTCGGGCCACCCGGGCCGACCTCGCCCGCTGGCTGGTCGCGCCGGTGGAGCAGGGGGGCATCGGCGAGTTCACGGCCCGCGTGACCGCCAACCGCATCTGGGCGCTGTTCTTCGGGGCCGGCCTCTGCCGGAGCCTCGGCGACTTCGGTGGCCAGGGCGAACTGCCCGACCATCCGGAGCTGCTCGACGCGCTGGCGGTCGGGCTCATGGATCACGGGTGGAGCGTCCGCGACCTCATCCGCACGATCGTGACGAGCCGTGCCTACCGGATGTCGTCAGCCGCGTCGGCCGACCTGATCACCCGCGATCCCGACAATCGCCTGCTCGCCCGGCAGGGCCGCTGGCGGCTCCCGGCGGAGAACGTCCGCGACACGGCGCTGGCGGTGAGCGGCCTGCTCGTCGAACGACTCGGCGGCGACAGCGTGCACCCCTATCAGCCGGCCGGCTACTACCAGCACCTCAACTTCCCGCCGCGGGACTACAAGATCGACAAGGACGACCGCCAGTGGCGGCGGGGGCTCTACGTGCACTGGCAGCGGATGTTCCTCCACCCGCAGCTCCTCGCCTTCGACGCGCCCACCCGCGAGGAGTGCACGGCGGCACGCATGCGATCGAACACGCCGAAGGCGGCGCTCGTGCTGCTCAACGACCCGACGTTCGTGGAGGCGGCACGGAAGCTCGCCGAACTCGCCCTGCGCGCGGCGGACGACGACGAGACCCGGCTGGCGTTCCTCTGGAAGCGGACGCTCTCCCGCGTGCCCGACAGCGACGAGGTCGCGGTCGTGAAGGGCCTGCTCGACCGCGATCGGGCACACTACCGTGGCGCTCCGCACGCCGCGGAGGAACTCCTCGGGGTCGGCCTCGCCCCGCGCGACAAGACACTCGACCCGGCCGAACTCGCCGCCTGGACCGCAACCTCGCGGGCCGTCCTCAATCTCCACGAGGCGATCGCGAGATACTGACGTGAGCGACCTCTCGATCCACCGCCGCACCTTCCTCGCCCGCACGGGCCTGTCGCTCGGCGGCGCCGCGCTCTCCACGCTCCTGGCCCGCGACGCCCTGAGCATCTCCGGCGCCGGCCCGGCCTCCGCCGCACGCCACCCCGGCGCGATCGTCCCGCTGCACCATCCGCCGCAGGCGAAGGCGGTGATCTTCCTCTGCCTCGCCGGCGGTCCGAGCCACCTCGAGACGTTCGACCCCAAGCCGAAGCTCGCGGAGCTCGACGGCCAGGAGATGCCGGAGAGCGTGACCGCCGGCCAGCCGATCGCGCAGCTCCAGGGCAAGAAGCTGGTGTGCCTCGGCCCGCGGACGAGGTTCTCCCGCCGCGGCGAGTGCGGTGCCGAGGTGAGCGACTTCTTCCCGAAGCTCGGGGCGCTCGCCGACTCCTACGCCATCGTGCGGAGCATGGTGACCGAGCAGATCAACCACGACCCGGCCCACACCTTCATGAACTGCGGCACCGCGCTCTCGGGGCGGCCGAGCATGGGGGCTTGGGTCACCTACGGACTCGGCAGCGAGGCCGACGACCTCCCGGGCTTCGTCGTGATGACGAGCAAGATCGGCCGCAGCCCGCAGCCGATCGCCGCCCGGCAATGGCACTCGGGGTTCCTCCCCGGCCACTACCAGGGCGTCGAGTTCGCCACGTCGGGTGCACCGGTGCACTACGTCGACAATCCCCCCGGCGTTTCGGCGGCCCGGCAGCGGGACCTGATCAACACGGTGGCGACGCTCGAGCGGCACCGGCTCGCCGCCCACCCCGACGCCGATGTGGCCACACGGATCCGGCAGTACGAGCTCGCCTTCAAGATGCAGACCAGCGTGCCGCAGCTCGCCGACCTGGCCGACGAGAGCCCCGAGACGCTCGCCCTGTACGGCGCCGAGCCCGCCAAGGCCACGGTGGGCACCAACTGCCTGATGGCCCGCCGGCTGGTGGAGCGGGGCGTGCGGTTCGTGCACGTCTACGCCAGCGACTGGGACCACCACAGCGGCATCGACGGCTTCATGAAGGAGATCTGCCCGCCGACCGACACGGCCGCCTCGGGGCTGCTCACCGACCTCGCCCGCCGCGGGATGCTCGACGACACGCTGGTGATCATCGGCGGCGAGTTCGGCCGCACGCCGATGGGGCAGGGGGAGGGCACGTCAATCGGCCGCGACCACCACATCAAGGGCTTCAGCATGGTGCTCGCCGGCGGCGGCATCAAAGGGGGCATCACGCACGGGTCGACCGACGACTTCGGCTACTTCGCGGTGACCGACCCGGTGCACGTCCGCGACCTGCATGCCACGATGCTGCACCTCCTCGGCATCGACCATATGCGGTTCACCTATCCCTTCATGGGGCTCGACGCCAAGCTCACGGGCGTGGAGCCTGCGCACGTCGTGAAGGCGATCCTGGCGTAGGCGGACGCTGGGCCTTCTTGGGGGCTCGCCCTCAGAAAGCCGCAATCGCGTAAGCGATGCGGGCTGCGGGCCGTATGGTGTGGCTCGGGGCAGCCCGCTCGCTGAGTTCGTGCCCGAGGAAGCTGCGGACGCGTGCGCAATGCGTGCTTGGTCGCATGGCGTATAACGTCGCGGGACGCTGGGCACCGGACTGGGCACGTGGGAGGGCTGGGATCGTGAAGACTGATGATTCGCTGCTGCGGGAATGTCTCGCCGAGTTTCTGGGCACGTTCGTGCTGATGATGCTCGGGCTGGGCGTGGTCGCGCAGGTCGTGCTCGGCAAGGGGGAGTTCGGCGGCTACCTGTCGATCAACCTCGTCTGGGGGCTCGGCGTGGTGATGGGCTGCTATGTGGCCGCCGGCGTGTCGGGGGCGCACCTCAACCCGGCCGTCACGCTCGCCCTCGCCGTGCATCGCGGCTTCCCCTGGGCGAAGGTCGTGCCCTACGTGATCGCGCAGGTCACGGCCGCGTTCACCGCCGCGGCGGTCGTGTTCGCCACCTACCACGGGGCTCTCGACGTCTTCGACGACGGTGTGCGGCAGGTCACGGGGCCGCAGGGCACGGCCGGAATCTTTGCGACATATCCCCAGCCGTGGCTCGGCCTCTGGGGCGGTGTCGTCGACCAGGTGGTGGGAACCGCGCTGCTGGTGGGCGTGATCTTCGCCATCTCCGACCGCCGCAACGCCCCGCCGCCCGCCGGCCTCGGGCCGCTCGTCGTGGGCCTGCTCGTGGTGGCGATCGGCGCGTCGTTCGGCGCCAACGCCGGCTATGCGATCAACCCCGCCCGCGACTTCGGGCCGCGACTGTTCACGGCCGTGGCCGGCTGGGGCGGGGAGGTCTTTCGCGCCGGCAACGGCTGGTGGTGGGTGCCGATCGTCGGCCCGCTCGTGGGGGGCGTGCTGGGCGGCTGGCTCTACGACGCCCTGATCGGCGGCCGGTTTCCCCGCGCTGGGAGTCTCGTAGCCGAGGGCTTGCAGCCTGCGGAATCCGGCCGGCCGCAGTGCTGAAACGACGCGCGAGGATCACGTGGAGTCCGTCCAAGATCGACGGGCCGGCCCGAGCGGCCGATCGGGGCCGCGCTCAGTTCACGTCGAGCCCCAGCAGGAACTCGTCGAGCCCCGTGCGTGCCTCCTGCTCCTTCGCGACCAGGCCTGCAATCTCGCCGCGCAGCGCCTCGATCCGCTTCTCCTGCTCGGTGAACTTCCTCACATACTGGTTGAACAGGTCGCTGCCCCGGTCGATCGCCCCCATGTTGCCGCGGATCCTCGTCTGCTCCTGATCGATCGTGGCGATCTCCTGCTCGCGGGTCTGGCGGTCGCGGCCGACCTGCTCGATCGCCTGCTTGCGGCGCACCACCCCGGCGAGCGCCTCGCGGACGGCCGGCGATGCCGCCCGCGCCCGCGAGTAGAAAACGATGCGCTCGTCGTCGAGGGTCGTGATCACGTGCGACTCCTCCACGGGCAGTTCCTCGACCACTTCGAGGGCGGCGGTGGTGCCCGGCTCCGCGTCCACGGCGAACCGCTGCCGGTCACGGGTCTTCTCCGCCGGCGCCTCAGGTTTCACAAGTTTCCAGCCGCCCTCGAGCGGATGCTCCACGAGCACCTTCACCGCCCGACGGCCGCCGTTCTTCACCTCGAACACCTTCGCCCGCACGAGCTTCCGCGAGGCCACGAGCGTGCCCTTCGCGAGCCGCACGTCGACGATCTCCTCCGGACGACCCTCGATGCGCGGCGCGACCTCCACGTCGAGATCGACGGCGTAGCTCAGCAGCCGCTCCGTGCCCGGGGCCATGTCCTCGATCCGGGCATCGCCCGCATAGCCCCCCTCCGCGTCGTAGACCGTGACCGGCCCCTGCATGAGGTGCAGGGGCGTCGTGTTGCGCAGCCGCAGGCCCGAGAGCGGATGTCCGGCGAGCACCCGCTCGTCGTAGATCGCCACCCGCTCAGCCTCGACCTCGCCCGCCACGATCGGCAGCAGCGCCGATCGCTGCCGCTCGAGCGTGACGGGCTTGGCGATCTCGTAGCGAAAAAACTCGCCGAGCTCGCTGCCCTCGGCCAGCGCCTCCGCCGCTCCCGAGATCCCAAAGGCGGCGCTGTCCATGCCACCGGCCGCGAGCGTCTTGCCCGCGGCCGCCGGCGCTGCCGGAGCCGCGGCGGCCACCTTCGCTCCCTGTCGCCGGTCGCGGCCCAACTGCTCCGCGAGCCGCCGCCCGGCCTGGGCGACCTGCTTCGCCTCATCGTCCATGCTCTGGCCGTAGAGCTGCGGCCGCAGCGACGCGTAGAGCTCAGGCTCGACGAGCGGCCGGGGCACGTACAGCGGCTGGTAGAGATCCATCACGAACGAGATCGGGCGGCCGCTGACGAGCGACATCCGCACGTCCTTCCAGTCGGCGTCGGTCGTGTTCTCCACGATCGCCCAGCCCTGGAGCGTGGCCTTCGTCGCGCCGGCATCCCCGGCGAGCAG
This sequence comes from Planctomycetaceae bacterium, assembly GCA_046075685.1. GTDB lineage: Bacteria > Planctomycetota > Planctomycetia > Pirellulales > UBA1268 > QWPN01. The sequence continues at coordinate 9,918 of JBJTQP010000171.1, read as the reverse complement.
CAGCCGGTAACTGGTCTTCCAGATCGGCGACTCCTGCACGTAGCCCACGAGCACCTCCCGCTCGCCGGCTCCGGTGAAGGCGATGCGAACTCCCTTCTTCTCGTTGTCGGCCGCCAGGGCGAGCACGGCGAGCGCCTTCTCCAGCTCCGCCTGGAGCCGCGGTTCCGCAAGCGCGACGCGGTTCACGCCATCGAGCGGCAGCGTCCGCAGCCCGTCGGCAGTGAGGACCGTGAGGAACTGCCTCTCGACGGTCTGATCGCCGCCCGCCTCGACCCGCCGCGTCTCCACGCCCACGATCGTGCCGGCCATGGGGGTGGCCGCGTCGAGTTCGACCCGCTGGCCGCGAAGTCGGCCCAGCAGGTCGCCGAGCGAGGGATTGTCCGTGAGATTCACGGCGAAGGTGCCGAGCGTCTTCGTGACCGGATCCCGCGAGGCGTAGGTCACGATCGGCGGGCCGCCCGCGCGGTCGAGCACCACCATGCTCTTGAGCAGGTCGTTGATCCCCGCGGCTGCAAACCGCATCTCCACGGCCGCGTTGCCGGCCACCGTTCCGGCATGCTCGAAGTAGCCGACACCCGAGGTGAAGAGCACCACCCGCTCGAGCGGCAGAGGAGCATCGGCGGCCCGCACGCCGGTCGCGGCCAGGGCGGCGAGACACAGGACGCGAAGCGAAGCGGCGGTCGGGGTCATCGTGGAACTCCGGACGGGAAGGGCGGACGGGCGGCGGCGGAAACCGCTCCGCCGTGATCGCCCCCAGGTGCCGCGGGCACCTCTATCAAGATTCGCACCGGCGACCCTCCGGATCAAATCGGCTCGTCATGCCGCAAACCGGGCCGATGCCGTACGATGCGTGCTCGTCGTGTGACGAGGAGCGTTTTCGTGGCGGGCGGCTTCGATATCCAGGTCAACGGCTACGCGGGCGGTGATTTCTGTTCCCGTGACCTCACCCTCGAGCAGTGCCGCCGGGCCTGCGACGAGCTCGCCGCCGACGGGGCCGACGGCATCCTGGCCACGGTGATCACCGACTCGATCGCCGGCATCGCGGCGAAACTCGCGCGGCTGGTGGAGTTTCGGGAGCGCGACCCGCTCGTCGCGCGGATGATCGCCGGCTTCCATGTCGAGGGCCCGTTCCTGAGCCGCAAGCCCGGGTGCCCCGGCGCCCATGATCCGACGAAGATCGTGCCCGCCACCGTGGACGATGCAAAACGGCTCGTCGAGGCCGGGGGCGGCCTGCTCCGGCTGGTCACCCTGGCCCCCGAGTGCGACGCCGGCCTGGCCACCACGGCGTACCTCGCCCGTCAGGGGATCACCGTGTCGGCCGGCCACTGCGACCCGTCGCTCGACGAGCTCGCGGCGGCGATCGACGCGGGGCTGACGATGGTCACGCATCTCGGGAACGGCTGCGCCCTCGACCTGCCCCGGCACGACAACTTCATCCAGCGGGCGCTGTTTCTGCACGACCGGCTCTGGATCTGCTACATCCCCGACGGCGTCCACGTGCCCTGGTTCGCGTTGGCGAACTACCTGACGGTCTCGGGCCTCGACCGCTCGATCATGGTGACCGATGCGATCGTGGTGGCGAAGCTGCCGCCGGGCCGCTACGCCTACGGCGAGGGTGAGGTGGAGGTCGACACGGAGGGAGTGGCCCGCCGGCCCGGCCTGCGAAACCTCGCCGGCTCCACGATCTCCATGCGCCGCGTCCGCGAGAACCTCGCCCTGCACCTCGGCCTCGACAAGACGGCGATCGACCGGCTCGTGTCCGCGAATCCGCGCCGGGCCGTGGGTCTCGACGGCGTTCCCCGGGAGGCCGTCGCCCCATGAAGGTCGCAATCCACGCAGACCGTGCGGCGCTCGGCGTCGCCGCCGGCGGGCAGGCCGTCGAGGTGCTCCGCCGCACGCTGGCCGAACGGGGCCGGGCCACGCTGGTCGTGGCCACCGGCACGTCGCAGCTCGAGGTGCTCGCCGCGCTCGCCGCGGCCGACCTCGCCTGGGACCGGGTCGACGTGTTCCATCTCGATGAGTATTGCGGGATCTCCGCCGCCCATCCGGCCAGCTTCCGCCGGTACCTCCGCGAGCGATTCTTCGACCGGCTGCCGATCGAGCCCGCGGCCTTTCACTGGATCGGAGCCGACGCCGATCCAGAGACCGAGTGCCGCCGGCTCGCCGCCCTCGTTCCCGATGCCGACTTCGACCTCGTGCTCTGCGGGATCGGCGAGAACGGCCACCTTGCCTTCAACGACCCGCCGGCCGACTTCGCCGCGACCGATCCCTACCTGGTGGTGACGCTCGACGAGGCCTGCCGGCGGCAGCAGGTCGGCGAGGGCTGGTTCGCCACGCTCGCCGCGGTCCCGACGCACGCGATCTCGATGTCGATCCGGCGGATCATGGCCGCGCGCACCATCATCTGCTCGGTGCCCGACGAGCGCAAGGCCGCGGCGGTCCGCAACGCCGCGGAGGGGCCGGTCACGCCCGACGTGCCCGCCTCGATCCTGCAGCGGCACGCCGACTGTCGCCTGCACCTCGACCGCGCCGCGGCGTCGCTGCTCCAGAACGGGGCCGGCTGACCGGCTCCGGCTGCGTTGCGACCAGTCGGGCGATCCGTCGTCCCGGCGAGGTCATCGCCAGGGCCGGGAGCGTCTCCACCGGCACCCAGCGGCTGCCGGGAGGCCCGGCCGTGGCCCGCGCGGCCTTCCGTTCGACCACCGCGCACTCGACCCGATGATGCGTGACGCCATAGGCGAACCGGCCAAGTTCATGGCCGGTGCTGCCGGCCGGCTCGCGTGGAAAATCCCAGAGCCCCTCCCACCACTCGCCCGGACCGCGGCGCACGACGAGCACGCGGTTGCGGTGGCGGGTCACGACCGCCGTCTCTCGAATCCGCTTCGTGTCCCGCGCCGCGGCCAGCACCGGGATCCGCTCCACGCGGCCGGTCGCACGGGCCGCGCAGTCTCCCGCCACGGGACAGCGCCGGCACAGCGGCCGCGTGGGAGTGCAGACCATCGCTCCGAGATCCATCAGCGCCTGGTTGAACACACCGGCGCCGCGCCGCGGGACGAGCGCCTCGGCGACCTCCCAGATCGGCTCGTCGCCGGCGCCGCCCACCGGCCGCTCATGGCCGACGAGCCGGGCGAGCACCCGCCGCGAGTTGGCCTCCACGATCGCCGCGGGAAGGTCGAAGGCAATCGACGCGATCGCGGCTGCGGTGTAGCGACCGACGCCGGGCAGTGACCGCAGGCCGGTGAGCGTCGCCGGGAACACGCCGCCGTGCTCGACCATCACCGCCTGCGCCGCGGCATGCAGCTGGCGGGCGCGGCGATAGTAGCCGAGCCCCTCCCAGTGCTTGAGCACGTCGGCCTCGCGGGCCGCAGCGAGTTCGCCGACCGTGGGAAACCTCCGCAGGAAACGGGCGAAGTAGTCCTTCACCCGCTCGACCTGCGTCTGCTGGAGCATCACCTCGCTCACCCAGACGGCGTACGGATCGCGGGAGCGCCGCCACGGCAGATCCCGCCGCGCCCGGGCATACCAGCGGACGAGCCCGCGCCGCACCCGCGCCGCAGCGACGCCGCCCGGCGCCTGGGCGATCCGGGCCGCGGGACATCGTGAGGAGGCGATCCGGGCCCGCGACACGTGCACTCTCCGGCGTCCTGCGGCCACACCGTCGGCAGTGTAGGCGGACAGCCCGACCAATGGCACTTCCGCAACCATGTGGACAGGCATTTCCGAGCCGATGGGCGGATGGTGAGTCTGGTGTCGCATTTTCCGGCACCACATCAGCGGCACCCGGAACGGCTGCGCTCCCCCCAGGAGTGGCGCTTTTCTGCCGTCGGCGCGGAGGCTCTCCGAGTTCGGCCGTCCGGGGCTTTGGTTTGACCTCGCGCCTGGCAGGACTCAGAGGCTGTGGATGTCGATCACGGGCAACTCGTCAGGCGACACGGGCGACACCTGAACCGCGTCGTGGTCGTCATGAGCGCGGACAAGCTCGTCCCACTCGGTCGGTGGGCCCCGGCTCCGTGATGAACGCGATCAGCCGGATGTCGCCGCCGCAGTTCGGGCACTCGAGCGGAAACTCCTCCCCCACCCGGGCCATCAGTTTCGCCCAGGCAATCCGCGAGGTGTCGTGCGAGGCCCGGGACCGGTACCTCAAGGCGCTCGAGGTCACCGACCGGCTGTTCGCCGACCCGCAGGCCGCGGATGCGGCCAAGGATCGGATCCGCTTCCTGCGGCCGCTCGCGGAGTGCCACCGGCAACTCGGCGAGGAGGGCGAAGCCCGGGCGTGCGAAGCGCGGATCGCGAAACTGGAGGCCGCCGCGAAGGGCGGCGGGCAGACTGGATCGCCGGGCGCCGTCCCGGCGGCCGCGACGCGGTAGCGCCGCCGCAGTCAGCCTCCGCTGTGATCAAGCCGGCCCGGCCTCGGCGAACGTGGCCCGGACGCGCGTAGCGTTCCCGAAAAACATCACCTATACTGATGAATAGATTCGAACACATTGTGCGGGTTCGATATCGAGGAGTCCACAACGATGGTTCGCGTCACGATCGCAGAAGGAATCCAGGCGCGGCTGGTCGCCGGGTCCGACCCGCTCGAGTTGTGCGACGCCGGTGGCCGAGTGGTCGGCCACTTCATTCCCGTCGTCGGTCCCGCCGAGTACCGTGGCGTGGCATCCCCGACCGCTCCGGCGGAGTTAACGCGGCGTGCGCCCGCTATGGCAACCCCTGCGGCGAATTCACGGTCTTTACATGACCCGGGCATCTACGTCGGGCTTTGGGGGGGACGGTGCGCTGCGGGCGGACGCTGGACCTCGGATCAACTGGCCTGCAGGGCCTCGACGCTGTTGACGTGGACGAGAGAGCAGGTGACGCTGCGGTCGTCGTCGGGATAGTAGACGATCATCTTCGTCTTCATGACGAATGCGCACTCGGGATGGCGGATCTCGTGCACCTCGCCGTTCGACATGCGGATTACGAACGGTTCGAAGGGCTCGCGGCGGAGATACTCGCGGATCGTGTCGGCGTTCATGGTAGGGCCTCGGAGGAACGAATAAATACTGTACTTGTGAACATCATATCAGACGGTCGCCGGGCCTGCAACGAGGCTGGAAGGTCGCGACCGTGACGAACGGAGCATTCTGACCTATAGGTTTTCCAGCGGCATAGCCGCTGAGCGAGGCCTGCCATGGCAAATGCATCACGGAGCGGCCGTGTCGCGAAGGCTGCGGGCCTTCCGCACGAGGTCGAGAAACTCGGCGCGGTAGCCCCCGTCGTCGCGGCCGATCGCCCGGCCGGCGATCCTCGCCACGTCGGCGAGCGTGGCCGAGCCGGCCTCGTCGCTGCCGCGGAGGATCATCCCGAAAGCCGCCACGGCGGTGGCGAACCGTAGGTCGGCCGAGGCCGCATCGAACTCGCCGCCGCGGTCGGCGAGGGGAAATTCGCGGAGCACGCTCTCCTGACCGTCGGGCTTCTTGAACCGCAGCTTCACCGTGAGCAGCTCGCGGCGGACCGCTGGGTCGATCGCGGCAGCCTTCGCGGCCGTGGGAGCCTCAGCGGCGGCGGTCTCCGGTTGCGGCTGGTACCTCAGCGGCTCGGCGCCCGAGCCGGCGATGTCGCCGACCACGCCGCCGAGGGGCACGATCTCATAGAGGGCGGTGACGGAGTGGCCCGCCCCGATCTCGCCTGCGTCCTTGCGGTCGTCGCGGAAGTCGCGAGCGGCAAGCAGCCTGTTTTCGTAGCCGATGAGCCGGTAGGAGGCGACGGTCGCGGGGTTGAACTCGACCTGGATCTTGACGTCCTTGGCGATCGTGATCGTGGAGCCTGTGAGCTGCTCGACGAGCACCTTGCGGGCCTCGCGGGCGCCGTCGATGTAGGCGTAGATGCCGTTGCCGTTGTCGGCGATCTTCTCCATCTTCGCGTCCTGGAGGTTGCCCTGCCCGAAGCCGAGCACGGTGAGGAACGTGCCGCCGGCCGCCTTCCGCTTGATGAGCTCGACGAGCGCATCATCGCTCGTGACGCCGACGTTCAGGTCGCCGTCGGTCGCAAGGATCACCCGGTTGACGCCCCCCTCGATGAAGTGCTCCGCCGCCTGCTCGTAGGCAAGCTCCAGCCCAGCGCTGCCGTGGGTCGAGCCGCCGGCGCGAAGCCGCTCGATCGCGGCGAGGATTTGCTGCTTCTGGTCGCCGGTGGTCGGCGGGAGCACGAGCCCCGCATCGCCGGCGTAGGTGACGATCGAGACGCGGTCGTTCTCCGTGAGCTCCTCGACGAGCATCGCGACCGCCTGCTTCACGAGCGGGAGTTTGTCGGGCTGCTGCATCGATCCCGACACGTCGATGAGGAAGACGATGTTGCCGGCCGGCCGCCGTGCCCGATCGATCTCGCGGCCCTTGAGGCCGATCCGGACGATGAGCCGGCCTGCGTGCCACGGGCTGGCTGCCGACTCGACCGCGACGGAGAACGGGTCGTCGCCTGCGGGCTTCGGGTCGTCGTAGCGGAAATAGTTGACGAGCTCCTCGATGCGAACGGCGTCCCGTGGCGGCAGCCTGCCCGAGGAGAGGAACCGCCGCACGTTGGCGTACGACGCGGTGTCGACGTCGATCGAGAAGGTGGAGAGCGGTTCGTCAGAGACCGCACGCTTCCGGTTTTCCTCGAGGCGTTCGTAGCCTTCGCGGGGGACGCCGTCGAACGACCTGTCTGCTTCTCTGGCCGATTCGTCGATGACCCGGGCCGATCGGGCCGCGAGTCCTCCTGGGGCCGGTGCCCGGGCTGCGGCCAGTGCCCGGCGATCCGGGGCCGCCAACGCTCGCGCTGCTGGCTCGGCTCGCGATTCGGTCTCGGCACGTGCTTTGCCGGCCGATCGCATGTCGGCAGCCGGTGCGGGGACGTCGGAGAGCTCAACCATGTCTACCATGTCTACGTCTACCGCCAATGCTTCCTTCTCCGATGCTCTTTTTGCGGTCGGTTCTGCGGTGGCCATCGTGCTCTTGTCAGCCGCCGCGGGCTTTGCGGCGGGCGCTTTGCGCAGAGCGACCTGCCGTTCTGCCCGCGGCGCATCGAAGAGCACGGTCGCGGCGACGATGACCGCGGCGGCGAGCGACCCGGCCATGGCGAGCAGGCCCCATGGGGCGTGGTGGCGGCGGGCCTGCGGGGCCGGGGGCTTGGCTTTTGGGGCCGGAGACGGCGCGGCGAGCCTTGCGATGATCGTTCGACGGAGATCCTGCGAACGGCCCGGGGCTTCAGGCGAGTGCAGGGAGTCGGCACGCTCAGCGTGCAATGCTTCGGCGATCCGGCGGGTCTCATCGACGATCCGCCGGGCTGCTTCGGCGTCGGGCCGTAAGAGCCTCGCGAGGAACTCCGCCCGCTCGCGGTCTTCGAGCTGGCCGAGTGCGTGGGCCGTGATTTTCGCGGCGTCGTCTTCGGGCAGGTGGTCGTGCGTGGGATCGGGGCTCATGATCGGGCTCGTTTGGAAAGGGTGTCTTTGGGATGGGGTGTGTTGCCGGACGATTGTTTACGGGGCATCGCCAACGCTCCTCTCGGCTCGCGCCTCGGGCTTCCAGGAATTTCCAGAGGCGGCCTGCAGGGGAACTTGGGCGTCGAGGATGTTGCGGACGGATGGATGGGTGCGGAGGGCGGTGAGGCCGCGGTGGGCGAGGACGCGAACGTGGCCCTCCTGTCGGCCGGTGACGGCCGCGATCTCCCGGTAGGTCAGCCCCTCGCACCACAGGTCGATCGTCTCCCGCTGCGGCGCGGGAAGGTCGACGAGCAGTTCGCGGAGCCGGGCGGCGAGATCGCTGTCTTCGGTGGCCCTCGCCGGGTCGGATTCGCGGCCGGCCAGACGGCAATCAGGGGATGGAGCGTCGTCGCTGCTTGCATCGAGGATCGCCCGTTCGCGGCCCGACTGCCGCAGGTGGTCGAGGGCCTTGTTGCGGCAGACGCGGTAGAGCCAGGCGGCGATCCGGCCGTCGATCCGCTCGCGTGGCTCTTCGCAGAGCTTCACGAAGGCGTGCTGCACGGCATCGCGAGCGAGGTCGAGGTCGCCAAGAAGCCGTCTCGAATATCGTAAAAGCGGCAGTTCATGGGCGTCGACGGCCTCCAAAATCCACTGGCAGGGATCGCTGCTCGCCTCCATCGTGCGCTCCTTGCGGTCGAAATCGGGGCTCCGGAGAAGACGACGGGGAGCGGGCCGTTTCGTTACAGCCTTTTTTCAGCCGGCCAAACAGCGTCAGGATAGCGACCAGTCGAAGACCGCGAGTTCCGGCGTGGCCCCGATTCGGACGGGCATCAGCGACGTGCCGATCCCCCGGGAAACATAGAGCGGCGGGCCTCCGTTCCGATACCAGCCGGCCAGGTATGGCCCGCTTCCCCAGGGCCGCACGATCGCGCATCCAAATGGCGCGACTTGGCCGCCGTGGGTGTGGCCCGAGAGGATGAGGCTGGGGCGGTGGTCCGCCGGAAGCGGGCAGGCATCCCGGGACGCTGGACAGTGGGCGAGCAGCAGGTGGTTTGGGCAGGGCTCCGCATCGGCGACCGCCGACTGCGGGTCGGGATGTCCGGCCACGAGGTCGTCGAGGCCGGTGATGCGGATCGTTCTGCCGCTCGCCTTGAACTCCACGGACCGGTTCACGAGCAGTTCGATCGAGTGGTCGTCGAAGAGCCGGCGGTAGCCCTCGACGGCCAGGCCCGACCAATACTCCCAGTTGCCGAGAATGGCAAAGGTCGGCACGTCGGGAAGCTCCTGGAGAAATGCCTCCAGGGCCCCGACGCACCGGTCCCGCTCGATCAGGTCGCCCGTGAGCAGAAGGATCGCGGGCGCGGCGGCATGGAGTTCTTCAAGGAGCTTCTCGTGAAGGCCTGCCATGCGGGCCATGTGCAGGTCGGTCACCTGCGCGATGCGGACGGCCGGGCCTGCTCCGGCGGGTTCGCCGAAGGCGTGCGTCGTCGTGACGAGCCTGCGGGGCGTGATGAAAAACCCGTCGACCGCGGCGATGGCCGGCACGGCCACGGCGAGGCCGGAGCCGACGAGCATCCTGCGACGGCTGAACCGTGGTTTTCGGGACAGCGTTGGAAGGGGTTCTTCGGGGATTTCCGTGGCACGGGACGGTCGTTTCGGAGCCTCGGATGGCGTAGAGTGCTGGGATGGAAACACTCTCTGCGCATATGCACGATTGCTCGGGATCGACGACTCTTGGCGGGTTGAGTCGGTGGACCTTCGGCTCGAAGAGCGGCGAGTCGAGATTAGGCTCTCACACGTCGGTTCGGGCATCTCTTGCTCTGAATGTGGCGGTGCCTGCGGGCTTGCCGATCACGCCGATGAGCGGCGTTGGCGGCACCTCGACACCATGCGGTTCACGACGGAGTTGGTCGCCCGACTTCCGCGCAGCCGGTGTCCGGAGCATGGCGTGAAGACGATCGTGCCGCCATGGGCAGGCAAGCACTCCCGATTCACCCTCCTTTTCGACGCTTTTGCCATCGAAGTCCTGCAGGCCTGCCGCAACGTCAAAGCCGCTGCTGCGATCCTCGGCCTCTCCTGGGATTCCTTGCAGACGATTATGAACCGAGCGGTCGAGCGGGGGCTGGAGCGGCGTGAGGTAACTCCGATTCCACATCTTGGAATTCAGTAGTGTCCGGTTGACGCACGGGCTCCTCGTCAGAACGCCATGTCCCGCAAGGGTTTACGCTCAATGATTGTTGTACACGACTTCAACTCGGCAGGACATTTGTCCCCCGGCAGAGCGGATTTTCCGCCGCCGGAAAGGGCACGGTGGTCTTGTGTTCGACGGGCAGTTCGTGTTTTCGCAGGTCTTGGATTTTCTTCCACGTCGCGACTTCAACGCCTGCGTGGAGCGATACCGCGGCAACTACAAGTGCCGTGGGTTCTCTTGCCGCGATCAGTTTCTCGCCATGGCTTTTGCCCAGCTGACGTACCGAGAGAGC
>JBJTQP010000170.1:0-4664 GCA_046075685.1 Planctomycetaceae bacterium | reverse complement strand
TGACGCCAAGCGAAGCCACGATGGCGAAGCGATGGCGGCATCCGAGTGAGCGTCGGGCAGGATGCCCGACGCGAACGTCCGGCGACGGGCATGGGCAGCCCCGAGCCTCACGAACGCGCGAGGCTCTCGTGTGAGCCGTATAACACGGAGAGCGACCGCAGACTGCAGCCGCCGCCTCCAGGAACGGGTTCGCACGGATGATCTCCTCCTCATCGACGGCACGACGGCCCATCGCTCGCTGAGAGCGCAAAACCCGTGCCATCGCTTATCCCCTTCCGAGGAATTTCGGATTGCTGAGGAATGTCCTGGAAATCGAGGCCCTCTCAATCCTGCACGCACCGGATTCGACTGCCGGTGTGGTGCAAATCGCTCCACCAGGATGTGGACTGGGGCAAATCGCTCCAGTCATGTGGGGCAATTCGCACCACCCGGTCGCCCGCTGGAACAGCAGCTCCATGGGCGGTCTTCAGCGCCGTGTCTTCGGCCGGTAGTGGCTGCAGCCGCCGTCGACCACGCGGTCCCAGCCGTCGTCGATGCCGATCATCGTCTCCGCGCCGCCGAGGAAGAGCGCTCCGTCGGAGCGGAGCACGCGGCGGACACGGCCCACCAGCGCCGACCGCGTCGCCACATCGAAGTAGAGCATCACGTTGCGGAGAAACACCACGTCGACCAGCGGCATCATCGGCCACGTGCCGTTGAGATTCATCGAGCGGAACTCGACCAGCTGCCGGCACTCCTGCACGATGCTGTGGCGACCTTGGAGCGGCCGAAAATACTTCTTGAGCAGCGCCGGCGGCAGGCTGCGGTTGGTTTCCAGTTCGCTGAACACGCCCTCACGCGCCCGAGCCAGGATCGGCTCGGAGAAGTCGGTGGCGATGATCCGGATCCGCCAGGTCGCGACGAGCTCCCGGAAGTGCTCGAGGAGCGTCATCGCCATGCTGTAAGGCTCCTGGCCCGTCGAGCAGGCGGCCGACCAGAGCGTGAGCTGCCGCTCGGCCGACCGTTTGGGCACGAAGTCCGCGATCACCTGCCGCAGCGCCTCGAAGGGAGCCCGGTCGCGGAAGAAGGAGGTTTCATGCGTCATCATCGCGCACAGCACGTCCTTCTCGAGCGAGGGATCGACGCCCTGACGCACGCGGTCGATCAGCGTTTCGAGGCTGGGGATCTTCCGCTGCCTCACGATCGGCATCAGCCGGGCGACCACGAGGTACTGCTTCGAACGGTCGATGCAGACTCCCGTCCGCCGGCGCAGCAGGCCGGAGAGGTAGTCGAACTGCGGGTCGGCGACCTTCATGTCGGCTCCGGGCGGCCCTAGCCGCCGCGCCTCTTGAGCCGCAGGGCCACCTCGACGCCGACCTGGGACAGCGGCAGCACCGCGTCGGCGAGCCCCGCCCGCACGACCTCGCCGGGCATCCCCCAGACCACGCTGGAAAACTCGTCCTGCGCGATCACGCTGCCTCCGGCCGCCACGATCTCGCGGCTTCCGGCGAGCCCGTCGCGGCCCATGCCCGTGAGCACCACGCCGAGCGTGCCGCCTCCCCAGACCCGCGCGGCGGTGCGGAAGAGCACGTCGGCGGCGGGGCGGCAGGAGTTCTCGAGCGGCGCATCGGTGAGCCTTACCCGCGCCTGCACCGCGTCGCCGACGAGTTCCAGGTGCCGGCCACCGGGGGCTAGGAGCACCTCGCCGGCCCGGACGACCTCCCCGTCGGTCGCCTCACGCACCGGCAGGCCGGCGGACTTCGCCAGCCGCTCGGCCAGGTGGGCCGTGAAGAAGGCGGGCATGTGCTGCACGATGAGCGTGGGCACGCGGGCGTCGGGCACGAAGGCCGGCAGCACCTCCGCCAGCGCCGTCGGCCCGCCGGTGGAGACGGCGATCACCACACCGTGGATCCGACCCTGTCGGGCGGGACGCGGCGCCGCGGGCGCGGCTCCGGAGCGCAACCCGCCCCGGCCGCCGGCCCCCGCCGCACCCCGCGGCACGAGCGCCTTGATCCGCCCGATCACGTCGGTGCGGATCCTCTCGGCCACCTCCGCCGCATCCAGCCCGGCGGGCTTGGCCACGTAGTCATTGGCCCCGGCGAGGAGCGCGTCGACCGTGGCCTTCGCACCCCGCTCGGTGAGGCTCGAGAACATCACCACCGGAAGTTTGCCGAAGCGGCGGCGGATTTCGCGGAGCGTGGTGATCCCGTCCATCACCGGCATCTCGACGTCGAGCAGCACTAGGTCGGGCCTGGCGGTGGGGATCGTCGCCAGGCATGCCTCGCCGTTCACCGCGGTGCCCACGATCTTCAGGTCGGGATCCGCACCGAGCGTGGCGGAGAGGATGCCGCGGATCGTGGCGGAGTCGTCGCAGATCAGCACCCCGATCGGCTCGCGGCCGGCCGCCGCCCCGGGCTCCGCCACCAGGCCGAGCTCGACGAGCTTGCGGGTCAGCGCCGCCGCGGTGAAGGGCTTGGCGAGGTAGTCGTCGATCCCCGCCTCCCGCGCCAGTGCGATCCGCTCCTGCTCGTGCTCCGTCGAGATCATCAGGATCGGCAGGCCGCAGTAGGCTGGCTCGGTGCGGAGCCGGCGCACCAGCTCGATGCCGTCCATCACCGGCATGTGCCAGTTGACCGTGATCACGTCGGGCCTGCCGGTGGCGGCGAGGGCCGCCAGGGCCTCCTGCCCGTTGGCCGCCTCGGCGCAGGCGAACTTCAGCTCCGCGAGCGTCCGCGCGACGATGCTCCGGCTCGGCTTGGAATCGTCGACCACCAGCGCCCGCACGACGGGATCCTCCCCGATCCGACCGGCCGCCAAGGCCGGTTACGTTCCCTCGGTCACTTCCGCTTGTATTCCTCGACGAGCTGCTGCAGGGCCTGCGCCATCCGCGCGAGCTCCTGCGACGAGATCTGCGTGTTCGCCGCCCCCTCGGCCGTGCTCTGGGCGGCCTGGGCCACCTGCACGATGTTTTCGGCGATCTCCGAGGTTCCGGTCGTGGCCTCCGAGATGTTGCGGCCGATCTCGCCGGTCGTCACCGACTGCTCCTCGACCGCCGCGGCGATCCGCGTCTGCAGGCTGTCGATCTGCTCGATCACCTTGCCGATCTCGGCGATCGCCCCGACCGCCCGGGCGGTGTCGCCCTGCATCGACTCGATCCGGCCGCCGATCTCCTCGGTCGCCTTCGCGGTGTCGCGGGCGAGTTCCTTGACCTCGCTGGCCACCACGGCGAAGCCCTTGCCCGCCTCGCCGGCCCGGGCCGCCTCGATCGTGGCGTTGAGGGCCAGCAGGTTCGTCTGCTCGGCGATCGAGGTGATCACCTTGACCACCGCGCCGATCTCCTGGCTGGAGCGGCCCAGCGCCGCCATCGTGCCCGACGTGGCCGAGGCCATCTCCACCGCCTTGCGGGCGGTGCTCGCCGCATCCTGCGCGTTCTTGGCGATCTCGTGGATGCTGGCCACGAGGTTGTCGATCGAGCCGGCCACGATCCGCGTGTTGCCGCTGACCTGCTCGGCGGCGGCCGAGACGAGGTTGGCCTGGGCGGTCGTCTCCTCGGCCGCGGCGCTCATCTGCTGGCTGACGCTCGTGAGCTCCTCGGACGAGCTGGCCAGGGCATGCGTGTTGTCGACGATCCCGCCCACGAGGGCCGCCTGCCGCTGCGCCTCGCGGGTCAGCCGGCGGGCGATCAGCGTGGAGACCCCGAGCACCGCGGCCGAGGTCAGGCCGAATACCGCGAGGCCGAGCTTCAACAGCCGCGACACGGGCTGGAACACCTCCGCCGTGTCGATCTCCGAGACGAGCGCCCAGCGCATGTCGCCGCGGCCCCCGGTGGCATCGCGGTGGATCGTGACGGGACGCCACGACACCAGCGAGGGCACGCCGCGGTAATCGGCCGCCTCCGCCGTGCCCGCCTTGCCCTCGTCGAGCGCCGAGCGGACGGCCGCGGTATCGACCTTGAACTCGGGATTGATGATCGTGGTCTTCGCGCCGAGCTCCTTCGTGAACCGGGAGTCGCTGCGGAACAGCCGGTCGGAGCCGACGGCGTAGGTCTCGCCCGTGCGGCCCATCCCGGTCGTCTCGCCGATGATCGCGTTGGCCTTGTCGATCGGCACCTGGAAGGCGACGACGCCGACGAGCGTGCGGCCCTCGTAGATGGGCGCCGCCATGAAGCTTGCCGGCTCGTTGCACGAGGGGAGGTACCGCTGGAAGGGACCGAAGCCGACGGCGTCGCGGCGGCCGGCGGAGATCGCCTGCTGGAAGGCGACCGCCAGGCTCGACGAGGCGAGCGGGCCCTCGCGGAGCGACTGGCCGAGGTCGACCTCCTTCGAAACGTTGTAGACCACCTTGCCCGACGCCGCGTCGATCAGAAACACGTCCGCGACCCCGTACTTCTCCAGCAGGCCGCGGAAGAACGGGTGGTACTTGGCGTGGGCCTTCGAATACGCCGAGCCGTCGTCGGCGGCGTCGAGCAGGAACTTCGAGCCGAGCGGATTGGCGTTGTTGCGGATGTAGATGAACTGGGCGCAGACCGAGTCGTCGTCCAGGGCCTCGCACAGCGGCCGGACGTCGACAACGTCGTCGGACCGGCGGCGGAACTCGGCGGCAAAGTCGCCCGTGTAGAACGACTCCAGTTCCCGCCGGAAGCCGGAGAGCCCCTTGTCGTCCAGCTTGACGTCGGCCCGCATGGA
>JBJTQP010000169.1:0-11653 GCA_046075685.1 Planctomycetaceae bacterium | reverse complement strand
GAACAGACCCGCGCCGCAGTGGCCCGCGACCATCAGCCGCCGGTCCTGCGGGACGCCTCTCGCTGGCTCGCCCGTCTCACCGACGGCCGGTATCCGTCGATCACCACGGCGATCGACGAGGCTCGGCTCGAGGTGCACGACGCCGACGGGGAGATCTGGAACCCCGAGCGGCTCAGCCGGGGCACGCGGGAGCAGGTGTTTCTGGCGCTCCGCCTGGCGCTCATCCGCGATCTCGGCCGGCACGACGTGAGCCTGCCGGTGGTGATGGACGATGCGCTCGTCAACTTCGACGACGCCCGCGCGAGGTCGGCGGCCCGCGTGCTCGTGGAGTTCATCGCGGAGCAGGCTTCGGATCGTCAGATGCTCGTGCTCACGTGCCACGAGCACGTGGCGCGGATCTTCGCCGCGGCCGGCGCCCATGTGCGCTCCTTCTCCGACCCCGCGCCGCTGTTCGCAGGCCGCCCGCCGGCTCCGCCCGCGCTGCCGGTGGCCGTGGCGCCGGCCGCGCCGGCGACCGATTCTGCTCCGGCCCGCGAGCCGATCCGCGATCCCGAGCCTCCGCCGGCGGTCGTCGCAACGGATGCCGATCTCTGGCCGGCCGAGGCATTCTTCTTCGGCGGGGCCGCGCCGGCCCCGTCACAACCGGGCCGGCCGACATCACAACCGGTGTCACAAGCGACGAAGCCCGCCCGGCGGGGCCGACAACGGCGGCGGTAGGCCGCCCGGCGAGCCTCGCGCGACACGGGCGGTCTTCGCCAACCGGACTACGCGACGCCCTGCTGGATGTCGCGGAGATACCGTTGCCGCATCTGCGCCAGCAGCATGCTCAGGTAGCCGTTGGCGCCCAGCGACAGAAAGAGCGCGATCAGGCTACCGATCAGCCAGCCCCACGGCCGCTCGACGGCGGCGACCGGCACGGGCGTCTCGGCGAGGCGGGCCGACGTCACGGCCACCGTCGCCGCCTTCCGCGGCTTGCGGGCGGCCTCGAGCACCGCCCGCTCGACGGCCGGCGGCCAGGTGTCGCCCACGAAGATCCGCACGCGACGCACGTCGCGGGCGTCTGCGGGCACGTCGCTGGTGAGCTGGTAGGGGCTCGCGGCCTTGACGAGGTCGGGTTCCACGCGGACGAGGTAGTCGCCGCCGCCATCGTCGTTCGGCACGTATGCCGCCTCGATACCGGTCATCAGGAGCGCTGCCACCGCCACCATGAAGTCAATCATCGTCGATCCTTTCTCCGGCAGGTCGTCTCCGGCAGGTCGCGAGCCCGGCCCGCGCAGGCCACGATTCCACCCTCCCGGCACCCGCCTATGCAAGGCCGGTCGGCGGATCATTCCGGCGGGAGCCCGCCAGACGGCCCCAGGCGGGGGCGGCATCCCCGGAAAGACTGCCGATTTCAGCCTGCAGCATGGTCAGGGCGGCCTGCAGGAAGGCGACGGCGATGGGCCCCACGAAGATCCCGATCGGGCCCAGGGCCCCGACGCCGCCGAGCACGCTCAGCAGGGCCAGCAGGGGATGGAGCTTCGACTGCCCGTGCAGCACGATCGGCTTGATGATGTTGTCGACGGTGGAGACGACGCAGAAGCCCCACAGCGCGAGGCCCGCGGCCGCCCAGGTGTTCTTCTCGAAGAGCAGCAGGTAGAGGCTCGCCGCTCCCCACACGATCGCCGCCCCGGCGATCGGCACGAGCGCCCCGAAGAAGGTCAGCAGCGTGAGGAGGAACACCTTGCCCAGCCCCGCCACCCAGAAGCCCACGCCGGCCAGCGCCGCCTGCACCACGGCCGCCAGCAGGATCGAGCTCACGACCGCGCGGCTGACCTCCTCGAACTCCTCCAGCAGCTGCCACTGGTAGCGGCGGTCGAGGGGAATCAGCCGGGTGACGCCCTCGATCATCCGGCCGCCGTCGGCGAAGAAATAGAACAGGCTGACCACCGTGACCAGGGCGCCGATCAGGATCTTGACGATCACCGCCGGGGCCCGGGCGGCGATCGGGCCGATCCAGTCCTCCAGCAGCCGCTTCAGTTCCGCGTTGACGCTCTCGGCGGTGAGCTGCAGGCCCGTCGCCTCGTCGAACCGGGCCACCAGCCCGTCGAGCACGTGCGGATCGAGCTTGATCGCGTCGGGCCGGCGGAGGATCGCCACCGCGTCGCCCCCGGCCCGGAAGATCAGCAGCGACACCGGCGCGAGCACGATCGCCACCACCAGGGCGGTGGACAGGCCGGCTGCGGCCCAGTCGGGCCACCGCGTCCGTTCCCGGATCCAGCGGTGCATGGGTCCGAAGATCACCACCAGCATCGCCGCCAGCAGCATCGGCAGCAGGAAGCCGGCCATCACCCGGAACGAGAGCAGGCCGAACAGCACCACGAGGCCGAGCAGCACGCCGAACGAGACGAGGCGGGTCATGGTGAGGGGCCCGGAGACGGAGGAACGACCGGCGGGGAGTGTACCCCGGATCGGCGCTGCGACGCCGCGAAACGGCACGGTATCCTTGGTCTCCTCCACCGCCCAGGAAGCCCCGCCGCATGCGACCGCCGGACGTTTCGCTCGTCGTGCCCGTGCGCGACGAGGCGGGGAACATCGCCCCCCTGGTGGCCGAGATCCGCGCGCGGCTCGACGAGGCGGGCCTCGCCTGGGAGCTGTTCCTGGTCGACGACGGCTCGCGGGACGCGTCGTGGGACGAGATCGTCGCGACGGCAGCGGGCGACGAGCGGGTGCGCGGCGAGCGGCACGAGCGCGGGCTCGGCAAATCGGCGGCGCTGATGACCGGATTTCGCCGCTGCCACGGCCGCCACGTGGTGATGCTCGACGGCGACGGACAGGACGACCCGGCGGAGATTCCGCGGATGGTGCGGATGCTCGACGCCGATCCGGGCGTGGGCCTCGTCAACGGCTGGAAGACGCCGCGGCTCGATCCGTGGCACAAGACGCTGCCGTCGCGGATCTTCAACCTGCTCGTCGGCTGGGTGACGGGCCTGCCGCTCCACGACCACAACTGCGGGCTCAAGGCGATCCGCGGCGACGTGGCCCGCGGCCTGCGGCTCCCCACCGACATGCACCGCTTCATCCCCACGCTCGTGGCGGTCGAGGGCCCGCGCGTCGTCGAGGTGCCGGTCCACCACCGTCCCCGCACGCGGGGCACGTCGAAATACGGCGTGGGCCGGTTCTTCCGCGGCCTCGCCGACCTCGGCCGCGTGGCGGCGATGCTCAGCGGAGTGCCCGAGTCCGACGCCGACGCGTCGCGGGCCCGGCTGCGGTGGGCCGCCTCGGCCGTCGTCGCGGCGGCCGCGATCGGCGGCATCGCGGGCCGGATCGCCGCGGTCGCGAGCGTGGACCGCATCGCCCTCGAGAATCGGCTCGTCGACGAGGCCGTGAGCCGCGAGGCCGCGGCGAACAGCGGCACGAGCGCCGCTGCCGTGCGGCTCCGCATCGAGCGGGAGAAGCGGCTCGTGAGGCCGTTCCTCTCCGCCAACGACCGCAGCCGCTGGCTGACGGTGCGGGCGCTGGTCGAACGCGGCACGTTTGCCATCGAGGATCTCGTGGCCGAGCCCGGCTGGGACACGATCGATGCGGTGGTGCACCCCGACGCCGCCGGCACGCTCCACCTCTACTCGAGCAAGCCGCCGCTGCTCTCCGTGCTCGCCGCCGCCCCCTACTGGGTGCTCCACAGGATCACGGGCTGGACGCTCGGCGACCATCCCTTCGAACTCGGCAGGCTGCTCATGCTGTTCTGCGGGCTGGCCCCGTTCACGGTGTTCCTCGTGTTCACGCTCCGCACGATCGACGAGGTGGGGAGCACGGACTGGGCCCGACTCTGGGCCGCGGCCCTCGCCGCCTTCGGCACCTTCCTCTCCGCCTTCGCAGTGGTGTTCACCAATCACGTGCCCGCGGCGGCGGCGACCGCCGCCAGCCTCTGGTGCCTGGTCGCGATCCGCCGCGGCGGCCGCGGCTGGCCGAGTTTCTTCGCCGCCGGGCTCGCGGCAGCGCTCGCCGCGGCCTTCGAACTGCCGGCGCTCGCCTGGCTGGGCGCCGTGCTGGTGCTGCTGGCCCGCTGCGACCTGCAACGCACGGTCACGGCGGCCCTGCCGGCCGCCCTCCTCGTCGCGGCCGCGGCGCTCGGCACCAACCACCTCGCCCACGGCACCATGATGCCCGCCTACGCCCACCGCGCCGCCGGTGCGGGAGCCCCCGCTGCCGCGCAGGCCGCCGGCAACGCAGCGGCTGAATCCTGGAATCCTGCCAACTGGTACGACTACGCGATCCGGCTGCCCGATGGCCGGCTGCTGCAGAGCTACTGGCGCAGCCCGCGAGGCGGCGACCGCGGCGAGCCGTCGGCGGCGGCCTACGCGGGGCACGTGCTCGTGGGGCATCATGGCGTCGTGTCGCTGACCCCCGCGTGGCTGCTGGTGTTTCCGGGGCTCGCCCTGCTGGCGGGTCGGCGGCGGCGGCAGGGCGGCGACGCGGAACTCGCCCTGGCGATCGCCGCGGTGACGGTCGTGGTGCTCGGCTTCTACCTGCTCCGACCGCAGCTCGATCGAAACTACGGCGGCATGGCCAGCGGATTTCGGTGGTCGTTCTGGCTGACGCCCCTGTGGGCGTTGGCCGTGGTGCCGGCGGCCGACATCCTCTCCCGCACGCGCGTGGGCCGGGGTGCGGCCTGCGTGCTGCTGGCCGCATCGGTCTTCTCCGTGGCCTATCCCACCTGGAATCCCTGGACCCGGCCTTGGATCGAGCAGGCCGGTCGTCACGCCGGCTGGATCGACTCGCCCTGAGCCGACCTCATCACCGGGGCCAGGCCCACGCCGGCCAGAAGTCCGGCGGTGCCGCCTCGACCTCCACGCGGTCGCCGGAGTCGGGATCGGTGTAGGCGATCCGCCAGGCGTGCAGCAGGATCGGTCGCTCCCGCTCGTCGCCGTCGCCGAACGGGATGCCGCCGTAGAGCGTGTCGCCGACGATCGGCAGGCCACGGCTGGAGGCCTGCAGCCGCAGCTGGTGCATCCGGCCCGTAAGCGGCTCGAGCTGGAGCAGCAGCCCCGACGCCGACGCCTCGGCCGACGGCTGCCGACGCACCCGCGTCACGGCCTCGCGGCCGCCGGCCGCGGCCGCCGCGACGATCTCGCTCCGCGCTTCCTCGGGCAGCTTGCGGAGCACGTCGCGCCACTCCACAGCCTGCCCGTGCGGCACGGCATCTCGTCCCTCCGCGTCGGGCCGCGGCGCGACGACCGCGAGGTAGGTCTTGGCCACCTCGCGCCGCTCGAACTGCCGCGAGAGCTTGCGGGCCGCGCGGGGCGTCGCCGCCAAAAGCACCACGCCGGAGACGGCGCGATCGAGGCGGTGGGGCACGCCCACGTAGCCTCCGGCATCCTTCCCGAGATGCCCGCGTAGCCACTGCTCCACCGAGGCGATGCCCGGAGGCGCCTGCGTCGCGAGGCCGGGCGGCTTCCAGATCGCGACGACGCCGGAGCGATGAAGGAGGACGGTCGGGGCGGTCATGGGGAGTTCGCGCAATCATCGCATGCCGGCGAAACAAGGCGAATGGTGCGCAGGCTGGGACCGCGGCTCACGAGATACCCCCCGAAGTGATGCATACAAGTTGACAACACCCCCGAGTCAGGGGATGATCCCGTCATGGCAATCAAAATTCTGGTGGTCGACGACCACGAAATCATCCGGCACGGGCTGCAGAGCGTCTTCAAGGATTCGGCGATCCGCGTCTGCGGCACCGCCGCCTCGGCCGACGAGGCCATCCGCCAGGCGCGAAAGCTCAAGCCCGACGTGATCCTCCTCGACGTCCTGCTCGAAGGCGGCGATTCGCTCGACGCCGTGAAGCGGCTGCGGTCTGCGGCTCCGGCGGCCAAGGTCGTGATGCTCTCGGCCTTCGACAATCCGACCTACGTCGCCCGCGCGGTCGCCGCGGGCGCCCACGATTACCTCCTCAAGACGGCGGCCCGAAGCGAGATCATCGCCGCCGTCACCGGCGCCGCGGCGGGGAATCCACCGTCGCGGGCCGGCGAGCTCAAGCGGATGGCGGGCTCGATGGCCAAGCGGGATCCCGCGTCGGTGAGCGGAGGCGTCCAGTTGACGGCCCGCGAGTCGCAGGTGCTGCGGCTGGTGGCGATGGGCCTGTCGAACCAGGAGATCGCCGACTCGCTGGAGATCTCCGTCGAGACGGTGAAGGAGCACGTCCAGAACCTGCTCCGCAAGACCTCCCTCAACGACCGCACGCAGGCCGCCGTGTGGGCCCTGCGACACGGCCTCGCCTGAGCCGTTTCGACACCGCGGCCGGCCGGATGCCGCAGGCTGCAAGCCTGCGGCTCCAAGAAATCCCGCGCGGCCGTGCCCGAGCGCCGGCGCATGCCCGGGCGCCGATCCGCCCTCGGCGGAATCAGCCCACGGCCGCGGCGGCACTCGGCCGCGTGACGAACATCGCCGGCTCGTGGCCGAGCGTCGCGACGGCGGCGCCCCGCAGCGCCTCCTGGGCCGCGGCGATCTGCCGGGCGTCGACGAGCGCCACCGCGCAGCCGCCGAACCCGCCTCCCGTCATCCGGCAGCCGTACATGCCCGCCACGCCGTCTGCGGCCGCGCAGATCGCATCGAGCTCTGGGCACGACACCTCGAAATCATCGCGGAGCGAGGCGTGGCTCGCGATCATGAGCCGGCCGGCCGCCGGCCAGTCGTGTCGGGCGGCCGCGGCGGCGAAGGCCTGCACCCGATCGTTCTCCGCGACCACGTGCCGGGCCCGCCGCCGCTCGGGATCGGTGAGCCGCCCCGCGGCGGCCGGCCACTCCGCCAGAGGCACATCGCGGAGGGTCGCAACGCCCAGCGTTCGGGCCGCCGACTCGCACTCCCGCCGCCGGGCCGCGTAGCCGCCGTCGGCGAGCGCGTGCTTCACGCCGCTGTCGATCACGAGCACCGCCACGTCGGCAGCGATCGGCACGTGGGCCACCTCCCGGCTGCGGCAGTCGATCAGCAGGCCGCAGCCCGGGCGGGCGAGCGTCACGGCGAACTGGTCCATGATGCCGCAGGGCACCCCCGCGAACTCGTGCTCCGCCCGCTGGCAGAGGAGCGCCTTCTCGGCGGGCTCGAGGCTGCGACCGCAGAGCGTCTCGACGACCGTGGCGATCCCGACCTCGAGCGCCGCGCTCGAACTCAGCCCGCCCCCGGCCGGCAGCGTGGCCGCGATCGAGGCCTCGAAGCCGGGGATCGTCCAGCCAAGCCGCTGAAAGCCCGCGAGCACGCCCGCGACGTACCGTCCCCAGTCGCTGCGACCGGCGAGGAGCGGGCGGGTGAGGTCGATCGCCAGCGGATCGCCGCCGCGATCGCTGGCGAGCAGGCATTCCGCCCCCGGCCGGGCCCTGACCGAGATCGTCAGGCCGCGGTCGATCGCGCACGGCAGCACGAAGCCGTCGTTGTAGTCGGTGTGCTCGCCGATCAGATTCACCCTGCCGGGTGCGAACACGGTGAAATCGGACTGCCGGGTCACAGCAGCATGCTCGCGAGATCGGCGAGTTCGGACCGCTCCCCCTTCTCCAGCGTGACGTGGGCGTAGAGCGGCTGGCCGGTCATCCGGTGGATCAGGTAGCTCAGGCCGTTGGAGAGCGCGTCGAGGTAGGGCTGGTCGATCTGGGCCACGTCGCCCGTGAACACGATCTTCGTCCCCTCGCCGGCCCGCGTGATGATCGTCTTCACCTCGTGGGGCGTGAGGTTCTGGGCCTCGTCCACGATGAAGAACATCCGCTGCAGGCTGCGGCCGCGGATGTAGGCCAGCGGCGTGATCACGAGCTTCTCCGCCTCCCGCATGTCGTTGATCCGCTGGGCGGCCTGGGTGTCGTCGCCGCATTGGTGGCGGATCACCGTCAGGTTGTCGTACAGCGGCTGCATGTAGGGATCGAGTTTGTCGGCGATGTCGCCCGGCAGGAAGCCGAGGTCGCGGTTGGAGAGCGGCACCACGGGACGGGCCAGCATGATCTGGCGATACTTCTGCCGGCATTCGAGGGCGGCGGCGAGCGCCAGGAGCGTCTTGCCCGTGCCGGCGCTCCCGGCGAGGGTGACCAGCCGGATCGAGTCGTCCATCAGCGCCTTCAGCGCGAACGACTGCTCGGCGTTCCGCGGCGTGATCCCGTAGCAGGTGAGCTTCTCGACGCGGTGGTAGGCGTCGTCGCCGCGGCGGTAGGTGGCGAGGGCCGACTTGCTGCCGTTCCTGAGCACGAAGT
This sequence comes from Planctomycetaceae bacterium, assembly GCA_046075685.1. Classification (GTDB taxonomy): domain Bacteria; phylum Planctomycetota; class Planctomycetia; order Pirellulales; family UBA1268; genus QWPN01. Next base: position 3,446 of record JBJTQP010000169.1, on the reverse strand, counting down.
TCTCGTTGGCCCGCGGTGGCTCGGGCAGCGGCAGCATGGCCGCCGGCAGCACGCCGCCGTGGGCATAGAGGTGGTCGATCGTCTCGGAGGCCAGCCCCTCGATCACGCGGCGGCCGGAGTAGAGCTTGTCGAAGCCCTGCACCTTGTCGCTCTTGTAGTCCTGCGCGTTGACGCCCAGCGACTTGGCCTTCATCCGCATGTTGGTGTCCTTCGACACGAGCACCACCTGCCGCGGCGCCTCCTCGACCTGCAGCGCGAGCGTGGTCCGGAGGATCCGGTGGTCGGGCGTGTCCTGGAGAAAGGCGTCGTCGAGCCGCGGGGCGGAGCCCCGCCCCAGCACCACCCGGATCGACCCCAGGCCGTCGCCGAGCGGACTGCCTTCGCGGGAGAGCACATCGCCGGTGAGCGCGTCGAGCCGGCGGAGAAACTCGCGGGCCTGGAAGTGGATGTCCTCGTTGCCCCGCTTGAACTGGTCGAGCTCTTCCAGCACGGTGATCGGCACCGCCACGTCGTGCTCGGCGAACTTCCGCAGGCATCCGCTGTCGTGCAGGATCACGTTCGTGTCGAGCACGAACAGCTTCGTCCGGGTGTCGGCCATCTCACCTCCGCTGAACGACTCGCGGCCCACCCCGCCGCTCCTCCATCCGCCGGGCCGGGATCCTACGTCGCAGCGCCCACCGAAGGCAGTCCGGTTTTTCCGGGTTTCCGACCGGAGTTCGTGAGATTTCCGTGAGCCTCCCGCGCACATCAGATTCTCACGGGGATCGGCTGGACTCTCCGTCGTGCATCACCCCTGCCTGCCGCGAGGAATCCTCCCATGAGTGCATCCTGCCAGACGCTGGCGAGCGAAGCCGTGTTCGCCGCCGACGCGGTCAACGAGTTGTTGGAGTTCGTGGTTCGCGACCCGCGGTTCCCCAGCCTCGGACTCCGCGGCGCCATCCGGGTGGTGGTGGCACGCCGACTGGGCTTCCCGCCCAGCGAGGAACTCATCTCGCTGATGGCCCGCGCCTTCTGGGACGCCTGGGACGACCGGCTCACGGAGTACGAGTCGGCCCCGCAGGCCGCGGACGATCTCGATGGCTCCGCCGTCGACTCCTGACCGTCGGCCCGCCACTCCCCAGGCCGGCACCGGGGCCTCGTCGGGGCACCAACGACCAACGGCAAGCGAACCGGAGTGGCCTTCGTCGCTCGCGGCGGACGACAGGTTCAGCAGCGGCAAAACCTGCGTTTGGACCATGTCTGCCGCCGCCGCAGGCGGCCTCGGCCGACGAGCGCCGCCACCAGGCCACAGGCGAACAGCACAGCCGCCGCAGGCTCAGGCACCACGGCGATCGCGAACTCCGTGCCCGCATTGAGGGTCAGCGACGGGTCGCGCCCACCCGAATCATTGGTCAGCGTGAATCGCAATCCCTTGATCTCGCGCGCGGAAAAGTCCGCGAATGTGTTGTTCGTCAGGGACGCCAGGGTCACGTTCTCGAACCAGGGCTCCAGAGAGCTCACCCCCACGGTGTTGAACAGGTCCACGGTCGTGTCGTCCGCAGCGATCGCCTGGATGACAAGATTGGCCGCCTCACCCGTGTACACCGAACCGTCACTGATCGACACAAGGTCGGTGGCATTCTCCACAGGGGTGAAGAGCACGTCGTATGACAACGGCGTCGGGCCGAAACTCTCCGTGGTCGTGATCGTGGTGACCGCCGCCACGGCGGCATCCGGGTCCACCAGGGCTGCGGTGGCGACCAGGCCAGCCGCAGCGATCACGTTTCGCGGTGCACTCGCCGGGCGGCCGAGCGTGTCCTCGTCGTGCGACGTCATCGGCGTGTCTCTCCTGAGGGGAGTGCGAACGGGACCGTCCGCCACTCCCCCGAATGTACCGGCCGCTCGATGAACGTCGAGGCTGCGAACTCGCCAAAGTGACGAATCGGGCACAGTCAGGGACGAATCGGGCAAATCCAGGGACGAATCCGCCGAGGGCTGGGACGAATCGGCGGCGCGAGCCGGACGATCGCGGACGCCGGCTGAACAGTGCAGCGCCGGGCGGTCGAAAAGGGCACCGCTGGGCGTGGATTGCCAGACCGAGGGATCAACGGGCGTCATACGGGTCACACGTGAGCCTCGCGCGTTCGCGAGGCTCGGGGCCGCCCGTGCCCCCTCGCTGCCGCCTCGTTCCTGGGATCATGGAACCCGGCGGCGGTGCTGAAGCGAACGCGCGAGGCTCACGTGGAGTCCGTATCACATCACCGCTCGATCTTATCCGTCGTCTGATCCAGCGACTGGTTCACCGTCCCGCAGCGTTTCTCCGTACACAATCCGATGCCCATCTGGCGTGACGATGGCGAACTCCCGCATGCCCCACGGCTTGTCGGCTAACGGGTGCCAGATGCCAACGCCACGTGCACGGTACTCGCGGTAGAGACCTGCGGCGTCCCGAACGTGCAGGTACGCGAACCACGAGTGGTCAAGGACGTCAGTCATGGGGATCGCTTCCGGGCAGTGGCCAAGCCGTAGCCTGCATGCACCCTGGCTGAGGAATGCCCACCCCTCGACGCGGAGGTCTTCCGTGAATCCGAGCTGGTTCACATAGAAGCCAACCGAGGTATTCAAGTCGGCTACGGCAAGCACGAATGTCGACGACAGTATCTCGGGCATCCGGTTGCCTCCTTCCCGCACTCATTTCCTGCGAATTCCTGCGGCCGCCGCGAGGTCGCCGCTCATCCTACTCATTCAGCGTTGCCTGCTACCCGCCCGCCCATCTGGCCGCCGAAGTGTCTCCCAGGCTCTGGCTCGCTGCTTTGGTGGCTGGCTACTCCTACGGGTCACACGTGATCCTCGCGCGTTTGCGAGGCTCGTTCCTGGGATCTTGGAACCCGGCGGCGGCGCTGAAGCGAACGCGCGAGGCTCACGTGGAGTCCGTATCGGCCATCGATCCACTGAGCATGTCGGCATACGCGGTCGAGCACAGGTCTTCGTCGCGAATCCCGAGCCTGCCCATCAAATCGGCAGCGATGGCCTCCCCCTGTGCCACGTCCTGCCCGGGTCGCAGCACCACTTCAAGTTCGAGGAAGTCCCCAAGTCCGTCCACCGTGTCGAGATGCACACGGGTCTGGCCGACGAGATAAAGCAGCCGCGTCTTCACCACGGTCTGCGTCACGCCCAGCGCTTGTTCCAGTACACCCCGAAGCAACTCGAGGTCGGCCACCGAGGTGATTTCGTAGTGAGATTGTTTGGCAGCGGCTGAATTGGGCCGCGTGTAGAAAATCAACTCGGCAAGCCTTTCCCCCGTCTCACGAAGTTTCAGGCGACCGTGCGAGCACTGAAAGAACGTGTCTCGCTGGTGAGAGGTCTGCGGGCGTGTGTCGCTGATCGCTTCGACCAACGCCCGTGTCGCCCGAATGTCTGCCAACCGGGCCTTGATTTCGATGTTGATGGGCATCGCTGACGGGCCC
>JBJTQP010000168.1:0-34877 GCA_046075685.1 Planctomycetaceae bacterium | reverse complement strand
CCGACCAATCCGCCGATGGCGGATCGGTGCCCGGGCATACGCCGGCTCTCGGGCATGGGCAGCACCGCGCGGAGATTCTTGTAGCCGCGGGCTTGCAACCTGCGGAATCCGGCCCGCCGCAGTGCTGAACCGACGCGCGAGGATCACGTGGAGTCCGTATGAGCCGGCCTCAGCGGGCCGGCACGGCGTGCTGGTTGATCGCATCGGCCACGGCCCGGGCGATCTTGTCGGCGAGCCGCTGCTGCTGGGCGATGTCGGAGAGCCCGCTGTTCGAGGCCACCAATTTTCCCGCCACCACGTACGGGTTGAAGCCGGCAGCGGCGCCGATCGCCACCGTGCCGGGCATCATGCGGCGTTTGTCGGAGCTGTCGAGAATGAAGAACGGCGCACCGCCGGCCGTGGCCGGATCGGAGAGGGCCACGTCGATGCCGATGTGCTTGTTGCCCACGCCGAAGCCGATCGCGTTCCGCGCCGCCGCACTGCCCTCGTCGAGCTGCACCACCTGGCCCGTGAGTCGCCAGCCATCCGCCGGCGGCGGCGTCGGGCCGGTCCACAGCTCCACGGGCCAGCCCGCCTGCCGCATCTCGTCGGCAACGAGTCGGGCCACGCCCGCCCCGGGCGGCTCCGTGCGGTCATAGCCGGTGACCGCGTCGACGACCCGCGGCCGCGACGCCATCATCTGCCGCACCGGGCCCTTGGGCACGAGTCCGGCCGAGGCCTCCTGCCGGACCTGCTCGACGACGGCCGGATCGATCGAAAAGGGCAGCACGTACAGCCGGGCGGGCGGCGCTGCGGGCCAGATCGTCGCCACAGGCACCGCGGTCGCGGCCGTGGGACCGAATGACTGGGCCTCGGCGGCCGCAGCCGCGAGCACGCCCACCGCCACGCTCCACCACCGCATCGCATGCATGATGCACCTCCAGGCCGGCGGCCGGATGCAGATGCTGCAGCCGGGCTTCGGTGCAGAGGGTAGAAGACGCACCTGCGGCGGCCCAGACGGGTCTTTCGGCAACCGCCGCCGCGGGAAGCGCCCGCCGCCCGTCCCGCCGGCAGGTGTGGCGGATCCGGCGGGGCTCGAAACAGCCGCTACCCCGACGCGGCGTCGTCGCGGCCGGTCTTGCCGCGGCGCCGGGGCTGCGGGTCGTCATGCCGTCGGAACACGGCGACCACGTCCTCGATCGGCACCACGTAGAGGAGGTTGTTCTGCTCGAAGTCGACCGGGATCGAGTTCTTGGGATGGAACAGCACCTTGTCGTACTTCTCGATCGGGAAGTCGGCGTCCCGTTCCACCTGCAGGCTCACCTCGACGACCCGCCCGGTGATCGTGGGAATCTCCGCCTGATCGGGCAGCACGATCCCGCCCCGCGTCGTGGTCCGGCTCTCGTCCTTGCGAATCAGCACCCGCATCCCGAGCGGCTCGACGAACTCATTCACCATCCGCGTCTCCCCGATCGTGTCGCTCTTGATCGTGTCGCTCTTGATCGTGTCGCTCTTGATCGTGTCTCGCGTGGCCGTGCCTCGCCGGACCGCAGTGTGCCCGGCCGTGTCTATTCCTGCCTCACCCTGGTCCGCCACCCTCGCCGCCACCCTCGCCGCCACGCAGCGCACGCTGCGACACAGCCGATTCCGACCCACCACGCCGCAGGCTCGGGCACCGCCGCAACGGGGATCGCGGCCGCCGGCAGGTAGCTGCCGGTGTCGAACAACCCGGTGCCCAGCGACTCGGCCACGTCCAGGACGTCGACGAATCCATCGTAGTTGAAGTCGCCCTCGGCCCACGCCGCCGCGCGGCCGCTGTCGAGGAGCGACGCGGAGAGCGTGTTGGCCGCGTCGATGATGTCGATCATGCCGTCGAGATTGGTGTCGCCGGCGGCGGCATAGGCCACCGTGAAGGAGCCATCCGGCTCCGCCAGCCAGCCGAGGCTGCGGCTCTGCCCTGCACCGACGGCGGCGGCGACGGTCCGCGACACGAGGCCCGCGGCCCCGTCCCACCCGCCGGCCCCGCGGCCCGCCGCCAGGTCGGCGAGGAGATCCGCCCGGCTGATCCCGCCCGCGGCCACCACCAGTCGCGCGGGCCCCAGATCGACGCGGCCGCCCGTGTCGGCGATCGACAGCCCCGCGACGCGGAGTTCGAAGCCGGGATCGTCGGGCAGCGTGGCAGACCCCGAGGCCGCGACGGCAAGGATCGCGCCCGGCAGCGCCGCCGATCCTGAAAACGCAAGCCGGCCCGCCGCCACCTGCACCGTGCCGGTGACGGACGGCGGCGACACGAGCGTCAGCGTGCCGGCACCCGTCTTCACCAGGCCGCTCGTGCCCGACAGCCGGGCCGCGATCGTGCCGCTGACACCGGCGGCCACGTCGATCACAGGCTGCGCCGAGCCCGACCCGAGCGCGATGGTGCCCCCGGTCAGCAGGAAGCCGCTCGACTGGAAGCCGAGGCCGCTGGCAGTGACGCGGCCCGACACCGCGACCGTGCCGCCTGATCCTCTGAACAGCGCCCTGGCGGTGGTGATCGGCGACATCCGACCAGTGCCGTTCACCCACCGCATGCCCGTGGTCGCCCACGTGCCGCTGCCCCCGACGGCGGTGCCCGACGCGGCAGCCGACCACGACACCTGATCCGGCTGCCGGTAGATGCTCGACAGCCGCGCCTGCACCTCGGCGGCCGTGAGCACGCGGCCGAACAGCGACACCTCGTCGATCGATCCCGACCACGCCTCCTGCGCGGTGCCCGAGACGAAGGAGCCGCCGATCGCCATCTGCGCGGCCGTCAGCGGCTTGCCGCTGGCGACCTGCCCGGCCACCGCCTGGGTGACGGCGGTCTGCCCGAGCGTCAGGTCGGCGACATAGCTCGAGATCGTGGTCTGCGAACCCGACACGGTGTACGTGTTGGCGACGTAGTACCAGTGCCCGGGCGTAAAGGAGGGCGTCGTCGTGCCCACGTTGTCGGCCTGGCTGATGCTGTCGCCGATGATCGTCGACATCGTGTCGGCCGCCGCGCCCTCCTGGCCGACGATGAAGTAGCCCCGGTTGTTGGTGGCCTGGCCGCCCGCCATCACCGCGTAGCCGATCGAGCCGCCGACCTCCACCACGTCGGGCCGCACGAGCGCCTCGACGGTGAACGCCGTGGGGATCGCCACGGTTCCCGTCGTCGCCAGCAGGGCGCCGCCGGCCGAGCTCGAATAACGGCCGATCCGCTGCGGCGACATCGCCGCCGTCGTCTCGTCGAGGCCCATGCCGTAGGCAATCCTGGCCGTGCTTCCCTCGCTGCCGTAGGCCACCGCCTGCAGCGTGGCGCCGCCGCCGGTGCCCGAGTTCCGGAGCCGGTCGGTCGCGGTGGCGCCTTCGAAGCTCCACTGGTAGACCAGCGGGGCCACGGCCGCCGCCCCGTCGCGGAGCTGGAAGGCGAACGTCCGCGTCGCCGGCTGGTCGAGCACCCGGCTCACGCTCGCCCCGCCCTCGTCGCTGCCCGAGAGCCGGATCGTGAGCCGCGTCAGGTCGTCGGGCCCCTCAGCCCGCTTGCGGACGACGTCGGCGTGGATGGTCGTCGCCTGGCCGTACGGATTCGAGACGGTGACCTGCGGGGCCGCGGCCGATTCGTCGAACATCACCAGCGACGGCTCCCGCACGGTGAGCGTGGCGCCGCTGCCCGTGGCGAGCGTCCCGGAGGCGTAGAAGGCGGCCTGCGTGAGCGCCATGCCGTCGTGCCGCGCGGCCTGCAGCGTGCGGGTGTTGGCGAGGATGCGCACCGTGGGTGCGTTTGCGTACGAGGCCACGGTGGTGCCGTTGGCCCCCGGCAGGACAGTGTAGGCATACGAGCCGCCCGACGGGATCGTGCCGTGGCTCACCTGCAGGCTGAACACCGTGCCCGTCACGAGCGTGCTCGACTGCGACGTGTTGATGCCCGACCACGACCCGCTCTGCACGGCCGTCCGCACCGACACGGCCTGCGGGGCCGCGAACACGTAGCCGATCCCGTCGTGAAGCACCCACGAGACGTCGCCCCGCGACACGGTGCCCGTGGTCAGCGAGCCCAGCGATCCCGACGTGGTCGACCACACGGTGGAGCCCTTCTGGAAGGCCTGGTTGACGGTGGTGATCACCTCGCCCGTGGCGGCGGGAGCGTCGATGCCCGCCCCCATGGCGACCTCCACGTCGTCGAAGAAGAACCACGACTTCCTGGCCTTCACGTTCCGCTGCGAGTAGTCGAGCACCGTGACGCCGTTGCGGCCGTCCGTCACGCCGCCGGCGAAGCCCATGCTCCCGGCGACGCCCCAGTCGGACGGCGGCCGGAGCGAGTAGGCGGCCTGCTCGGTGGTGGTGCCGGGCAGCCGCCGCCAGTCCCAGATCGGCTGGATGTCGGTGTATTCGTTGCCCCGCTGCTGGATCAGGTTCACGCCGTCGGCGAGGTGGAGGTTCTGCAGCCCCTCGCCGTTGCCGCTCTCGGGCTCGAGCGTCCGCGTCGACGAGACCTTCACGGTGGCCGAGAAACCGGCCCGGTGGTGGGCGGTGTAGTCGGATCGCCAGAAGTGCTTGTGCCCCACGAGGGCCAGCTTCGGCGACGCGGTGCCGGAGGTCTTGGCGGCGTTGAGGCGGCCCCGCATCGCGGTCATCTCCGCCGCTCGGTAGGTCGACATCGTCTTCGCCTGGTCGATCACGCCGATGATCCCGCTGCCAAGGTTCTTGCTGCTGGAGCGGGTGATGCCGCGGCCCTGTGCCGTCGCCTCGAACGTCGTGCCCCGCAGCATCCACTGCTGCCCGTCGAGCAGGTAGTTGACGATCACGTGGGCCTCGACGTCGTCCAGCGCGTACTGCGTGCCGACCGAATACGACGTGATGTCGAGCGACAGTGATCCGAAGATCAGGCCATAGGATCCATTATGCAGCTGCGGCCCGTGCTGGTGAAAACTGTAATCGGGCTGGATGCCCTCAGCCGTCGTCGTCACCAGCGTGTCGCCGATCGCCGCGAACGCCTCGGAGGTCAGCGGCGAGCTGCGGGTGATCACGCCCCGCAGGATCGTCGCGTAGGCGCGGTCCACGCGGTTGGTGCCCGTGTTGGTGCCGGCATTGGTGCTCCGCGGGATGTACGAGCGGGCCACGATCGCGGTGCCGCTGGTGATCTGTGCCGCCGTAAGCTGCGGCTGCACGAGGAGGATCGTGCCGCCGAGGAGTTGCGGCGTGTCGATATCGTTAAACCACCAGTTGGTGCTCCGCGGATCGAGCGCGACGAACGAGTCGTAGGCCTTCACGATCCCGGCCAGCAGCGACGCCGACCCGTAGAGCGAATGCGTCGGCTTCGAGTAGGCCGCCGACATCGACAGCAGCCGCTGGAGGTGCGTCCGCTGCGACCAGCCGGTCTGGCTGTTGTCGGCATAGTCGACGTCGCTCCAGCGGCCGTCGGATCCCAGCGACGAAAGGTGGCCGTTGACGGTCGTCGTGGAGGGAGCGGAGGCCTGCAGGTCCGACTTGATCCGCGTCGACACCGTGTCGAGATCGTCGCCGCGAACAGGCGTGGCGAGCATGGCCGTGGAGACCACCGCCTCGGCGGCCAGGGCCGCGAGCAGCAGGAGCGGTGGCAGACGGCGGAAGCGCATGGTGTCACTCAGGCCGGCTCGACGCCCGGCATCGATCCGGTGGACGTGGCGAACGATTCGATCTCGAGGCCGGTGCGGCGGAGGACCGAGACGAACAGGTTGGGGAGCGGATGGTTCCGCTGCGGGTCGAAGGCCACGTGGCCCCCGTGGCGGAATTCGCCGCCGGCGAGGAGCACGGGCAGGTTGCGGTTGTCGTGGCTCGACGCGTTGCCCAGGTTGCTCGTGAGCAGCACGCTCGTGCGGTCGAGCACGGTGCCGTGGCCGCCGCCGCCCTCGTCGGCCGCCTGCAACCCGCGGAGGAAATCGCCCCAGGCTCGCACAATCTCCGCCTCCACCAGCGCCAGCTGCGCGAGCTTGTCCTCGTCGCGGCCGTGGTGGGAGAGCGAGTGGTAGCCCTCCTCCACGCCCTCGATCGGCACCACGCCGCCGCTGCCCCCGAGGTGCAGCGTGACGAAGCGCGTCGAATCGGTGACCAACGCCAGCCGCACCATGTCGCTCATCAGCCGCTGCCGGCCGACGAAGTCGTTGGGATCGCCCACGTCCACGGGGTTCCGCGCCTCGACCCGCGGCTTCGGCCGGTGCACCCAGGCCTCGCTGTCGACCATCCGCCGCTCGAGTTCCCGGACGCTGGTGAAGTAGGCGTCGAGCCGGTCGCGGTCGCCGCGGCCGAGGCGCCGCTCGAGCGACCGCGTGTCGTCGGCGACGAGATCCATGATGCTGCGGCCCTCGCGGGCCCGCGCCGCCTGCCGCGTCCGCTCCTCCGCGGAGTCGGCCACGAAGAGCCGCGCGAACAGCCGGGCCGGCGAATCCTCCGCCGGAATCATCGAGCCGTTGTCGGTGTACGACGGGCTGTTGCTGCCGGCGAGCCCGAGCACCAGCGAGGGAAACCGCGTCTCGTGGCCGAGGTGCTTGGCGAGCAGCTGGTCGAGGGAGATCGAGTTGCGGGTCTGGGCCGAGGCCGACATCGGCGCGGCCGTGAGCAGGCTCGCCTCCGCGCGATGGCCGCCCGACACGCCCGGGTGCGACGCGCCCGACACCACGGTGAACTGGTCGCGGAGGTCGCCGAGCGGCTCGAGATACGGCGACGGCTCGTAATCACAGCCCGCCTGCCGCGGATTGAGATTCTCCGGGAGCAGGCCCAGGCCCAATGTCACCGCCACGAACCGCCGCGGCGGGGCGGCCGTCGCCGCCTCCCCGAAGGCCGTCTGCATCGCCGACAACCAGGGCACGGCCAGCGACACCCCGGCCCCCTTCAGCAGGGTGCGGCGGGCGAGCCTCCGGCCGGTGTCGAGGTTCACGCGGATGTCCATGACCGGCTCCCGGGGCTGATGACAGAACGCAGCAAACGGCTCATTTGTTCACAAACTGGGGACTCGCAGCCACCGCTCGCACCAGCGACGCCAGGCCGTAGCCGTCCGCCGCCGCCTCCCGCACGAGCCCGTCGAGGGCCCTGCGATCAGTATAGGAGAGGGCGGCCCCGGTGCCGTAGACCAGCAGGTGCCCCGCCACGCACCGGGCCAGCCGCTCGGGCTCGGCAGCCACCAGCCGGCGAAACTCGTCAAAACCCGCAAACGACCGGCCGTCCGGCAGCGTGTCGCCCGCATCCACGGTCGCCCCGCCCTTCGCGGCGCCGGCCTGGACGGCCAGGTACCGTTCCCGCCAGCGGCCGGCGGGGTCGAAGTTTTCCAGGGCGAAGCCCGGCGGGTCCATGATCCGATGGCAGGCCGCGCAGGCCGTGTCGCTGCGGTGCCGGGCGAGCTGCTCGCGGATCGTCGTCGCCCCGCGGATGTCGGGCTCGATCGCCGGCACACCCCCGGGGGGCGGCGGCACCTCCGCGCCGAGGATCCGCTCGCACACCCATGCCCCCCGAACCACGGGCGACGTGTTGTTGCCATTGGCCGTCACCTTGAGGATCGCGCCCTGCGCGAGCAGCCCGCCGCGGTGGCTCGCCGGATTCACGTCGACCCTGCGGACCTCGTCGCCGGCGACGCCCGCGATGCCGTAAAACCGCGCCAGGCGGCTGTCGAGATACGTCGCATCGGCGTCGACCAGCCGCGAGATCGGCCGGTTCTCCCGCAGCATCTCCTCCAGGAAGCGGTGCGTCTCGGCGAGCATGCCGTGCTTCACCACTCCGTCGAATCCCTTGTAGAGCTTGCGATCGGGCTCCGTGAAGTCGATCTGGTCGAGGTCGAGCCACTCCGCGGCGAAGTCGCGGACGAACCGCCGCCCACCCTCGCCGGCGAGCAGCCGATCCGCCTCGCGGCGCAGCGCGGCGCCGTCGCGGAGCCGCCCCGCGTCGGCACGGGCTGCGAGCTGGTCGTCGGGCGGGCCGCCGGTCAGGAAGAAACTCAGCCGCTCCGCGAGCGCGTGATCGTCGAGCGGACCCGGCTGCCCCGCGAAGTAGAGAAACCGCGGCCCGCAGAGCACCGCGCGGAGACCCACCCGCACCGCCTCGGCAAAGCTCGCCCCCTCGGACCGCGTGCGGCGGGCGAGGCCGACCGCGGCCGCGACGTCCTCCGAATCAACCGGCCGGCGATACGCGCGGCGGGCGGCGGCGGCGACCAGCCGCTCGAGGTCGGCGTCGGGCACCGAAGGCCGCGGCATCAGCCCGCCGCCCGACACGGGCTCGAGCGGCACGTCGGCGAACAGGAGCCGCCGCACCTCGTCGTCGTCAGGGCCGCGGTGGATCCGCTCCATCTGCAGCCGATCGATGGCGATGCCCGGCACGTGCTGGGGCTCGCCCTCGCCCGTGCCGATCTGGCCGCCTTCGAATTTGGCCTGCTTGAGGGTCGCATCGCCGGGCCGGATCTCCAGCATGTGGCGGCGGGGCAGCCAGGCTTCGAACTCGACCTCCCGCGGCTCGGGGGTCGCTTCGAAGGCCGTCACGAAATCGAGCAGCGGTGCGCTCGACACGCAGAGGCCGGTGTGCACGGTGGTCCAGACGCCGCCGGTGTCGGGCGGATTCAGCGCCGACACCGTCAGCCGAAAGCGATACCAGCCGTCGGCCGGTGCCGTGGTCGCGGGGATGCGTCCGTAGTAGATGGTGCCGTTGGCCCAGACGACGGCCTGGCCGCGGAGCAGTTCCGGCTCCCGGCACCGGACGTGCGGGTCGACCCGCGAGATGCCCGCCGCGTCGAACTCCCGCCGCACCGGGTCGGCGGACCCCAGCGCCCGCCGAAACGCCTCCTCGAGCGCCGCATCGACCACCGCGACATGCCGCTCGAGCTGGTGATGCGACATCGTCTGCCGCGCCGCCACCGTCGTGTATCCGCCGGGGCGTCCCTCCTCGGGGATCATGTCCGCCAGCGGGATGTCGATCCCGAGCACGGCGTGCAGCGAACGCTCCAGCTCGCGGCGGGTGAGCCGTCGGCCCCGCACGCGGCCCCACGCCGCATCCCGGGCGGCGATCTCCGTCCGCAGCCAGGCGTCGATGTCGGTGGTGAAGGCCTCGATCTCCGCGACGGCCGGCCGCTCGGTGTCGGCGGGGGGCATCTCACCGGCCGCGACCCGCTCGAGCATCCGCGCCCACGGGCGGTCGCCGGCCGGATCGGCCGGGTCGAGCCGCACTCGGTCGAGGTCGAGGCCGGCCTCGGCGCTTGCCCCCGAATGGCACGCGGCGCAGTGCCGCTCGAGAAACGCCCGGGCACCTGCCGGCGGGCGTTCGCCGGCGGCCGTCATCCTGGGCGCGGACGCCACCACCCCGGCGATCGACGCGGCCGCGAGCATGGTGACGCGAGCGAACATGGCGGCGGGACCCACGGACGGTGCGGAAGGTCTCGGGCAGCGCCCCTCCTGGTTTGTATCGTACTCGCCGCCGAACCACCCGTAACGGGCGATTTCATGCGACATTTCCGCCGCCGCAGGCGATCTCAGCCGCCCGACTCACGGCTGGACCGCAGCTCGCCCAGGGCGTTCGATGCGGCCCGCTGCTCCGCCTCCTTCTTGTTGCGGCCCCAGGCGGGGGCATACCGCCGGCCGCCGATCTGCGCCGAGACGCGGAAGCTCTTGCTGTGGTCGGGCCCCACCTCTTCGAGCACCTCGTAGGTGGGCGTGATCCCGTAGTCGCGCTGGGCCCACTGCTGGAGGAGCGACTTGTGGTTCGACCCCATCTCGCCGTTGGCCACCTTCTCGATCTCCGGGATGAGCATCCGCTCCACGAGGGGCCGCACCGCATCCATGCCACCGTCGAGGTAGATCGCGGCGACGAGCGACTCGAAGAGATCGGAGAGCACCGAGGGCGGCACCGCCCCGGCCGGGGTCGAGAGGCCCTTGCCCACGATCAGGAAGTCGACCAGGGCCAGCTGCTCGGTGATCCGGCTGCACGTTTCGCGGCTCACCACCACCGACTTGATCCGCGTCAGGTCGCCCTCGAGGGATTCCGGGAACGTGCGGTAGAGCCGCTCGCAGACCAAAAACCCGAGGATCGCATCGCCGAGAAACTCGAGCCGCTCGTTGGAGGCCAGGCGGTGCTGGGCACCCGACGCATGCGTGAGGGCCGCCACGAGGAGGCCGGGGTCGCGAAACCGGTAGCCGATCCGCTGCTGGCACTCGGCGATGTCGATGCCGACGCCGTCCGCACCCTGGTCCGCCGCGTCAGCCATCAAAACCCTGCCTCCGTGCGGGAAATATCCGGGTTTTCCCGGCACTGTCAACGCGAACCGTCCCGCCAAGGCGGCATTTTCGCCGCCGGCGGGCGGCGGACCGAACAACCCGCCGGGCGGCCCCGTACAGCAGGGAAACGCATCTCCACGAGCACCGCCGGCCTCCCCGGGCCGGCCGGTGCCGTTTGCATGGTGCGGGCCTAGAGTTGCCTGCTGGTTCCGGTCACACACCGCCCCTTCCTGAGGAGTTGAAGCCCATGTCTGCTGCAGCAGTTCCCGTCCGTCGCTTCGCGATCGCCGGCCGCCGCCCCGCCGCGTGCGTCTTCTGCGCGGTCGCCCTGGCCGCCGCCGCGGTGGTGGTGGCCCTGACGCCCGCCGTGGGCCGCGCCGAAACCGCCGGCGACGACCTGGTCCATGCCAATGCCCTCTCGAAGGCATTCCGCCGGGCCGCCGAGGTCGCCACCCCCGCGGTGGTCGTGGTCCGCAGCGTGGCCAAGCCCCAGAAGGTTTCCGGACGGGGTCCGCGGGGCCGCGGCGACAACCCCTTCAAGGGCACGCCCTTCGAGGGCATGTTTCCCGAAGGCCTGCCCGAGGGCTTCGAGTTCAACCTGCCCGAGGGCGGGCAGACGCCCGGCCGCTCCGGCTCGGGCTCCGGCGTGATCGTCGATGCGTCGGGCGTCGTGATCACCAACAACCACGTCGTCGAGGGAGCCGACGAGGTCACCGTGGAGCTTTCCGACGGCCGCGAGTTCAAGGCGGCTTCCGTCAAGACCGACCCGGAGAGCGATCTGGCGGTGATCCAACTGACCGATGCGAAGGGTCTGCCGACCACGAGGCTCGGCGACTCCGACCGGCTGGAGATCGGCGACTGGGTGATCGCGATCGGCAACCCGTTCGACCTCGAGACCACCGTCAGCGCCGGCATCATCAGCGGCAAGGGCCGCGAACTCGGCGGCGTCCGCCGGGTGCATTTCCTGCAGACCGACGCGGCGATCAACCCCGGCAACTCGGGCGGCCCGCTGATCAACCTCGAGGGCGAGGTGGTGGGCATCAACACCGCCATCGCCACCAACAGCGGCGGCTACCAGGGCATCGGCTTCGCCATCCCGGCGAATCTCGCCCGCTGGGTCACCGACCAGCTGATCGCGAAGGGCTCGGTGGAGCGGGCCTACATCGGCGTGAAGATGGGGCCGCTCGACACGCGGATGGCCGCCAAGCTGGGCGTCAAGGACGCCCGCAGCGGCGTGCTCGTCAACGAGGTGGTGGCCGGCTCGCCCGCGGCGGTCGCCGGCGTGCAGGAGCTCGACGTGATCACCGCCTTCGACGACAAGCCCGTGAAGGGCACGCGGTCGCTGCAGGAGATCGTGGAACGTTCGGCCATCGGCAAGCCCCACACGCTGACGGTGTTCCGGGACGGAGAGCAGGTGACGCTCACGCTCACCGTGAAGCCGCTGCCCAACGACCTCGCCAAGGACAAGGGCGCCCCCACGCCCGAGGCCGAGGAGGACGGCGAGACCTTCTACGCCGCGGAGTTCGGTCTCGAGGTTCGCGACAAGTCGTCGCTGACCAAGGATGCCTACGAGGGCGTGGAGGGCGTCGTGGTGGACC
The DNA here is from genome assembly GCA_046075685.1 of Planctomycetaceae bacterium. Classification (GTDB taxonomy): domain Bacteria; phylum Planctomycetota; class Planctomycetia; order Pirellulales; family UBA1268; genus QWPN01. The sequence goes on along the minus strand of JBJTQP010000168.1, from coordinate 23,074 downwards.
GCGTCGACACCGACGGCGTGGCCGCTGCGGCGGGCCTGGGACCGGGCGTGCTGATCCGCAAGGTCGGCCGGCGGCCGGTCTCCACGATCGCGGAGTTCGAGGCGGCGCTGGCCGAGGAGGCGGCCGACGGCACCGTGATCCTGGGCGTGCGGACGCCCCGTGGCAACGCGGTGGTGCTGCTCCAGAAGCAGTAGTCGCCTCCCGATCGGCAGTCGGCCGGACGCCGGCGGCGGCTCGCTTCCGCCGCCGGCGCAGGCCCGGCTTGCAAACGCCCCCGCGGGCGGCGAGGCTTGCCGCATGGCCACGCTCGGCGTCAACATCGACCATGTCGCCACCGTCCGGCAGGCGCGCCGGACGGTGGAGCCCGATCCCGTGTGGGCAGCCGCCATCGCCGAGCTCGGCGGCGCCGACGCGATCACCGTGCATCTCCGCGAGGATCGCCGTCACATCCAGGATCGCGACCTGGAGGTGCTGCGGCAGACGGTGCAGGTGAAGCTCAATCTCGAGTGCGCCATCGCAGCGGCGATGATCGACATCGCCTGCCGCGTGAAGCCCTGTCAGGCGACCCTCGTTCCCGAGAAGCGGGAGGAGGTGACGACGGAGGGCGGGCTCGACGTGGTCGCCCAGCGGGCGGCGACGGCCGAGGCGGTGCGGCGGCTGCATGACGCGGGCGTGGCGGTGTCGCTGTTCATCGATCCCTGTCCCGCGCAGATCGACGCGGCGGTCGATCTCGGCGTGGCGGCGGTCGAGCTCCACACCGGCTGCTACGCCAACGCCACGACCGACGCCGCCCGCCATGACGAACTGGTGAAGCTGGCCCGGGCCGGCGCGATGAGCCGTCAGGCCGGCCTGGCCCTCAACGCGGGCCACGGTCTCACTTACCGCAACGTCGTGCCGGTGGCCCGCATCGACGGCATGGGCGAGCTCAACATCGGCCACTCGATCGTGGCCCGCAGCGTGTTCGTCGGGCTCACGCAGGCCGTCCGCGAGATGAAGTCGCTGATCGGCTGAGACGCGTGATCCCCGATCCGCGATCCGCGATCAGAGGGAGTGATCAGCCGACGCCTGCTACGGACTCCACTCGATCCTCGCGCATCGGTTCAGCGCCGCTGCCGGCCGGATTCCGCAGGCTGCAAGCCCGCGGCTACGAGAATCTCAGCGCGGGGCTGCCCATGCCCGAGAGCCGGCGAATGCCCGGGCACCGATCCGCCATCGGCGGATTGGTCGGCGCAGCCACCGTCGGTGCGGTGTACCGCGCACCGAACGCCGCTCACCGACCGCCGGCGAAGGCTTCCGGAGCGGTGAGCACGAAGGCGTGGCCGTGGTCGCTGGTCACGATCACCGCGGCGTCAGCCCAGATGCCGCGACGCTCGATCCACTCCAGCACCGCCCGTACCGCGGCGTCGCCACTGCGGACCGCCCCGATCGCGTTGTCGACATTGTTGGCATGCGACGCCCAGTCGACGTCTCCCGCCTCCACCAGGAGCCAGAACGGGCCGCGGGCCGAGAGCACGTCGAGCGCCGTGGTCGCCATCTCGTCGAGCGTGGGGTTTTCGAGCAGATCGGCCTCCGTGTAGCGGATCGAAGACCCGTACTTCAGCCGCAGCTTCTCCACCTTGGGGTCGTCGGTCGGCAGGGTTCCAGCCGCCGGGTCGTAGTCGCCATTCGCCGTGCAAAACGGCAGGTGCCCCTCGGCCGCGCCGAACAGGCCGAACAGCCGGAGATGCCCGGCCAACGCCGCGGCGGCTGCTTCGGCGAGCACGTCGGCGCCCCGCCGGCCGGGCGTCCGCAGCGCCATGCGGTAGCGGCCGCCGTGGGCCGCGTCGATCGCCGCCAGCGTCGACCCGGCCACGTACTTCGGCCCCAGTTCGAGATTCGCGCCCTGGTCCTTGTCCTTTTCCGGATCGGCCGCCACGCCAAAGCCGCCGCCGATCACGACGTCGAGCCCGGGCAGCGGCTCGCCGCGGTGCGCGATCGACGGCAGGCCGACGAGGTCGCGGGCGATGTCCTGGTAGTCGTCGCGGCTCACGTTGGTGGCATAGGTGCAGGCGGGCGTGGCGTGCGACGGCGGCACGCTCGACACCACCCCCACCGCGTAGCCTCGCCGCTGCAGGGTGCGGGCGATCGGCTCCACCGGCGTGCCCTCGACGTCGACGTTGATCGAGTCGTTGTAGGTCTTGATACCCGCGCACAGCGACGTGGCCGACGCGGCCGAGTCGGTGTAGGCGTGCGGCATCTCGCGGTCCTTGCCGATCAGGTAGGTCAGGCTGGCCCGCCGATCCCAGGGCGTGAATCCGCCTCGTGCAGGGTCGTATCCGCCGGGCACCTCACCCCCTGGGTTCCTGACGATCTGGGCGTCCACGTCGACGAGCGTCTTGTCGTTGGCGGGGCTGGTGACGCAGAACCCAAAGTCTGTCGGCGGCCCGCGGTAGTCCTGAAACGAGAAGCCGGTGCCGCGGCCGGCGGCATACTCGACCGTGCCGCGGGTGGCGATCGCCGCCAGCCGCGTGGTGTGCCAATCCATGCCGTCGAACACCACGAGCACGATCACCTTCTTTCCCGCGTCGGCCGCCGCCAGCTGCAGGCGGTAGACATCGGTCTGATCGAAGTACTCGGCCGCCGGCTCGAGGGTCTGCTCCGGCAGCCGGCCGTAGAGCGCTTCGAGCCGGGCGGCATCTCGATACACGCTGGCAGTGCCGCTCACTGCATCGAGCGTGATCCCGAAGGTGTAGACGGGGATCAGCCGGTTGGAATGGCTCGAGTGCGAGACATACCGGCCGGGCTGGTCTCCCCAGTAGCCCCACGTGGTCCGGCCCGCGGCCTCAGCCTCCGCCTGCATCGCGCGGATGCGATCGGGCGTCGCCACGTGCAGGTCGTCCGGGGCGGCGGCCGCAGCCGCGCAGCCCATCGCCGCGACGGCGAGGCAGGCCGCGGGGAGCGGAACTCGGCGGCGGACGACCACGTGCATGACCGGAGCATACCCGCTGTTCACCGGCTGACGACTGCCCGCGAACCGGGCAGTGCGGCGCAGTCCCCGGGATGCCCCCGCCGGTCCACCGTCGACCACGCGACCGCCCGCATGCCGTTTTTCCCGCGTTCCACCGGGCCCACGACGCGGCCCGCCGGCCGCGGCTTTGCGGCGCGGGCTTTGCTAGTACAACCTTCGTCACCGCCCGCCTTGCCAGTCCTTCGGCACCTCCCATGCCCGCCTCCCCCGGCACCGCCGCCGCGCACGACGAGCTGTTGAGGCGTGACGTCCGCTTCCTCGGCGACATGCTGGGCTCCGTGATCAGCGAACTCGCCGGCAACGACGCCCGCAGCCTCGTCGACGACGTCCGCCGGCTGGCGCGGGAACGGCGGCAGGGCCGGCACGAGGCCGAGCCCGCGCTCGCGGCGCGGATCGAATCGCTCGACGACCGGGAGGCGACCATCGTGGCCCGCGCCCTGGGCATCTTCTTCGACCTCTCCAACATCGCCGAGGATCGCCAGCGGATCCGCGTGCTGCGGGAGCGGGAGCGGCTGCGGCATCCGGAGCCGCTGGGCGAGTCGCTCGCCGCCGGCATCGCCGAGCTCACGGCGCTCGGCGCCCCGCCCGACGACGTGCAGCTCGTGCTCGACCGGCTCGCGGTGGAGCTCGTGTTCACCGCGCATCCCAGCGAGGCCAAGCGGCGGTCGATCCGGGCCAAGCTCCGGCGGATGCGCAAGAGCCTGGAGCAGTTCGACGCCGACGACCAGCTGCCCCGCGAGCGGGCCCGCCACGAGGCCGACATGCGGAGCGAGCTCGTGCTCCTCTGGCAGACGGAGTTTCTCCGGCCCACGCGGCCCACCGTGCTCGACGAGGTGGATCGTGGCCTGTCGATCATGCCGCGGCTCTGGGAAGCGGTGCCGCAGGTGCACGCCGCGCTGCGGCGGGCCCTCGGCCAGCACCACCCGGGCCACCGGTTCCGCGTGCCTGCCTTCCTCTCCTTCGGATCGTGGATGGGGGGCGACCGCGACGGCAACCCGTTCGTGACCGCCGACGTCACCGCCACGACGCTCGTCAGGCTCCGCGACGCCGCCATCGACGCGCACCTGGCGTGGTGCGACCGGCTGCACGACCTGCTCACCGTATCGGCCCGGGTGGCCGACGGAGGAACGCCGCTCGCTGCGCGGCTGGACGACGCCGGACGCCGCTGGCCGGTGATCGCCACGGCCGTCGCGACGCTCGCCGAACACGAGACCTACCGCCGCTGGATTCGCATGATCCGCACCCGGCTGGAGGCCTCGCGGCTGGAGTCGCCCGAGGCGCCGGCGCCGGCCTGGGCCTACCGCGACGGCGGCGACCTCGAGGCCGATCTCGAGCCGCTGCTCGACGCCCTTTGGCACGACCACTGCCTGGCCGAAGACTCGCCCGCGCAGGCGTGGTGCGACCTGGTGCGGACCTTCGGGCTGCACATGACGCGGCTCGACGTCCGCCAAGACGCCCGGGCCTACCGCGAGATCATGGGCGACGTGCTGGCCGCCGCGGGCGTGGTGGCCGACGCCGCCGCCTACGAGGCGCTCGACGACGCCGGCCGCGGGCGGCTCCTGATCGGGTCGCTGGGCCGCGTCGGCGAGGTGCCGGAGTCGGGCCTGGGGCCGCTGGCGGTCGATTCGCTGCGGCTGTTCCGCGTGCTGCACGCCGCCAGCCTGCGCTTCGGGGCCCGCGCGATCGGCGGCGCGGTGGTGAGCCTCACCCGCTGCCCTGCCGACGTGCTCTCCGTGCTCTGGCTGTGGCGCTGGGCACAGGGCCGGGCCGCGGCGGCCGGCGAGCCGGTCGCGACGACCGACATCGCGATCGTGCCGCTGTTCGAGAAGATTCACGACCTCGCCCACGCCCATGAGACGCTCGCCGCGATCCTCGACGTGCCGGCCTACCGCGAGCACCTCCGCGGCCGCGGCGATCGGCAGGTGGTGATGGTGGGCTACTCCGACAGCACCAAGGACGGCGGCTACTTCTCGGCTTGCTGCGGGCTGCAGCACGCGCAGAGCCACCTGCATGCGGCGGCCGCGGCCCGCGGCGTGGCCCTCACCTTCTTCCACGGCCGCGGCGGCTCGCTGGGCCGCGGCGGCGGGCCGGCCGCGCGGGGCATCCTCTCCCTGCCCTCGGAGACGCTCGACGGCTCGCTGCGGCTCACCGAGCAGGGCGAGGTGCTCGCCGAGCGGTATGACGACCCCGACATCGCCCGCCGCCATCTCGAGCAGGTCACCTGGGCCACGCTCGTGGCCTCGACCGTGCGGCGGAGCGAACCGCGGCCGGAGTGGATGGCGATCGCGGAGCGGATGGCCGAAAAGTCGTTCGCCGCCTATCGCGACCTCGTCGATCAGCCCGGCTTCATCGGCTATTTCTCGCAGACCACGCCGATCGATGAGATCGAGACGCTGCCGATCGCCTCGCGGCCGTCCCGCCGCCGCGGCGAGCGGACCCTCGACGACCTGCGGGCGATTCCCTGGGTGTTCGCCTGGACGCAGAGCCGCTGCATGATCCCCGCCTGGTACGGCCTGGGCATGGCGCTGACGGAGGTGAAGTACGACGACCGGCGGTCGTGGCAGGCGATCTGCGACATGTACCGCCAGTGGCCCTTCTTCCAGGCCACGATCGACAACGCCACGCTCGCCCTCGCCAAGGCCGACATGGTGATCGCCCAGCGCTACTCGGAGCTGGCCGCCGACGACGACGCGCGCCGCCGCATCTGGCAGCGGATCGCCGCCGAGCGCGACCGGACGCGGCAGGCGATCCTTGACATCGTCGGCGGCGGCGAACTGCTGGCCACGACGCCGTGGTTTCAGCGGTCGATCGAGGCCCGCAATCCGTCGATCGATCCGCTGAACCTGATCCAGATCGAGTTCCTGCGGCGCCGGCGGGCGGAGCTCGACGCCGACCCCGCCTCGTCGGGCGAGCATCACCGCGAGATCCTCCGGCTCTGCGTGCAGGGGATCGCGGCGGGAATGCGGACCACCGGATAGACGCCGCACACGCGCCGGAAGCGCACGAGGAGCGAGCCGATGACCCCGCGGATCACGATGAGCGACCTGTCGGTGGCGACGCTCGGGCCGTGCCGGATCGATTCCCCGCTCCGGCCGCTGATCGAGGGCCGGAAGACCAACGTGCACTACGTGGAGGAGGACGACCGCGTGCTCTTTCCCGACACCGCCAGCCTGGTGGCCGCCGCCGGCGTGCGGGCCGACGCCCTGCCGGGATTCGAGCCCGCCGGGCCGCGCAAGGCGATCTTCTTCGATCCGCCGAAGATGCGGGCCGGCGTGGTCACGTGCGGCGGGCTCTGCCCGGGGGTCAACAACGTGATCCGGGGCCTCGTGATGGAGCTCACGTTCCACTACGGCGTGCAGCGGATCCACGGCTTCAGGAACGGCTACCAGGGATTCATCCCCCGATACGGCCACGACGTCGTCGACCTCACGCCCCAGCTGGTGTCGGCGATCAACGAGGAGGGGGGCACGATCCTGGGCACGTCGCGGGGCGGCCAGGATCCCCACGAGATCGTCGACTGCCTCGAACGGATGAACATCCAGGCCCTGTTCGTGATCGGCGGCGACGGCACGCTCCGCGGGGCGATGCAGATCGCCGCCGCGGTCGAGGAGCGCGGCGCCCGGATCGCCGTCGTGGGCATCCCCAAGACGATCGACAACGACATCCCCTACATCGACCAGAGCTTCGGCTTCCAGACCGCGTTCGGCGAGGCGGCCAAGTCGATCCGGGCGGCCCACGTGGAGGCCAAGGCGGCGCCCCACGGCGTCGGCCTCGTGAAGCTGATGGGCCGGCACTCGGGCTTCATCGCCTGCTACGCATCCCTCGCCGAGCCCGATGCCAACTACGTGCTGATCCCGGAGGTGCCCTTCGCGGTCGACGGGCCGCAGGGCCTGCTCGACCACCTCCTGGCCCGCGTGCGGAGCCGCGGCCACGCGGTGATCGTGGTGGCCGAGGGGGCCGGCCAGGACCTGATCCACGACACCGCCGCCGGCGTGGACGCGTCGGGCAACAAGAAGCTCGCCGACATCGGCTCGTTCCTCCGCACCCGGATCACCGACCGCTTCGCCGCGGCCGGCGCGGAGCTCAACCTCAAGTTCATCGACCCCAGCTATGCGATCCGCAGCGTCGAGGCGAATCCCTACGACAGCGTCTACTGTATCCGGCTCGCCCAGAACGCGGTCCATGCCGCCCTGGCGGGCCGCACCGCCATGGTGGTGGGCCGGTGGCACGGCCGGTTCGTCCACATCCCGATGGCCCTCGCGGTGAGCCATCGCAACCAGGTGGAGCCGAGCGGCGACCTGTGGCTCTCGGTGCTCGAGGCGACGGGCCAGCCGCGGACGTTCCGCTAGCCGCCGCGGACTTCCAGAACCAGCCCTCGTCGTCCCAGCTCGGGGCGCCCCGGTGGTGAAATGCGAACGCTCAGGCGTCGTCGCCAGCGGCCACCTCGCCGGCGTCGCGGGCGGCCGCGAGCAGGTCGAAATCACCGGCGAAGACGCGGTCGATCCTGCCGGTCCGCCAGCCCCGCACGGCGTCGCGGACCAGCGGGCTCGGCCGCTCCCGGTAGCGACGGACGATCTGCAGCGGCCCCGCTGCCGCCGCCTCGACCGCGGCGAGGGCCTGTGCCCGCAGTCCGCGGAGGCCGTCACCCGCGGGCGTCTCAGGCTGGGCCGCCACCCGCAGCCGCACCTGCAGCCGGTCGAAGCCGCGGCCCTCGGCGGCCGGCTCCTCGAGCACGTGCAGGCCGTGCTCCGGCACGAGCAGGGTGTGGGCCCCCAGCCCGCTGACCGCAAGCAGCGTCCGGGGCGTGCGGCCGCCCCCGTCGTCCTCGAGGAGCGTCTCCACCTTGAGGCCGCGGCGCGCGGCCCACGCCTGCACCATCCCGACCAGGCGGCCGAAGAACCGGCCGGCCGCAGCCCGCTGGGAATCGCCCGCATCGAATGCCTCGAGCATCACGAAGGCGTCGAGCGGCCGCCCCTCGCGGACGTCGGTCACCGCCGTCTCCAGCAGCAGCAGCCGCAGGGCGAGGCGGCCGGCATGCTCCGCGGCGAAGCGATGCCGCCCGGCGGCCGACGTCCCGCGCAGCCGCTCGAAGACCTGCTCCGCGGAGTGGACGCCGGCCTCGATCCGATCCATCTGCTCGATCATGCCAAACACGCTGAACCGCTCGGGGGAGTCCCAAAACCCCTCCTCCCGCTGCCGCGCCAGCGCCGCCTGCTTGCGGCTCCGCCACGCCTCGTCGTCGATGGCGGCGACGAGGTCGCCGAGATGCGATTCCAGGCAGGGCACCTCGTCGTCGGTGCCCCGCGGATCAAGCGCGACGGCCTCGAGCGCCGGCACGCCGTCGTCCGCCGCGGCCGGCGGCGCGGCATCGGCCGGTTCGGCGTCGGGATCGACGAACTCCGCCTCCAGCCGCTCGCCGGCGGCACGGACGAGGAGAAACTGGTCACCTCTCGGCACCTGGTGCTCGACGATGGTCTGCGCCAGGGGGGCCAGCACGTGCCGTTCGATCGCCCGCTTGAGCGGCCGCGCGCCCAGATCGGGGGTGGTGCCGCGGTCGAGCAGGAAGTCGATCGCCGACTCGTCCCAGATCACGGCCCACTCGCGGTTGCGAAGACCGCGGCGGCCGAACACGTCGCGGAGTTCCTTGTGGAGGATCTCGCGGAGCACGTCCCGCGAGAGCGGGCGGAAGACGACGACCCGGTCGATGCGGTTGATGAACTCCCGCCGGAACGCCTGCGCGACGGCCTGCTCGACCGAGTCGGCCAGCTGCCGCTCGCCCCCGCCGAAGCCGAGGCCGGGCCCCTTCGGCAAGGCCGAGCCGAGGTTTGACGTGAGGATGATGATGGCGTTGCGGAAGTCGGCGGTGACGCCCCGCCGGTCGGTGAGCCGGCCGTCGTCGAACACCTGCAGGAACAGGTCCCAGACCTGGGGGTGCGACTTCTCGAACTCGTCGAGGAGCACCACCGAGAACGGGCTCCGCCGGATTCGATCGACCAGCGAGTTGCCCGCGAGGTCGCGGTGCTCGTCGCCGAGGAGCCGGGCGAGCGACTCGGGAGTCTGCAGTTCGCTCATGTCGATCCGCAGGAGGCGGTCGGCGGAGCCGAAGAGGTAGGTCGCAAGCGCCTTGGCGATCTCGGTCTTGCCGGTGCCCGTCGGGCCGGCGAACAGGAACACGCCCAGCGGCCTGGTCGGGTCGGTGACGCCGGCCTTGATCATCGCCACCCGCTCCACGAGCGTCGCGATCGCCTCCTGCTGGCCGATCACCCGCGTGGCGAAGAACCGCGTCAGTCCGGCGAGGTCGAGCCCCTCGCGGTCGTCGAGGATGCTCGCCGGCAGCCCGGTGGCGCGGCCGACCGCGGCGATCAGGTCGTCGAGCGAGACGGTCTGCCGCTCCGCCCCCTCGCGGTCGCGGACGACGCTCTTGAGCAGGTGGACGAGGTTCCCGGGTGCCGCCATCTCGCCGAGATACTGCTGCGCCAGGTGCGCGGCCTCGCGGAGCACCGTGTCGTCGAGGGCCGCCGGCGGATGCTCGCGCCGCCGGTCCCATTCGCGGGCCAGGGCGAGGCTCTCGCCCTCGGGCAGCGGCTCGAGCCGCACCACCTCGAAGGCCGTCAGGGCCGTCGGCTTGGTGCGGGCGATCACGTCGAGCCCCTCCGGCTCGGTGATGGCGATCATCGGAAACCGGCCGTCGGCCACGGCCGGCAGGATCAGGTCGATCAGGCTGGTGGGGTTGTTGGAATAGCGGCCCGCGAACAGGAATCCCTGGAAGAAGGGGGCCACCCAGATGGTCCGCTTCGAGCGGCTCAGTTCGTCGAACAGCCGCCGCACCTGCCCCTCCACCTGGCCCATGTACGACTGGCCGGCGATCACCTCCAGGTGGCCGGCCCGGAACAGGCTGAAGCCCTCGTCACGGAGCAGCCGCCAGACGCTGCGAACGAGCGACGTGCGGCCGGAGCCCGGCGGTCCCACGAGCAGGATCGACCTCGGCGGCGACGCAGTCACCGCGGCCCGGATCAGGTCCCGCTTCGCGAGCAGGCCGCGATGCTCGATCAGCAGATCATCGGCGGCCGGATCGCCGAACGTGCCGATCGACCGCAGAAACTCCACGTCCACGCGGGCGGCCTGCATCTCCTCCAGCGCGGCCAGAAACGCGACGACCGGCGGCTGCCGCAGCGGCGCGAGCAGTTCGGCAAGCAGCTCCGCCGTGTCGTTCGACAGGCTTCCCCGCAGTCCCTGCAGCGTCGGCGGATCGCCCGCGTCGAGCCGGGCCGCCACGAACTCGCCGAGCACCTCGCGGCCCCGGGGCATCTTCCACGACTCGTCGAGGGCCGGCAGCACCAGCCCGACGGCGCTCTCGGTGGCCGGCGTGGCCGCTGCAATCGCCCGCAGCCCGAAGAACCGGGTGTAGGGATGGAAATCGTTGATCGTCTGCACCAGCCGGTCGCGGGTCTCCCGCCCGATCGGCCGCCGCGCCAGTGCCTCGGCGGCGCACACGGCCAGCACGACGACGTCGCCGGTGTAGAAGTCGAGCAGTTCGGCGTCGGAAAGCGGGCTCGACCGCATCGCCTCGACGCAGGCCTCGAAGCCCGGCTCGCCGAGGATGTGGCTGGGGCGGGCGGCCCGCTGGAGATCCTCGTGGGCGGCCTGCGCCAAGGCATAGATCGCCTGCCGGACGTCGGCCGCCTCGCCGGAACCCGTCTCCCACGGCCGCTCGGCCGCGTGCTCGTCGTCGTCACCGCCGCCGATCGCCGGGTGCTCGGCCCTCGAGACCGGCGCCACAGCCGGACGGCCGCTCGCGCGCGCCATCGCGTAGCCCAGGGCCATGAGCAGCGGCCCGAGCAGCAGACCGACCCAGTGCATGAAACACCTCCGGAGTCGCGGTGAAACGGTTCGTCGTCAGCGGTGCTTCCGGCAGCGGTGCAGCGTCATCAGCGCATAGCCCGTGCCGTAGGGCTGGTGGTAGTCGTAGAGCGGGTAGTCCCACCACGAGCCGTCGGCATCCTGCACGTCGAGGATGATCCGCGCGAGATTGCCACGGTAGGCGTCGGCCACCCGGTCGGGCAGCACGTCGAGCACCCGCGCCGCGTAGTAGTGGCCGAAGTAGTAGAAGTAGCCCGCCACCTGGAAAAACGACTCGTGAGGGATCGGCCGCTTGCGGCCGAGTTCGAGCCAGCCGTTGCGGACGATCAGGCGGTCGAGCCATTCCTCCAGCACGGCGTCGGTGATCCGCTCGTCGCCCCAGAGCCGCAGCGCGAGGTTGCAGGCCTGGCTGCGGCCGAGGCTGCCGCCGGGCCGGTTCACCGCCCGTCGCGGCTGCCAGCGGAGGTAGGAGCCGTAGAGGTAGCTGAAGTCGGGGAGCCGCTGCGCCTCGGTGGCCTCCACGCCACGGCGGACGAGCTTCTCCGGCGGGTCGATGCCGATCGCCTTCGCGTCGTGCAGGGCCACGAGCACGGCCGCGTTCACGAAGCTCGTCGACGACGACGCGGGCCGCTGCGTGCCGGCGGTGAAGTCGTAGTAGCCCCAGCCGCCCTGCGCGGACTCGTAGCGGGCGAGCTTCTCATACTGGCCGCGGATCCGCTCCTCGATCATGGACCGACGGGCCGCGTCGTCGGGCCGCCGGCCGTGCAGGGCCACGAGGGCCTGGATGCCGTAGGCGTGGGCCCAGACGTTGTAGATCATCGTGGGGTCGTCGCGACGGACGTCGGGCAGATGATCGAGCAGCCAGCGTTCCCCGCGGTCGATGGCGGCGGCCACCGGGGCCGAGCGGTCGTCCTCCTCGATCAGCCCCTGCACCGCCAGGGCCGTGGTGGCCGCGCGGAAGCCGACGTGCGAACCGACGCCGGCCATGATGTTGAGATCCTTCGTCCGCTCGGCCGAGCCGAAGGAGCCGTCGCGATTCTGCGTGGCCACCAGAAACGCCAGGCCGCGCTGCACGGCCGCATCGAGCTCCGCCGCCGGCACGTCCACCACCGGCGACTTCCGCCCGCCGGCGGACGCCGCCGCCGGCTCGGCCACGGCGGGCCCCGACTCTCCCCGGGCCGTGATGGCCCCGCCGACGACCATGCATGCCAGCAGAGGGCGGATGTTCAAGGGCGCGGATCTCACGGCTTCGTCGTCCGCACCCGGTCGCCCGCGGAGAGCCCCTCGAGGATCTCCGTGCGGCCGGCGGCCACGAGGCCCGTCTTCACCGCCTTCTTCACGGGCGTGCCGTCGGCGCCGATCACGAACACGTGCCGGCCGCCGTCCTCGTCGCGAAACACGCAGCCGCTCGGCACCGTGACCGCATCGGGCCGCTTCGCCACCACGCACCGCATCGTGCCCGTCATGCCCGGCAGGAGCTTCGGGCCGCCCTCCCGCGGAGCGGCGGCGAACATCGCCTCGAACGCGCCGTCGCGGGGCACCGGCACGAAGGGGCCGAGCGTCACCGGCACGTCGACGTCGGGATACCCCGTGCACTCGACGCGGCCGGCCAGGCCGGTGGTGAGCTGGTGGAGATCCTTCTCCTCGATCTTCGCCCGAAACTGCAGCCGGTCGGGATCGAGGATCGTGAAGTCGAGTTCGGCAGGCAGCGCGGGCTGGCCGACCACCGCCTTCGCCGCCACGGCCGCCGTGCCCCACGCGCCGTCGCGAAACCTGCCGTGATACACCATGCCGGCCCGCGGGGCCCGCAGCGTGGCCGACGCGCGATCGGCCTCGAGCTCAGCCAGCCGGCGGAGCGACTCGGCCCGTTCGTGCTCCTGCTTGGCCAGGGCCAGCCGCTTCTGCGCCAGCTGCAGCGGGAGGGCCGCCCGGGCCTTCTCCACGGCGATCGCCGCCCTGCCGGCGGCCTTGCGGGCCTCGATCTCCCGGCGGGGAATCCCCAGCAGGAGCACCTCGTCGGAGTTCTCCTTGATCCGCTTGAGCGACTGCTCGGCCTGCACGACGTCAAACCTCGTCCGCTGCAGGATCATCTCCTCCGTCTCCTCGGTGAGGTCCTTGTCCTTGTACATCCGTTCGAGCTGCCTGAGCTCCTCCCGGGCATAGGTGAGACGCTCCTCGGCGGCCCGCACCGCAAACCGCGACTGCTCCTCCGCCGCCGCCTTCTCAACCGAGAGAAACCGGGCGAGATCCTCGGCGGCCACCTTCGCGGCCTGCTCCGCCTCCGCCATCTCCAGCGGATGCAGCGCCTCCGCCGCGGGCAGATCCCGGCGGGCCACCTCGAGGGCCTTCTCGCCCAGGTCGAGCTCCACCTTGAGGTCGGCGATCGCCCGGTCGAGCTTCTCGGTGTCGAACTCGACGAGCGGGTCGCCCGCGTTCACGCGGCTGCCATGCGGCACCACCCGGACGATGTCGAGCGGCTGCGACCAGGTCTTCGGCCGGAACTCGACGACCACGTAGTCGACCGGCTCGAACGCGCCCTTCGCCGTGACCGCCGACTCCAGCGGCCCACGGTCCGCAGCCGCCGTCTCCGTGGGCTTCTCGGCAGGCTTGTCGGCCGGCTTCTCAGCCGGCTTCTCGCCCGGCCTGTCCACCGCCTTCATGGCCGGCTCATCCGCAGCCCTCGCCGTCGACGCCAGCCCGCTCGCCGCCAGGCCCGCCAGCGCCAGCATCACCGCCCACACACCACGCATGCCTCTGCCTCCCCGACGCCGGAAAAATCGCCGTGCCCCGCATCCACTCCTGCGAATGGCAGCCTCCCTGCGGATGGCCGCGACGGACTGTACCATACCGTCTCCCCGACCCTCCCGCCCCCGCGTCCCGCCATGCGTTTCCAACGATCCCAAACCGACGACCTGCGCATCGCCGACATCAAGGAGCTCTCGCCGCCGGCCCATGTGCTCCGCGAGTTTCCCTGCACGGAGGTCGTCGGCGGGGTCGTCTCCGCGGCCCGGGCCACGCTGCACGCGATCCTTCCGGGCGACGACGACCGGCTCGTGGTGGTGATCGGGCCGTGCTCGATCCACGATCCAGATGCGGCGCTCGACTATGCCCGTCGGCTGGCGGCGGAGCGGCTGCGGCTCGCCGCCGACCTCGAGGTGGTGATGCGGGTGTATTTCGAGAAGCCCCGGACCACCGTCGGCTGGAAGGGGCTGATCAACGACCCGGACCTCGACAACACCTTCCACATCAACAAGGGGCTGCGGGCGGCCCGGGAACTGCTCGTCGAGATCAACGAACTGGGCCTGCCGGCCGGGTGCGAGTTTCTCGACATGATCACGCCGCAGTACATCGCCGACCTCGTGGCCTGGGGGGCGATCGGCGCCCGCACCACCGAGAGCCAGGTGCACCGCGAGCTGGCCTCGGGGCTCTCCTGCCCCGTGGGCTTCAAGAACGGCACCGACGGCAACGTGCGGATCGCCGCGGAGGCGCTCCTGGCGGCGCGGCGGCCGCACCACTTCCTCTCGGTCACGAAGGGCGGCCACACCGCCATCGTCTCCACGAAGGGCAACGACGACTGCCACATCATCCTCCGCGGCGGGTCGGCGCCCAACTACGACGCCGCCAGCGTGCAGTCGGCCTGCGACGTGCTCGCCCGCCACGGCCTGCCTCCCCGGCTGATGATCGACGCCTCCCATGGCAACTCGTCGAAGCAGCCCGAGCGGCAGCTGGTCGTGGCCGACGCCATCGCCGCGCAGCTGGAGGCGGGCGCCGCCACGATCGTGGGCGTGATGGTGGAGAGCAACCTTGTCGCGGGCCGCCAGGATCTCGTCGCCGGCGGGGCCGCCGTCCGCGGGCAGTCGATCACCGACGCCTGCCTGGGCTGGGACGAGAGCGTGCGGCTGCTCGACCGCCTCGCCGCGGGCGTCCGCAGGCGACGGGCCCGCTGCGGCGGCCTCCCGCAGCCCGCGGGAGCATGAGCCCGAGAACCTCCCGGTGAACCGATGACCGCCACGCCCCTGGAAATCACCGTCGCCGACGCCGCCACGCTGCTGCGGTCGGCAACGCCGCCGCTCCTGCTCGACTGCCGCACGCCCGAGGAGCACGCCGCGGCGCGGATCGCGGGCGCCGTGCTGATCCCGATGCAGGAGCTCGCCGGTCGCGTCGGCGAGCTCGCCGGCCGCGAGGCCGAGCCGATCATCGTCCACTGCCACCACGGCATGCGGAGCATGCGGGTGACCACGTGGCTCCGCGACCGCGGCTTCGCGCACGTCCAGAGCATGGCCGGCGGCATCGACGCCTGGAGCGAGCAGGTCGATCCGACGGTGCCGAAGTACTGACGCGGCCCGCGGCCGGTCAGCGGCCGACGAACCGGTACTCGCCCGAGCCCACTTCGAGAATCACCGCGCCGGGGGCGTCCTCCAGCACCTTCACGCCGGGCACCGCGCCGCCGCCCACCGGCCGGCCCTGCTCCTTGCCCGACGGCTCGCCTTCGGTCACGCTCGCTGCATCCCGCGCCGGAACGTGCACCACGGCCGTGGTGTTGGCCGGGATCCGCACCCGCATCTCGATGCCGCCGTCGAGCCGCCGCCAGTGGCTCTGGATCGGCCCCCGCGGGCTGTCGTAGTCGGCCTTCGCCCAGTCGATCGCAGCCCGGTCGGGATTGCTGCCGGGGGTCGGCGGCCGCGGCCGGATGCGGATGCGGGCATAGCCCGGATCGATCGCGTCGATGCCGGCGAGCGTGCGGAAGCCCCACTCCATCACCGCCCCGAACGCGTAGTGGCTGAAGCTGTTCATGGCGGCGTTGTTCTTGCCGGTCGTTCCCTCGAAGCCGTGCTCCTTGGTGAAGCTGTCCCATCGCTCCCAGACGCTGGTGGCCCCCTGCTCCACCTCGTAGCCCCAGCTGGGAAACCCGCGGCTCTGGAAGAGCCGGCAGGCAAGGTCGTGGTGGCCATGGTTCGAGAGCGCCGGCAGGATCGACTTCGTGCCCAGGAAGCCCGTCGCCATCCGGAAGCCATTCTTCGCGATCCGCTCCGCGAGCTGGTGTGCCACGGGCGCCGCCCGGTCGTCCGCCACGAGGCCGCACTCCAGCGCCAGCACGCAGGCGGTCTGCGTGTCGACGTTCACGGTGCCGTCGGCGCGGAGGTATGTGCGGGAAAACGCATCGGCCAGGGCCTCGAAGCGGCGGCGGTGCGCGGCGGCCTCGTCGGCCCTGCCGAGCATGAAGGCCATCTGCGTCATCATCCGGGCCGACTGGGCGTGGAAGCAGAGGTCGATGAAGGCCGTCGGCGTGGGCTCGGCGACGTTGAGCCAGTCGCCCCACTGGTTGCCCGCGGCCACGCCCTCGAGCTTCGGATCGAGCCTCTGCCGCCAGTCCATGAAGGCCGTCATCGAGTCCCAGTGCCGCTCCACGAGCCGCCGGTCGCCGTAGACCATCGCCATCGTCCACGGGCAGATCACGCCCGCGTCGGTCCAGGCGGTGCCGAAGGTGGCGCCCGGCTTGCCGTGAGCGAAGGGATAGGGGCAGTAGTCGGGGTACGCGCCGGCGTCCCTGCCCTCGCGGCGCTGGGCCTCGCGGACGTCGTCGATCCACTTCGTGAAGAAGGCGGCCACGTCGGCGTTGAAGGTCGCGGTGCGGGCGTAGACCTGGGCGTCGCCCATCCAGCCGAGCCGCTCGTCCCGCTGCGGGCAGTCGGTGGGCACCTCGACGAAGTTGGCCCGCTGCGTCCACTGCGTGTTCCGCCAGAACCGGGTGAGGAGGTCGTCGCTGCAGGCGAAGCGCCCCGCCGGCGGCGTGTCGTTGTGGACCGCGAGGCCCGTCACGGTGTCCAGCGGCGGCAGCGTGCCCGCGGGCAGGCCGGTCAGCTCCACGAACTGAAAGCCGTGGTAGGTGAACCGCGGCGTCCAGGTCTCCAGGCCGCCGCCCTTGCAGACGTAGGTGTCGGTGGCCCGGGCCTTCCGCAGGTTCTCGGTCATCAGCCGACCGTCGGGATGGAGCATCTCGCCGAAGCGAAGCCGGATCTCGGTGCCGGCCGGTGCCGCCACCTTCAGCTGCACCACGCCCGCGACGTTCTGTCCCATGTCGAAGATGAACACGCCGGGCTCGTGTTCCCGCACGCTCTTCGCCGCCAGGTCTTCCGTCACGCGGATCGGCTGGGCGGCATACGCCACGATCGCCGCGGGCTTCACGAACCCCACCCGCACCTCGCGGCTCAGGCCCGGCTCGAAAAACGGCGCCTGCACGGCGGCGTTCGCCTCGGCCGGCACCACAGCCTTCCAAGTGGACTCGTCCTCGGTGAAAGCGGCCGCGTCCCAGCCGGCGAGTTCCCGGCGGGCGTCGTAGGCCTCGCCCATCAGGAAGTCGGCCTCGCGGATCGGCCCCGCATCGGTGACGTGCCACGTGGTGTCGGTGACGATGCTGTCACGCGTGCCGTCGGCATACTCGATGTCGAGCTGGCAGAGGATGGCGGGCGTCCGGCCGTAGATGTTCCGTCCGGTCTTGTGCGGCCCGTAGCCGACGAGCCGACCGTAGCCCACGTAGCCCGCATACCAGCCATCGGCCACCACCGCCCCGAGGCAGTGCGGCCCGGGCGTCGCGAGCAGGCCCGTCACGTCGTGGGTGCGGGCATGCACCCGGCGGTGATAGTCGGCCCACCCCGGCTGGAAGAGATCCTCGCTCACGCGGCGGCCGTCGATCGACCAGTCGACGAGGCCCAGGGCCGTGCCATGGAGCACCGCCCGCTTCACGGGCTTCGCCGTGGCGAAGGGTTTGCGGTAGTGGCGGGCCGGCGGGAGGTGCAGCGTCGCCCGATCGGCATGCAGCGGCGATTCGTCGCGCACCGAGATCCACTGCCCCTTCCATTCGCCGACGTCGAGGAGCCCCAGCGAAAACACGGCCGGTTCGCTCCAGGGCGACTCGCGGCCGTCGCGATCCCAGACCATCACCCGCCAGTGCACGAGACTGCCGCCGGCCAGCGGCGTGCCGGCGTACACGATGCCCAGTGTTTCGCCCGACTCGACCTTTCCGGTATCCCAGAGATCGGCCTTGCCGGGCTCGAGCCGCGCCGCATCGCGCGCCGCGATCAGCCGGTAGGCCGTCTGCCGCTGACCGCGATCGGCGTCGGGAGCGGTCACGATCCAGGAGAGCCGCGGCTCACGGGTGCCGATGCCCTGCGGCTCCTCGAGCCATTCGCACCGCAGGGCCACCGGGGCGAGCCCCCTGCCCTCTCCCGCTCCCGGGGGCGGCATCAGCGTCGTGCCCGCCGCCTCGATCGTCACGCCCTCAGGCGCTGTCACCCACGACCGCAGCGCGCCGTCGGAATGCTTCTCATGCCGCACGCGGATCGGCCCCCGCGGCGTCGGATACGTGCCCTCGGCCCAGTCGAGGTCGCCGAGCACCGGCGCGATCCGGGCCTTTGCAAACCCTGGGGCGGCCGGCGACACGCCGAGCACGTGCCGCGAGAGCCAGGCCGTCGGGCCGCTGGCCCAGCCGTGGCAGAGGCTGTGCCGAAAGCCCTCGTAGCAGTAGGCGCCGCAGTCGCCGTGGATGTCCTTCCGGCCCGCGGGCACGAGCTCGTCGATCCGCGTGGCGTCCCTCGTCCAGGCGAGGTCGAAATCCTCCCAGAACGACGTCGCCCCGAGGTCGAGCATCCCGCCCCAGTAGGTGCGGATCAGGTCGAGCGCCGCCGTCTCGTGGCCACCCTTGGCCAGCGCGTTGAGCACGTAGAACCCGTAGAACGTCGACACGCCGGCGGGGCCGCCGGGGAGCAGCACGGCCTCGGCCGTCTCCTTGGCGTCGCGCATGCCGGCCAGGGCCAGCAGCGCCGCCCCGCTCTTCGAGCCATTGGCATCGGGCACGACCTTCCGGGCGCGGTCGGCGGCGGTCGTGCACAGGCCGGCCACGCGGTCGTCGCCCAGTTCGGTCATCAGGCGGGCGCCGGCATCGAGCGTCATCACCAGCAGCGCCTGCAGGCCGGCCGTCACCCCCTGCTTGTTCGGTGAACTTGGCCAGTCGAGAAACCGCATCCCGTCGATCCTCTCGCGGCCATCGGGCCCCACGAGCGTTGCGAGCCGCTCCAGGAGCGCCGCCAGATAGTTCTTCTGGGCGTCGAGATGGGCCCGGTCGCCGTGATGCCGCCACATCTCCTCGTGGATCAGCACCCACCACATCGAGTAGCTGGAGATGCCGTTCATCCACGTGGTCGCGGGCGTCACGTCGCGGGTCAGGTCGAGCGAGGCCGGCACCACGTCGTTGAACCCGAACACGGCGTTGATGGTGCTCACCTCGGGATGCATGTCGCCGATCCACACCAGCCGGTCGCGCTTGATGCCGTCCCAGAGGTAGTCCTGCATGCAGAGGTGGACCGTGTCGGCCCCCACCTCCCAGATCCGGGTGAGCCGCTCGTCGGAGCAGCGAAAGGAGCCGATCCGGGGCATGTCGCGGATGCCGAGCACGGCCCGCACCTGCGTGAGCCGGATCGGCCGTTCCGGATCAACGGCGTCGATCCGCACGAACCGGAAGCCGCTCGGCCCGATCGTCTGCGTGCCCAGCCACGGCAGGGTGACGACCTGATCGCGGACGGCATGGTCGTTGCCCGCGTTCCGCTTGCCGCCGAGGTCGGCCATCGCCTCGCTCGCCGACTCGCCGAGCCTGATCCGCGCCCGCACCGGCTCCTTGCCCGGGGTGAGGGGCGTGAAGAGCCGCACGTGCCCCTGGATCTCGCGGCCGAAGTCGAGCAGCACGCCGCCGGTTGCGCCGGGCGTGGTCTCGATCAGGCACGGGGGCAGCGGCGCCTCGAGCACGGGCTGGCCGGCGTGCGGGGCGAGGAGCGTGCCCGTGTCGCTGACGCCCCGCTCGCTCTGCCACACGACGCGGACGGGAGCGACGTAGAACTCCGCGATCGGCGACCGCGTCGCCGCCCCGGGCTGCTCCGCGATGGCTGCGAAAGCCAGCAGCAGCCAGAGCCCGCCCGTCCCACATGCCCGCAAACGGTTCATCCCCGGTCTCCCAGTCGACACATGCCCCTCACAGCGTAGCGAACCCGGCGGCCGCGTCGGGTCCGATGGCCTCGACAGGCGGACTCCCCCCGGCGACGACGGGATGCCGATGCGGCGCACGGCAGAGGATCGCCATCCGACGCACGCGGCCCGGCGGCAGTTCGTCGCGAATGCGTGACAGCCGCGCCGCGTCGCTCGCGGTGGGTTCCTCCGTCCACTTGGCATCCCCAAGTGAAAACATGCCGCCGGCATGGATCAGGAAGTCGGCCTCCTTGGTGCGATCCCGCCAGAAATGCAGGTGTCGTGCGGGCGACTCCAACACCAACGCCCGGCGGAGTTCACCGCATACGAACGTCTCCCAGATCGCCCCGACGAGCGGCGAGGCGACGAGCTCATCCGCCGAGCGGATCCCCATCAGAAACGCTGCCAGCCCCGTGTCGCGCATGTAGACCTTGGGCGTCTTGACGAGCGACTTGCCGCGATTCGAGAACCACGGCTCGAGCAGCGACACGATCCCGCCCCGTTCCAGCAGGGCCAGCCACTCCCCCGACGTGGAGCCGCTGATCGACACATCGCGGGCGAGTTCCGCCTTGTTGAGCAGCTGCGCGGATCGCAACGCGACGGAGCGGATGTAGCGCTCGAAATCGCGCAGGCTGCCCACGCGAAGCTGGCTGCGGAGATCTCGCTCGAGGTCGGTGGCGACGTACGACTGCATGAACTCGCCCACGTCGATGGATGGATCCGCATGCAACTCCGGAAATCCGCCACGCAGGAGCAGGTCCGGGATCGCGAGCCCCGGACGGGCCGCCCGGATCTCGGTGAACGAAAGTCCCTCAACGTCGACGATGGCGGCGCGACCTGCCAGAGACTCAGACACACCCTGCATCAGCGTGAACGGCTGAGAGCCCGTCAGGATAAAGCGACCGGGCTCCCCGCGACGCTCATCGACGGCCCGCTTCAGGTGCCGCAGCAGGCCGGGAGCGTACTGCACCTCGTCGATCACCACGGGGGCCGCGTGGGTGGTCAGGAACGTCGACGGATCGTGCTCCGCCTGCGCCGCCGCGGAGGGGAGATCGAGCGACACGTACGCATGGCCGGGGAAGAGCCGCCGCGCGAGCGCCGTCTTGCCCGTTTGCCTCGCCCCGGTGATGACGACGACCGGCCGCGTCGCCGCCAGCGAGGCGATTCGCTGCTCGATGGCCCGCCGAATCCACATCCTGCAAATCGTACGCTGCTACCGTAGGATTTGCAGCACGCTGGATCCCGCTTGATGATCCCGCCTGATGCAGGGTCACTCCACCTTCATCCAGAACGGGGCGGCGACGAACCAGGCGATCGTCGAGACGAGCATGATCGCCTTGACCGTGTCGAGCGCGAGCGCGGGCGACCCGCCCGGCCCCGCCGCGATCGACTGCAGCATGAACACCGCCGGCGGCACGATCGTGCCGGCCAGCGCGAGAAGCCCGATCGACGTGGCTGCCATCTTCATGGTGGTGATCTCTCCTTACGCTCGATGACTCAGGCTCGCACGGGGATGGCCTCCCGCGCGGCCATCTTCGAGAGCACGATGTAGAGCACCCCGCAGGCGATCGCACACGGCAGCGGCAGGTACGACGCAAACACGCCCTGCGTCTTGTAGAGCCACATCGCCACCGCCACCGGCACGAGCCAGGCGATCAGCACGCTCATGTTGAACGCCGACCCGCTCCGCTCCGCCGGATCCCGCGGGATGCCCACGGCATCGGCGAGGAAGTGGTCCACGACGATGATCCCGCCGATCGGGGCGAGGATCGTGCCGTAGATGCCCACGAAGTCGAGCAGGTTCATCGCAAAGGCGGGAAAGATGCCGGCCGCGATGCACAGGCCGCCGGCGAGCACCGTGGCCTCCACGCGGCTCATGCCCGGAATCATTGCCTGAAAGGCGAGGCCGGCCCGGTAGATCGTCGGATTGGCGGTCGTCCAGCCGGCGATGATCACGCAGATCAGTCCGGCCCAGCCGACGGCGTCGTTGACCATCGTGCCCGGATCCTTGCCGACCTGCGGATCCACGCCGTGCTGCTTCACCCAGTAGATCAGCAGGAGCGCCGCGCAGATCCAGGCCACGTAGTGCCCGAGAAACATCCCGGACGCGCTCGCCCAGCCGGCGCTCGGCCGCCTCGCGAACCGGAGCACGGAGAGGTCGGCCATCCCGATGTGCATCGCGGCGTTGCAGAACCAGGCGAAGAACACGATGCCGAGGAACGAGATCGTCCGCGGCGTGTCGGCCGCCGGCGTGAGCAGGGCCCAGAGGTCGGTCGTGCCCAGTCGGCCGAGCGTGACCAGGGCGCAGGCCACAAACACGAGAAACATCCAGGGCGCCGCATAGTGCCCCACCTGGGCGACCACGCCGTAGCCCTTGAGCGCCACGAGCGTCATCGCCGCGCCGATCGCGATGCAGGAGATCACCCACGCCGGCCCCGTCGGCATCGTGGACTGGAACGTCGGCATCTCGATCGTGCCTGGCGGAAAGAACGGCCCCACGGCCGTGGCCGAGACGGTGATCATCGAGCCGGCGAGGAAGCAGAACAGCAGGCCGTTGGCCAGGTTGTAGAGCTTCACGAGCAGGCCGCCGGCGATCTTCTCGAGCTTGTAGTAGAGCGTGAGCCGCTGCTCGCAGGCGATCGTGGCGGTGAGGTAGCGCCAGGTGAGCACGGCGAGCAGGTTGCCGAGCAACAGCCCCACGATCAGCCCGAAGGCGTCGGCGCCCCACTTCACGAACAGGGGGCCGATCATGAACTCCGTGCCGGCGGTATGTTCGCCGGCGTACATGCCCCAGAAGGCGCTGGGGCCCTTGAGGGCCCTCTCCGGCACCCGCCGCCGTTCGTACTCGGAGCTCGCGTCGTGCTCCAGTTCCTCGACGTCGTGCAGCAGGTCGCTCATGTCCGTTTCCCCGTGACGGTCTTCTCGTACGTCCGCACGTCGTCGAGCCAGGCCTCGCCGACGGGCACATTTTTGGTGTGGCAGTAGTGATCCCACACGGCGCCGAAGGGGAGGCTCTTGGCCTCCTCCTGGAGCGCCAGCCGGGCGGTCAGATCGCCCTCCTTCTCGGCCCGGCGGATCGCCGGCGGCTCGAGGAGCGCGACGAGCAGTGCCCGCAGCATGTTTCGCGTGCCGATGGCCCAGGCGGCGATCCGGTTGATGCTGGCGTCGAAGTAGTCGAGGCCGATGTGGACC
>JBJTQP010000167.1:0-17951 GCA_046075685.1 Planctomycetaceae bacterium | reverse complement strand
CCACCATGCCGGCCAAAGCCACCAGAGCCACCGCGCCCGGGGCGGGAATCGCGATCGTGTAGGAGAGGGCGTTGGTGGTGGTGAAGGTGTCACCCCAGTTTGAAATGGATGGCGTATTCACGGAGAGAGCATCCACCGCGCTGTCCCCGCCGCCGCCGCCCGAGGAGTAGACGTCGAAGTAGAACTGGTCGCCGACGTTGAGGCCGAACTGCGCCAGCGAGAACGTCCATGCCACGGTGCTCTGGGCTCCGGCCGTGACGGTGTAAGGCCACGGATACGGGTTCGAGCCATTCCACGACTGGGCATTCGCATCCCATCCGTTGGTGCCGTTGTTGTAGGTGTAGAACTCCGAACCACCGATCGGCTTCTGGCTCGAGCCATCCACCCACGAACCGACCCAGTGATTCATGCCCTTGATCTGCAACGCGAACGGATCATTGTCGTAGGAGAGGTTGATCGGCCGGCCCCAGCCGTTGCCGTCGAGCGTGCCATCGGTCTTCTGGGTGGCGATCCCGATCATGTACTTCGCCCAGTCTGGGTTGGTCACGTTCCCGTTAACCGTGAGCTTGAACGTGATGTCGGTGAGGGTGTTGCGCACTTCCATCCCGACGATGTCGAGCGTTCCGTTGGCGGTGGTGATACCGGGATCGATATCTCCGATCGCATCGGTGTAGGACGCGGTCGGCCCCACAAAATACTGGTCTCCAAACACGGTGGTGGCGAGGGCTGCGATCACGCCCGCCACGGTCACTGCAAACGATGTCTTCATGGCATTCACTCCTGAGAAGAAAACCTTTCCGACGGGGAGAGGCTGCAACTGGCGTGCCACGGATCACCAGAATGGTGATTTTTGATCGCATGGTCATTGAAAACACTTGTTTTTGCCAAGAAAACGGCTATCCGACGCCGTGTAGGAGGCCTGGCCCGCATACCGCCGAGGACGTCTGCGGTCCGGCTATTTCGCACCTATGACGAAACGATTTCGCAAATCTTGCGAAATCGTTTCGCAAGATTTGTGAAATCGGCTCGCAGGCTTTGGGGAACTACGGCGTCCCGACGCGCCCTTCGGTGTCGAGATCCGCAACGCCGCGGTGCAGAATTTGGCGATCCGGCTCCGTTCTACGGACCCGCCATTGCTTCTACGGCTGGAACCCGTCCATGGGCGAGGGTTGCTCGATGTGTTCCTGGGACACGACCGGAGCGGACGTCGACGCTGGTGGCGACGTCGCGGCCGGAGCGGTGTGACCAGCGTTCCGAAACACGCGTGGATCCGCGTGACGCGAGGCACGCCAGAACCACCTGAGTGAGCGTCACCCGTCAGCCACGATTGTCGCGGTGAGCCGTGCGCCGGAGGCAGACCGCGATCGCTATCGCCGCGGAGAGGCCGGCCCATCCGCCCGGCTCGGGAACTGCCGTCACCCCGAGTGGGGCCGCTGTGTTGTAGGGACCGGCATCGAGCAGGCCCGTGGACAGGAAGGCCGCAGAGTCGAGGATGTCGACGAAGCCGTCGTAGGTGAAGTCGCCCTCGTTCCAACTCGCCGGCAGGCCCGAGTCGAGCTTGCCACTCGAGAGGAAGTTGGCCGTGTCGAGGACGTCGACCTGCCAGTCAAGGTTCGTGTCACCGGCAGCTGCAAAGGCGAAGGTGACCGACCCGCCGCCGTTGTCCAGCCACCCCACCGTCCGCGAGCCACCACTCGCGGCGGCCACGCTCGAGGCGATGCCGCTGGTGCCTTTCCACGAGCCGTCGCCCAGCCCGGTCAGGAGGGCCGCCACCATGTCCGTGGTCGATAGCCCGGCCGCAACGGTGATCATGCCGCTGCCCACGTCGACGAGGCCTCCCGCGTTGGCCACCAGGCCACCGACGGCCGTCTGCAGGCCCGGTGCGAGCGTGATGGTGCCGCCCGCCTCGGGCACGAGCGTGCTGGTCGACAGGGCGGCGCCGTTGGCCAGCAGCAGCGTGCCGCTCTGCACCGTCGTCGAGGCCGTGAGCGGGTTGGCCTGATCCAGCACCAGGGTGCCGGCCCCGGTCTTGACCACCGGCACGTTGCCGGAGAGCGACGGATAGCCCGCCGCGGTCTGCGTCCGTGTGACGCCCGAAGCCACATCGATCGTGATCGAGGATCCGGCGGGCGCGAACACGAGTTGCAGGTCGTTTCCCGCCTGCGCGACGCGGAACGTTCCCCCCTGGAGATCGTTGATGAAGCCCGCGGTGCCGTTGGTGGCGCTGGTATTGATGGTGAACTTGCTGGCCCCGAAGCCGCTGATGCCGCCGGTGGTGGTGAGCAGGGTGTAGGTGGAAGACACCAGCGGATCGAAGCCGGCGACAGGGCCGCTCGAACCATCCGGGATCACGCTCCAGAGGTTAATCCTGAAGGTGCTCGTCGCCGACGCGGTGATCGAGAGCGAGCCGAGCACGCTGACCAGGTCGTACGAGCCGGTCTGGCCCGCAGGCAGCGCAAGGTCGTCGCCCTGCCAGTTGTAGTTGCCCCCGCCGCCGAAGGTAAGTGACCCCGACATCGTGATCGTGCCACGGCCCACGCCCGGCGAAAGCGTGGCGCCTCCGCCGAGCGATGCGGACCCGAGGACGGTGCCATCGCCTGTCAGGGTCTGCGTGCCGGGCACAGCGTAGCCGCTGGACACGCCGGACACGTCGAACACGCCGCCACTGGTCCCGGTCGACACCCGCACCGAACCTGCCACGGCAGCGCCATTCGTGATCGCCAGCGTGCCGCTGGAAAGGATGCCGGTCGCACCCGTGTACGAGCTCGTTCCCGTGAGCGTGGTGCGGCCGCCACCCGTGACGTAGAGGGCACCCGTGCCGGAGATCGCGCCCGCGAACGAGGCCGCGTCGGAACGATTGAACTCCAGTTCCGCGTTGTTGACGACGCCCAAGGCCGTGATCGCCCCGCTCGTCCCGCCGTTGCCCACCTGGAGCACGCCCCGCGAGATCGTCACGGGGCCGCCGGTCACCGTGCCGGTCACGCGGAGGATCCCCGGACCGGTCTTCGCGAGGCCGCTGGCCGCCGACACCGTGGTTGCGATCGAGGGCGCGATCCCAGGGCCAACGTAGATATCGTTGGCCGCGGAGGACGTGCCCGTGAGCGTGACAGTACCGGGTCCTTCGAGAAAATACCCCGACGCATCGAAGGCGATGCCGCGGGCCGCGGAGACTCCGCCCGCAGCGACCGCGACCGTGCCGCCGGAACGACTGAAGACCGCCCGCTTCGTCGGGTCCCAGGCTCCGATCGAGGCCGACGAGACGGCCCAGCTCGACCCCGCCGACGCCCACGTGCCTGAGCCGCCAAGCGACGTGGCGCTGCCGGCTCCCGACCAGAAACGGGCCACGTCGTCGAACGCCGTCGTTGTGACCGGCCCGATATTGACGTAGACCCCCGTCCCCGGGTAACGGGGGATGGTGAGCGAACGGATCGCCTGCCCCGAGTTCGCGACCGACACGCCGAAGAAGTTCGCTCCGCCGGTCGAACCCATGTTCGTCGCCACGCTACCGGTCACGATCGGCACGCTCGTGCTCGAGCCGTCGAAAAACTGCACGGTGACGTCGCCCGGGATCAGATTGCCGGGAAGGTCGCAGAGAAAGAACGATGCCCCAAACTGCCGCACGTTGTTGCTGCTGAAGTCGAGATAGACCGGGCTCCCGTAGCCGTAGTTGCCGACGGCGCGCACGGTCTGGCCGCCGATCGAGAATCCGCTGTCGGCGAACAGCGCGGCGGGACAATAGATGTTGTACGACGCGTAGGGCGTGCCCTCCACGTATCGGGCTGGCCCGGCCGCCGTGAAGTTGGGGATGTCGGGAAAGGAGTTCGTCACGCTTCCTGGCACGAGCGCCGCCTGGAAGGCGGCCTGGGTCGTGAAGGTGGTGATCTGGGCTCGAGACCGCTCTGGATGGGACGCGGCGGCTCCCGCCGCGAGAATGACGACCCACAACCGCACGCTGCGACCGCTCATGATGGAGCTCCTTGTGAAGCCACGATATCGTACGCGCAGCGGCTTTCGAGCCGGCTGCGTCCGCCGTGAACCTCCGCCCGCGCCTGCCGACGCCAGAATCGTCGGCTGATCAACAGACCCGCCATGCGGGCTTGCAGCCGGCGGCCATCCTGGCCCGCCCGCGGCCTTCGACCGCCTCACACCCGCACCTTCACCCGCACCTTCACCCGCACCTTCGCCCGCACCTTCGCCCGCGACGCACGGCTCCGGCGGCCAGCCCCGCCGTGCCCAGCACAGCCAACACGAGCGAACTCGGTTCCGGCACTGCCGCAACTGAGAAGTTTGAAACGTTGAGATAACCACCTGGAGAATTTACGACCGTCATCGTCGTCAGCGGCGCATCCGTGGTCGTGATCCCAGCGAAGCCGAACGCACCGGTCGCGGTGCTTGGCACGGAGACACTCGATCCATTACTGAAGTTCACGGTCACGTTCCCGGCAAGCCGGTTGCCATTGATGTCCGAAATCCAGATATCCGCCCCTGCGGAGGCGACGTTGCCGGTGTTGAACGTGAAGATCATGCTCTGGGATTGATTCCAGTTGCCGATCGCCTTGAAGCCGGCGTCCGGGAATACCCCCAGTCCTGACGTGGGCGCCGTGATCGTGTACCCGACCGTCGGAGTGCCCCCCGTGCCGGTGACGCTCGCAACGGGGGAGTTAAAGGCATCTGGCACGCTGAGAAAGTTCGTGAAGTAGGTGCCCGTCGGCAGCGATGCCTCGAAGGAGGAACGGCTCGTGTACGTGGTGGTGCCCGCCTGCGCACGCGCGGCAAGCAGGCCGATCGCGGCGGCAGAGCCGATGACGATTCCGCAGATGATTCGCAGCAGGCGGTTCATGGCTGTCTCCTTCTTTTCCCGTGCAGCTGGGACGTTTCCGTGGTTGTGACGAAAACAGGTCGAGCGGCGAGCGATGTCGCTGGACAACGCTCCTTCAGCAACGGGCCGGACAGGCAAAGGGCGTGCCACGAATCACCAGAATTGTGATTCTCGTTCGTGACCCGCGTTGAAATACCATATTTTAGTGGCGAAGTCGGCGGCACGACCACGTGCAGGGGAGGAGCCCTCTGATCGCGGGGACCGCCTGCGACCCGGCTCTTTCGCATTTTTGACGAAATGATTTCGCAAAACCTGCGAAATCGTTTCGCAACAATGGCGAAATGGGCTCGTACGCCCGCAATCACCCAGCGGTCAGCGAAGAACCGCTCCGGGACCGGCTCCGGCGATCAAAACGCCCGGTCGTCCGTCCGTGCGTCGCCCGGGGCCGGGGATGGATGGCCGGTGCCCGCCCAGAGTGCGTCTGCCGCGGCGGTATCCAGTTCCTCGACCGCCCCGCCTGTGAATCCCACCTGCCGCCGGCCGTCCCTGCCGACCTGCTCGAAGACCACCGGCAGGGCCGGCCCCCGCACCCGCGTGTCGATCCCATATCGAATCCGAAACCGCTGGCCATCTCTTTCGCTCACGAACAGCGCATCGAGGGACTCGATGGCGATGCCCGCCAAGGCGAGGCGGTTGGGATCCTGGCCGCGGATGAAGGCCCGGAACTCGTCCTCATCCCGGGGGCCTCGCAGCTCGTTGCGGAGGTGGAAAAACCCGTAGAGCGTGCCCAGTCGCTTGACGTTGGTGTCGTTGTTGGCGGCGATCATCGCCGAGCCGGACTGCCGGGCACAGCCGGCGACGCCCGCACCCATCGCGCATGCACCCACCACGGCCGCAGCCGCCGCGAGCCCTCCCAGCAGCGTTCTGCGATGCACGTGCCCGGGAAGGTTCACGCGTGACACGGTTCCTGTGGAGGTTCCTGTGGAGGTTCCCGTGGAGGTTCCCGTGGGACCGCGTGGTCGCTCGACGATCCGCGTCGCACGAGGCCGGTTCTCAGGCGTCCACGTGTCAGGGTTCGACGGTGCCGGCGTCGTCGCCATCGGCGCGTCTCCCGAGCCTGATCAGCACCGCCACGGCGGCGGTATCGGCCACCGCCTTCGTCGAGCCGTCACCAAACACGCCGCATGCATATCCGGGGTGCGCCGAACCGAAACCAAGTTCCCGCGTTCGACCGCCCGACCCGGTCTCCACCCACTGTGCTGGCCGGGGGCTCGAATCGCCGAGAATGCCGATGTCGCCTGCGCCGAACCACGCCGCCGAACTGCTGATCGAGAAGATCCGCAGGGCGGTGTAGTCGGCGGTGTGGTAGTACCCGGTGTCCCACCAGTCCTGGTAGGGACCGGTGCGGGAGAAACTCGCCGACCGGGCGTTGACGGCCTTTTCCATGAGGAGGATCGTCTTGGACGAGCCATCCTTGACGTCGGTGACGCGCACCGGCGGAAACCGGGTGATGACCGGCGCGGCGACGTTCTTCGTCTGGGCGTGCCCCCCCTTCGCGATCATCCCGGTCCAGACGGTCTGCCACTCCCTGGGGTTCGGCGGCGCGGCCTGCGAATACTGGAAGCCATACCCGGCGACGGCGCCGCGGTCGTCGGCCGCGGGACCCATGACCCCGGCATAGTCGTTGCATCGCACCTGGAACAGGCCCTGCACGGCGAATCTCGGGCCGCGGCTGGGGCAGTTGAAGGTTGGCACCGCCATCTCGACCAGCGCCGGCGTGCCGCCCCACCAGCCCGATCGCGACCGCTGTTCGGCGAGCGTCGACTGCTCCAGATAGGGGAGCACCTGGAAGTGCCAGCCGGCGTTCTCAAAGCCGTAGAGCGGGCGACGCTCCTGCAAGGGGTCGTGGTAGCCGTCGGAGCAGTCGCCGGCCGTCGGCAGCCGGCTGCGGGCGGAATGGAACTGCAGCGCGGCCAGCCCGAGCTGGCGAAGGTGGTTGAGGCACTGCGTCCGCCGTGCCGCCTCACGCGCGGTCTGCACGGCCGGCAGCAGGAGGCCGATGAGCGTGGCGATGATGGCCACCACGACAAGGAGTTCGACCAGGGTAAACCCGCGACGGCGGGTCGATGCGGCAGCCCCGCCGTGGGCAGGCGGCCGCCGCGGGCCCGGGAACGGCCGGATCACGGAACCGTGATGGACTGGCCATCTTCCCGATGGCCGAGACAGTTGAACGTCTCGGGATCGATGTCGTATCCGATGGACCGCACCGATCCGTCGGCGAACACGGAGTTGACGCCCGCCGGATGCGCGGAGCCGGGAGTCCGGTACGAGGCGTTCGTGCCGGCGATCCGCTGCACGCCGTCGACCTGCGGCGGGCAGATCGTCGTCCGCACGGTGTCGTAATCCCAGCCCGACGACCACCCCTCGTCGTCATCCGACGCATTGGTGGTGTAGGGCAGGGTGAGCCGCTTCTCGAAGATCATCATCGTCTTGCTGGTGCCGTCGGCGATGTCCTTGATCCTGGTGTTGGGCTGATACTCGAGCCGGGTCACGCTGCCGTTCTGGACGAAGTAACTGCTCCGCACCATCACGCCGCGGAAGCCGGTGTAGCGGGTGCCGAGCGACGACTGCTTCACGGGGGTGAAGTCCATGGTCGAGGTCTGGGCACCCCAGAATCCATAGCCGTTGCTGCAGCCCGTGGTGGTGGCGATCTCACCCGCACCGGCGGTGCCCATCCGGAACGACGCGTCGAACATCGAGGCGTTCTCGTACCGGGCCGGCGCCGGGTGCACTGATGCGTAGTCCATCAGCCAGACCGTCATCGGGCCGCCGACGCCGCCGTTCTGCGTCCGGCTGGGATCGTTGTTGACGTAGCTGGTGGGGCCGCGGCGCGAGGGACAGAAATACGTGGGCACGACGGAACCGGCGATCTGCGGCGTGCTGGTGATCGTCGCCAGCGCGCCGCCCTCCATGTAGGGGAGAATTTGAAACGCCCAGCACAGCCCCTGCCGGTCCGGTCCGAACGGCTTCCCGCCAGACGAATAGTTCTCGATCCGCGGGTAGGGCGTGATCCCGCCACTGGGAAACATCCGCGCCGAGTTCACGGTGTTGAGCGCCGCCAACCCGATCTGCTTGAGCTGGTTCTGGCACTGCGTCCGCCGGCCCGCCTCCCGTGCCGACTGCACGGCCGGGAGGAGGAGCCCGATCAGCGTCGCGATGATCGCGATCACCACGAGAAGTTCGACCAGGGTAAACCCATCACTGCGTCGCCGTGTGGTCATGAAACGCTCCTCGCTTCTGGCCGCAATGCCCTGCTCCCCAATCGGCACGGTACGCCACCGCCGTCACGGCGTCCAGCCAACCGCCTCACGATCGCGACGCCCGCCCCGACGATCACGAGGGCGACCGGCGGAAAAGCGGGTTCCGGAACGGCGGCCACGCCGCTTCGGGCGGCGGGTGCGGCCCCGAAACTGCCCTGGTCGAGCAGCCCCGTGGACAGAAAGTCGGCCAGATCGAGGGTGTCCACGACGCCGTCGTAGTTGAAGTCGCCATCCTGCCAGACAGCCGGCAGCGCCGAGTCGAAGCGGCCCCCGGCGAGGAACTGGCCGATGTCGAGGATGTCGATCGTGCCGTCGAGGTTGGCATCCCCGGCCGCGGTCAGGCCGACGGACAGGGAGCCGTCGGGATTCGAGATCCACCCCACCGTTCGCGACTCCCCGCTCGACACGAATCCCGCCACGGCCGACGACGCTATCCCGGTCGCACCGTCCCAGCCGCCGCCGTTGCGGCCTTCGATCAGGGCGGCGACCAGCGTGTCGGCCGTCATGCCGCCGACGGCGATCGTGAGCATGCCCGTGCCAAGGTCCACCCGGCCGCCGGCCAGCGTCAGCGCCGGCGTGGTCAGGCCCAAGCCGGCGTTGATGGCGAGTTCACCACCGGACACGATCAGCGGAGCTGCTGCCAGGGCCGCTGCGTTGCCGACCGCGAGCGTGCCCGCCGCGACGGCGACGGAGCCCGAGATCACGTTGCCGGCGGAGAGCGTCAGTCGGCCGCTCCCCGACTTGGTAAGCCCGTTGGCCGCCACGATCCGGGCACCGACCAACGCCTGCGACCCGTTGGCCACGAAGATCTCCCGTCCCGCCGCGGCCGTGCCGTTCAGCAGGATGGTCCCCGTGCCGCTGAAGGTGGCCAGGCCGGTGGCCGACACCTCGATGCCCGCAGCCGCAAGCACGCTTCCCGACACCGTGACGGCGACGCCCGACCCGGCAAACGTGGCCCGGCTGCCGGGCACGAGCGGCATCGCCAGCGTGCCGCTCGTCACGCCGCCGCGCCATGCCAGCCCCGCCGTGGTCCAGGTGCCCGCCCCGCCGAGCGTCGTGTCATTGCCGGTCCACCCGAGCGTGACCGGGATTCCCGCCGTCGGGGCCATGCCGTACAGCGTCTGTGCGGCGGTCACGTCGCCCGCCCCGATCGCCCCGTCGACGTCGAGGTCATAGGTCCATACGTCGGCGCCGGCGGGGGCCGCCGCATAGGCGCGGAGCACGCCCAGGTCGGCCTCGTTGATCACGGCGTCATTGGCGAAGTTGAGCCGGCGAAACCTGACGCCCGCCAGCGCCGTGGCGGCCGCCGCGTTGGCCGTTCCCGTCACCAGGCCCTCCATCTGCAGCATGTCGCGGACGTCCACGAGCCCGTCGCCCGAGACATCGGCCGCCGCGTTGAACTCCGTGTTGCGGGAGTTCAGCACCCGCTCGAAGCCGTAACTGGCGTTCGTCATGTCGCCGGAGTCGCGGACGCCGTCGAAGTTCAGGTCGCCGAGGCCGACGCCCCGGCCGCTGGCGGGCGTGCGGCCCGTGATCCGCTGGATGTTGGAGGAGCCGGTGATCTCCCGCGTGACCACCGTGTAGGTGTTGTTGCCGTTGGGCACGCCGAAGAACCCGGTCTTGAAGATGTCGCGGTCGAGCTTGTCGGTGGCCCCCTGGCCGGCGTTCACCCAGGCGAGGATCGTGGCGTCGCTCACGGTCGCCGGCACGTTCTGGAACACGTTCACCTTGTCCGCCGTGCCGTCGGTCGACTTGAGCCAGACGTCGTTGTTGCCCGCGCCGCCGGCAAAGGGCTTGTACTGGTCGAAGGCCGATTCGGGCTTCAGCCGGTCGACGTACAGAACCTGCTTGAACTCGCTGAACACGGCCGGGCCGGCGTCGCTCCGCTGGCGGTAGGCCCGCACCGTCAGGAAGTTCATGCCTTCGGGGAGCAGGGTGGCGTTGACCGCCTGCTCGTAGAGGCCGTTGCCGTCGGCCTGGGAATAGCCGGCGAGCCGGGTGGTGGTGAAGTTCTCGAATCCGTACGAGACGTCGCCGGGCGTGGTCACGTCGACGCCTCCGCTGCCGTTGAGATCGAGCCCCTCGTTGATCCGGATCATCGCCTGGTCGCCGTCGGCCGAACGGTCGCGATAGCCGCCGGCGAGCGTCATGGCCTGCGTGGCCAGGCGGACGGTGAACGCATCGCCGGTGATCACCCGCATGCTGGCCAGCCGCGACTCCGCGTTGGCCACGAGGATCGCTCCGGTCTGCGCCGACGTCTCCCCGCCCTGGAACTGGGGCGGCGTGTCGCCGGCGATGAGCGGCCCGACGCCCGAGCCGGAGAGCTCCAGGCCAGCGGCCGACCGCGGGGTGGGCAGCCCGTAGACGAGGTAGCCCTGATCCTTGCCGTTGTTCCGCAGAAACCGCGCATTGACGTAGCGATTGGACGTCGACCCCAGCACCTCCACGACTTCGGGAATCGTGCCGGCGCCCATGGTGGCGTTGGCCTTGGCCGCGTTGCCCGTGAGCTCCACGAGCCGGGTGCCGACGGCGAAGTCGACGCTCACGGTGCGGGAATCGAAGCCGGAGTCGTTGCGGTTGCTGAGCATCACGAGCGCTGCGTTGCTCCGCTCGAACGCGTAGTTCTCCTTCTCGATGAACCGCTCCCGGTAGTCGCCACGGCCGTAGCGGGTGCGGAGATCGACGAGCGTGGTGATGGTGCTGCCGAAGTTGCCCAGGGCGTCGCCGCGACCGGGCTTCGGGAAGGTGCGGGCGGGGTCGTAGTGCTCGTAGGCGTTGTAGTAGACCACGGCGTTGCCGGGCCGCATCAGCGAGAAGGCATACGCCACGTTCATCATGTCGGGCCCGAAGTCGTCGTGGCTCTGCACGAAGACGACGCCGCTCGACCCGTTCACCTTGCCGTCGTCGAAGACGTCGAGCCCGGCGTAGACCATGCTGCGAAAATCGTTGGCCGTGCCGTTGCTCGAGAGGTTGTATTTGATCGGCCAGAACTGGGCGAAATCGAGGGCGTCGCGGTTGCCGCCGATCTGCGAGGCCGGGATCACCCCGATGTCCCTGCGGACGAACTGCGACATCAGGTTGGCCCGGTCGGTGGAGGCGCTCTCGCTGAAGCTGAACACCTCCCGCGGCGCTCCGTTGAGCAGCGTCCGCCGATTGGCCCGGTACACGGCCTCGTCGAAATAGTTGAGGACCCAGGGCTCGAAATGCCGGGCCGCGTCCAAGCGGAAGCCATCCACCCCGACGTCGTTGATCAGCCAGCGGGCGTTTCGCATCAGCAGGCCCGTGGCGTTTTCGGCCACCGGATCGCCGGCCGTGCCGCTGGCGAGGTTGAAGGAGTAGAGCGTGGCGTTCTGGCCGGTCTTGGCGTTGTAGCGCGTCGTGCCGCCGAGGTTGCGATCGGGGTAGAACCGGGCGTTGGCCGCGTTGGGTTGGTTGCGGAGCGTGCCCGCGGGGATGGTCTGCGGGTTGCCAGCGGCCACCGGGTGGCGGATGAACTGGAGGTTGGTCTCGTGCTTGATGTCGATCAGGCCGGCAAGACGGCCGTTGAGGTCGCCGGTCTCGAAGGCCCCGTGGAAGTCGCCATCCGGCACCCCGGATGCAGAAAGCACGAAGCCGGGATAGCCCCCCGCCGAACCGAATCCGGCGTTGCCGCTGTTGCTGAAGCCGTTGTGGTTCCAGACGAGGTCGACGATCACGTCGCCGGCCGCCCGATGCATGGTGGAGGCGAACCGCCGCAGACCCGTTTCCGTTCCGTAGAGCGTCTCGTTGTTCGTCGAGCCGAGGTCAAACCGGTCGAAGACGTCGTAGCCCACCGACTGGTTCCCGGAGTCGGCCCTCCCCGTGGGCGGAATCCACGTCGACCCGTAGCCGGCCTTGAAGAAGTCTGCCACCCGCTTTTCCTGCGTCTGGTACGACGAGTCGAACCACTGCAGGATGGCGGGCGCAGACGTGTCTGCTGCGGCAGCAGACCGAACGCCAAGGCATACGGCGATGCCGACGATCCAGCACGAACGGGCTCCCCGGGCGAGTTCGGCACGCCTGCCGAGCCGCGAAGCCCCCGCCGTCTGATCGCCTGTTTCAGTCAGGTTTCCGTCCCGCATACGCTTTTTTCGCATTGTGGTATGTGGAAAACGCCTTCGGGATTTTTTATGCTACACCTTACGTATCGGCAAGTTCAACGTTTCGGCAATCCCCATGACACGTTGGGGTTCGTGCCGGTGCGCAGCATGGTTTCGACCTTCGTACGGAGCCGTCCCATGGATCGTTCACGGGTCGTGGTGATGTCGGCGACCATGTACGTTGCAGCGGTCGTCGCCTCGATCGCAGCGGCCGCCACCCCGAACGTGCCTGCATGGGTGGCGGACGCCGTCTTTTATCAGGTGTTTCCCGAGCGTTTCGCCAACGGCGATCGATCAAACGACCCGACCCGGGAGTCGCTGGAGGCGGAGGTGCCCCGCTCGTGGGCGATCTCTCCATGGACGGGCGATTGGTACGCCCGGGCCGAGTGGGAGCGGGAACTCGGCCCCGACTTCTTCGAGCACGGCGTGTTTCACCGCCGCTATGGGGGTGATATCCAGGGCATCATCGACCGGCTCGGCTACCTCCAGGATCTCGGGATCACGGCCCTGTACCTCAATCCCGTGTTTCACGCCCGGTCGCTCCACAAGTACGACGGCAGCTCGTTCCATCATGTCGACCCGTTCTTCGGCCCTGATCCCGCCGGTGATCTGGCGGCCATGGACAGGGAGACGAGCGACCCGACGACCTGGCAGTGGACGGCCGCCGACCGGCTCTTTCTCACGCTCCTGCGCGAGGCCCACGGCCGCGGCATGCGGGTGATCATCGACGGGGTGTTCAACCACACCGGCCGCGACTTCTTCGCGTTCAACGACATCCGGGCCCGGGGACGGGAATCGCCCTACGTCGCCTGGTATACGGTGCACCAGTTCGACGACCCGGCCACCGCCGCCAGCGAGTTCCGCTACAAGTGCTGGTGGGGCGTCGACACCCTGCCCGAGTTCGCCGACACCGCGGACGGCAAGGACCTGCACCCGGGCCCCAAGGCCTACGTGCTCGACATCACCCGGCGCTGGATGGATCCCGACGGCGACGGCGATCCGGCCGACGGCATCGACGGCTGGCGGCTCGACGTGGCCCGCGAGGTGCCCGTGGCCTTCTGGCGCGACTGGCACGCCCTCGTGCAGTCGCTCAACCCCGAGGCCTACACGGTGGCGGAGGAGTGGGATGAGGCGAGCACGTTTCTCGGCGCCGGCGCCTTCGACGCCACGATGAACTACTTCGGCTTCTCGTTTCCGACCAAGGGCTACCTGATCGACTCCACCATGCCGGCCGGGAAGGCGGCGGCGGAGTTCCACGACCGGCTCGACGACCACCCGCCGGAGATGCGGTATGCGATGCTCAACCTCGTCGATTCGCACGACACCGACCGGCTGGCGTCGATGATCGTCAACGCCGCCCGCCGGGCCTACGCGCAGCCGGCGCGGTTCGACTACGACATCGACGTCTCCCCGCGGCAGCACGCCGATTATGCGGTCCGCAGGCCCGGCGACCGCGAGCGGCGGATCCAGCGGATGGTGGCCCTGCTGCAGATGACCTATCTCGGCGCCCCGATGATCTACTTCGGCACCGAGGCCGGGATGTGGGGAGCCGACGACCCGTGCGACCGCATGCCCATGGTGTGGCCGGAGATGACGTATGCGCCGCAGGCGGCCGATCCCCGCGGGCGGCCTCGGACGGCCGATGCCGTCGCCTTCGACCGGGCGCTGTTCGACTTCTATCGGGCCGCCATCGATCTCCGCAGGCGCTGCCCGGCGCTCCGCCACGGCACGATCGAGTTCCTGCCCGCCGACGACGCGGCGAAGTTTCTCGCGTTCCGGCGGACCGACGGGGCCGAGGACCTGCTCGTGGGCTTCAACCGTGGCGACGCCCCGCACGCGTGGCGGATCGCGACACCGCCTGGCGTCACGCTGAGCCAGGCGTTCGTGGCGTCGGGAGAGATCGCGAAGGTGACGCTCCAGGCCGACGGCGATTCGACCGTGGTGACGCTCCCGCCCCTGGAGGCGGTGGTGCTCCGCGTGGGCCGCAGGGAATGATGCCGGGCATGAACGCCCATCACGCCCACCGCTCCCACCACGTCCGCGGCATGCGCCTGTGCCGGACGCCGTCGACGCTCGCGGTGCTGGCGCTGACCCTGCTCGCAGCCGGCTGCGGCCGCCGTGACGGCCGCGTCGTGGTGACGATCTGGCACCAGTCCCGCCCCAACGAGCGGGAGTTTCTCGCCGCCGAGATCGCCCGCTACGAGGTGGATCATCCCGGCGTTCGCATCAAGGCGCTCTACAAGGAGACGGAGGAACTGCGGAGCGGCTTCCAGGCGGCGGCGCTCGCCGGTGCGGGGCCGGAACTCGTCTACGGTCCGTCCGACGTGCTCGACACGTTCCATACGATGGGGATCATCCGCGATCTGAGCCCGTGGGTCGCTCCCGAGGAGGTGCGGCAGTTCGTCGACGGCGCGGTGACCACGCTGCCGGCCCGCGACGGCAGCGGCCGGCGCGACCTGGTGCAGGTGGGCGACCGGTTCGGCAATCACCTGGCGCTCGTCTACAACCGCAGGCTCATGTCCGCGCCGCCTGCGACCACCGACGAGCTGGTGGCGCTGGCGGTGGCGAACACGGTCGACGGCGACGGCGACGGCCGGATCGACCGCTACGGCCTGGTCTGGAACTACACGGAGCCCTTCTTCGCCATTCCCTTCGTGACGGGATTCGGCGGCTGGGTGTTTCGGGAGCCCGAGAGCAGCCCGCCGGCGCCCGACCTCGACACCCCGGCGATGTCCGCGGCGCTGTCCTTCATCCGCGACCTCCGCGACGTCCACCGGGTCGCGCCCGCCAACTGCGACTACGAGCTCGCGGACTCGCTCTTCAAGACCGGCCGGGCGGCCATGATCGTCAACGGCGACTGGAGCTGGTCCGACTACCTGGAAAACCCCGAGATCGACGCAGCGGTGGCCGTGCTCCCGACCGTGACGGCGACGGGCCTGCCGATGCGGCCGATGGTGGCTCCGAAGGGCTATTCGCTCAACGCCAACGCCCGCGGGCCGGCCGCCGAGGCGGCCATGGGCTTCGTGCGGCACATGACCTCGGAGCCCGTGCAGCGGCGGCTCGTGCAGCAGCTGCGGATGCTGCCCGCCCGCCGCACCGTGCAGGACGACCCGGTCTTCGCCAGCGATCCCACGCTCGCCGCCTCGCGGGCCCAGCTCGAGCATGGCCGCCTGATGCCGGTGGCCACCGAACTGCGGGCCGTCTGGGACGGCATGCGGCCCGCCTACCAGGCCGTGCTCGGCGGCACCCTCGAGCCGGCGGCCGCGGCGGAGCGGATGCAGCGCGACGCGGAGGGGTTCATCGCCTCGATGCACCGGCGGATCGAGCCGAGCCCGCTGGTGCCCGTCCTGGCCGCGGCCGTCGGGCTCGGCCTGCTGGGGCTGCTGGTGCGGCAGCTGCCCGCGTGTCTCGCCTTGTTGGTCGATCTCCGCCGCAA
Source organism: Planctomycetaceae bacterium (assembly GCA_046075685.1). Classification (GTDB taxonomy): domain Bacteria; phylum Planctomycetota; class Planctomycetia; order Pirellulales; family UBA1268; genus QWPN01. The sequence goes on along the minus strand of JBJTQP010000167.1, from coordinate 2,258 downwards.
TCCCACCGCCTACGCCTTCGCGCTGCCGGCGGTGGCGGTGATCTTCGCGGTGATCGTGTTTCCGTTCGTGTGGAACCTCGTGCTCTCGCTGTCCGACATGTCACTGGTGCGGTTTCGCGACTGGCGGGTGGTCGGACTGCAGAACTACGCCGAGGTGCTCTCCGACCCGCGGCTCTGGGGCCTCTCGGGGGTGTTTCTCAAGACCCTGCTGTGGACGGCGATCAACGTGACACTGCACGTAACGCTCGGCGTGATGCTGGCGGTGGCCCTCAACGGTCCGATCCGGGGCAAGGCGATCTATCGCCTGCTGCTGATCATTCCCTGGGCCGTGCCGGCCTACATCACCGCCCTCACGTGGCGGGGCATGTTCGACTACGAATACGGCGCCGTGAACCTGATGCTCGGCAGGTGGCTGGGCCTCCCGGCCGTCAACTGGCTCGGCGAGCCGCTGCGGGCCTTCGAGGCCTGCATCATCGCCAACGTCTGGCTCGGATTCCCGTTCATGATGGTGATCGCCCTCGGCGGCCTGCAGGGGATCCCGCAGGAGCTCTACGAGGCGGCCCGCATCGATCGGGCCAGCCGCTGGCAGCAGTTCTGGCACATCACGCTGCCGCTCCTGAAGCCGGTGCTGCTGCCGGCGGCCACGCTCGGGGCGATCTGGACGTTCAACAACCTCAACGTGATCTGGCTGGTGAGCAACGGCGGGGAGCCGCAGGACTCCACGCACATCCTGGTGTCGTACGTCTACAAGTCGGTGTTCAACCTCTACCGCTACGGCTACGGCGCGGCCCTGTCGACCGTGATGTTTCTGATCCTGCTGGCGTTCTCCGTGCTCTTCCTGCAGCGAACCCGGGCCACGGAGAGCGTCTACCGATGACCGCCGCCCCGACCACCGGCCCGCGGAGGCTGCCATGAGGGAACCCCTGCGGATCACGATCCTGCGGCACGCCGTGCTCCTGCTCTTCGTGGCGATCTCGCTCTATCCGGTGCTCAACGTGGTGTCGATCTCGCTGCGTCCCGGCGACCGGCTGCGGTCGACCGACCTGTCGATCATCCCGCCCGACTGGACCGTCGCCAGCTACGTGGCGCTGTTCACCGAGCAGCCCTTCCTCCGCTGGCTCGGCAACTCGCTCGTGGTGTCGGCGGTGGTCACGCTCACGGGCGTGGCCCTGGCCTCGACGGCAGGCTACGCGTTCAGCCGGTTCCGGTTCATCGGCCGCAAGGCGACGATGCTGGCGATCCTGACGACGCAGATGTTTCCCGCCACCATGCTCCTCCTGCCGCTCTACGTGCTGATCGCCAGGCTCGGGCTCGTCGACACCTGGCTGGGGCTGATGGTCTTCTACACGGCCACGGCCTTGCCGTTTTGCGTGTGGCAGATGAAGGGCTTCTACGACACCATCCCGGCGTCGCTCGAGGAGGCGGCCCGGATCGACGGCTGCAGCCGGGCCGGGGCCTTCTGGCACGTCGTGCTGCCGCTGGCCACGCCCGGGCTGGTGATCACCGCGCTCTTCAGCTTCATGACGGCCTGGAGCGAATACATCGTCGCCGCCCAGGTGATGCAGACCGAGGAGATGTTCACCCTGCCGCTGGGGATCAAGGGCTTTCAGGCGAGCCTGTCGTCGCAGTGGGGGCTGTATGCCGCCGCGTCGATCCTGGTGAGCATCCCGGTGGTCGCCGTGTTTCTCGCGTTCAGCAAGTACCTCGTCAACGGGCTCACCGTCGGCTCGGTGAAGGAGTAGGGCACCGCCCGATTTCCCATGGCCACCGTCACGCTCCGCGACCTGCACAAGCGCTATCCCGAGGGCTTTCACGCCGTCCGCGGGATCTCCCTCGACATCGCCGACGGCGAGTTTCTGGTGCTCGTCGGGCCGTCCGGCTGCGGCAAGTCGACGACGCTGCGGATGGTGGCGGGCCTCGAGGAGGTCACCTCGGGCGAGATCCGGATCGGCGACCGGCTCGTCAACGACGTCGCCCCCGGCGACCGCGACATCGCGATGGTGTTCCAGAACTACGCCCTCTACCCGCACCTCTCCGTCCGCGACAACATGGCCTTCGGCCTGAAGATGCGGGGCACGCCGCGGCCGGAGATCGACCGTCGGGTGGCCGCCGCGGCCGCGGCGCTCTCCATCGAGCACCTGCTCGCCCGCCGTCCGCGGGAGCTCTCCGATGGCCAGAGGCAGCGGGTTGCCCTGGGCAGGGCGATCGTCCGCGAGCCGGCCGTGTTCCTGTTCGACGAGCCGCTTTCGAACCTCGAC
>JBJTQP010000166.1:0-9197 GCA_046075685.1 Planctomycetaceae bacterium | reverse complement strand
ACAAATGGTATCCCTTCGAGGAGAGCATCCGGGTGCCGTTGATCGTGGTCGACCCGCGGATGCCGGCCGACGAGCGGGGCACCGTGGATGACGCCCTGGCGCTCAACGTCGATCTGGCCCCCACGATCCTCGCCGCCGCCGACATCGCGCCGCCGCCGCGGATGCAGGGGCGCGACCTGGCAACGCTGTACCGAGAATACGGAGGCCGGGCCACGGCGGATCCGGCGTGGCGGACGGAGTTCTTCTACGAGCATCCGACGATCACGAACATCGCCCGCATCCCGTCGTCGGAGGCGCTCGTGCGGACCGACGTGAAGTACGTGCTCTGGCCCGACTTCGGCCGCGAGCAACTCTTCGACCTCGCCGCGGATCCCCAGGAGACGACCGACGTCATCGCCGATCCGGCCTACGCGGTGCGGCTCGCCGAACTCCGCCGGCGATTCGCCACGCTCAAGGCCGGGGCGAAGTGACGCCGTGGCGAGCCGTGACGCGCGGCCAGCATCACGGCGGCCAGCCCGCAGGCCAGCGGGAACGCTGGTCCAATCCGGCAGGCGAGCGTGACCTGCTCGAGAAGCGGCACGTCGGCCACGAGGACCTCGCGGACGTCGGGCGGCAGCGCCGCGGCGACGATGCCGAGCGGCGAGGCCACGCACGTCTCGCCCGTGGCAGCGCAGCGCACGAGGCTGCGGCGGCATTCAACCGCCCGCAGTTGGGCGAGCAGGCGATGCTGGGCGAGCGTCAGCGGGTCGGTGAAGGCGGAGCCGTTGATCAGCGATACGAGCACGTCGGCTGACCGATCGACGAGCCCGCGGGCCGCCGCCGGGATCATGTCTTCGTAGCAGAGCAGCACGCCGATGCGGGGGCCGCGGTTCCACCCGAGCACGCGGGCCTCGGCGGCCGGGGTGAACTCGTCCTGCATCGGAAAGTGCAGCCGGATCGCCGGCCAGAGATCGCCGCCCGGCACGGACTCGCCGAAGGGCATGAGGTGCCGCTTGTGGGAGCGGCCGAGGATCGCCTCCGCCGTGTCGATCAGGATCGCCGACTGATGCACCGCCCGCGGCCGCTCGGGATGCCCGGTGTGGGTCGTGCCACCGAAGAGCAGCGGGCAGGCCGGCCGGGCCAGCGGCCGCAGCCCCTGCCGTGGCGGCCGCGACAGTTCGGCGACGCGGTCGGCATCGGCGAGCGAGTCGAGGGCCGCGTCATAGGAGCCGCCGCTGCACTCCGGCCAGCAGGCGAGTGCGCGAAGAGGACGAACGTGGTGACCTCCGCGCCGAGCAGGTCGGCCGCCTGCACGACGGCGGGCCAGGCGAGCTGCGCGTAGCCGAGCTTCAAGGGAAACACCGCGGGCACGAAGGCCTCCAGGGCGGTGGCCAGCAGGGCCGCCGGCAGCCAGCCGCGAAGCGGGTCGGACGCGATCCGCGCGGCGAACCAGAACGGCAGCGCGAGGCGGACGGCATCCCAGAGCACGATCGGCGCCGTCACGAGGAGGCCGGTGAGCGGCCCCGGCCACGGGCGTGACGGATCGCCGCACGAGCAGACCACCGTGCCACGGCGGATCAGTACTTCGGCACGATGGTGACGATCGGCCCCGTCGTGATCTTCGCGTAGGCGATCTTGCCCTTGCCGACGGTGTCGACGGCCGTGTCGTCCGGCGGCGGCAGGACGCCCGACACCGGCACGTGCGCGGCGTCGATCACGGCGATCACGCCGGTGCCGGCGGGAACCGGATAGAAGATCGCGCCGCTGTTGGCCGGCCGGAGGATGGCGCCGAGCCGCTTGGCGTCACTGACGGTGACGGGCGGCGCGAATCCCGGCGGAATGACGACCACGTAGGTGTCGGTCAGGCCGACGTTCTGGATCTTGACGTTCGCCGTCTTCTTGACGCCGACCGTGCCGGCCGTGCCGCCCGCCTGGGCCGGAGCGGACGCCGCCACGCCGAATGCCACGAGGGCGAGGACCGAGAACAGATGGAGCAGATGCCTGCGAATCATTGGAGATACCCCTTCGCTGAGAGAGCCACGAGCACAATTCTCGCGATCCTTCGCCCGGACGGCCGCACCGCGCGGCCGCCCGTCGCCGGGCGATGCGGGCGTTGCGTCACCCGTCGGGCGGCGAGCCGTCGGCTTCGCCGCCGTGGCGGGTGCAGAGCGCCGCCAGCACCGCCGGATCCATCGAGTCGTCGAGAAAGGTGACGCGGCCGTCGCCGCAGGCCGCCAGCGCACCTCCGGGGTGGTGGCTGGCGATGCGTGCCGTCGTCGGCGACGAGGATGCCGCTGGCCAGCCCGGCCGCACCGAGGAACGGCACGCCGGCCGAGATGATCCAGGATCCGGAGATGCCGCCGTAGTCGGCCTTGCCCCCCGCCGCGACGATCCCGCTGGGGCAGACGTAGGTGGCGACGGTCTCCCGCACCGCGGCGGCGTTGCCGCCGTCGCGCCGACTCGTAGCCGCAGGCGCCGAGCGCCGCCTGCCGGACGTTGGTGCCGCAGGCCGCCCGCTGCGACGATTCGCGAGAAGCCGCCGCGCGGCATCGCGCCGCACGTGGTCGCACTGCGGCGGGCAGGAGCAGACGGTGGGCGGGGCAGGGCGAGACGCATCGGGGCCGGTTCCGGGAGGTCCGGCGGCCTGCCGATCCGATCCCCTCGCGGAGACCGCTGCCCTGCATGGGCGGCGAAGACTACGCGGGCCGCCGGCACAGTCAACTACCCCGCACGTGCCCGGCGGACGCCCGCTGTTTCCCGCGTCGGTGGCGTCGAACGCCATCAGGACACTTCACGGCGGGCACGCAATGTGGCGGGGCTCGGGACTGCCCGTGCCCGTCGCAGGACGCTCGCGTCGGGCATCCTGCCCGCCGCTCGCTCGGATGCCGCCTTCGCTTCGCCGTCGTCGCGGCGGTGCCGAGGCGGCGCGCGAGGATCACGTCGAGGCCGTGTCAGTGGAGCGTGCCGTGGAGCGTGCCCTTCACGGCCGCCCCGTCGGCACCGCGGATGGTCCAGGCGACGGAGTAGCACCAGTTCGCCGCGAAGGATGGGACGCGGAGCGTGACCCGTCGGCCGTCGCCCGACACGTCCACCGAATCGACCGGCAGCGGCCGCTCGTCGATGTGGTTGGAGCCATACTTCTCCGATCGCTGCAGGCCCCAGGTGCGCACCTGCCAGGCGGCCGCCTCGCGGGCGGCAGCGGGATCGAGTGGCTCGGCGAACGAGAGCGCGATCTCGCCCGGGGCGGCGTGGAGGGCCACGGGCATGCGGAGCGGCGCCGCCGTGCGGCGGACGCGGAAGAAACCTCCCGGCTGCGTGCGGTTGCCGGCCCATGCGTACAGGCCGCAGGCGTAGAACTGTCCGTCGACAGGTTGAAAGCGGCCGCGCATCACCCCCGTGGGAAGGTCGGGCATCGGCAGCGCCACCATGCCTCCCTGCAGGAGCCCGTTGCGGCCCGCCGCGGATTCGGTGAGCACGAGGTGGATGCGGCCCTCGCCATACGAGAGTTCGAGCAGGCCGCCCGTCAGCGGAGCCCACCGCGGGCTCGACACCCGCACGAGCTCCGCCGGCGAGCGGTCGAAGGCGTTGGTGATCCAGAAGGCCGGCGGCGTCATCGCGGCGTCGCTGGAATCGACGACGTCGTGCCAGCCGAACATGTTGCCGTAGAACTCGCCCGGCCTGACATGGTTGATGCGGTTCTTGGGATTCCAGTGCCCCTCCTGGTCGGTCACCCAGAAGGTGCCGTCGTCCTCGACGCACACGCCGTTGGCGGCCCGAAAGCCGGTGGCCACGATCTCCGTGGACGAGCCGTCGGGGGCCACCTTGAGAAGCGTGCCGTGGTGCGGCACGACCGCGGGCAGGGCGTGGCGGGCGCTCTTGGCATAGTAGAGACTGCCGGCCGCGTCGGTCTCCAGGCCCATGGCGAACTCGTGGAAGTGCTCGGTCACCTGGTGGTCGTCGTTGAAGGTGTCGTAGCGGTCGGTGAGGCCGTCGCCGTCGATGTCCACGAGCACGAGGATCCGGTCGCGGCAGGCCACGTGGATCCGACCGGCGATCACCTTGATGCCCAAAGGCTGGAAGAGGCCCGAGGCGATCCGCCGCCAGGCCAGCGTGCCCGCCTCGGCCGCCAGGCCGCGGACCCGCCAGACGTCGCCGTCCCACGTGCAGAGCACCGCCTCGTCGGCGCCCAGGAAGTCGAGGCCGGAGAATCGCAGCTGGGCGTTCCACGGATTGGCATCGGGCGCGGAGAGCGTGTCGACCGCGAACGGGCCTGCGGCGCCGCCGGTGACGATCGTGGTCTTGATGACCGCGGGCCAGAGCGGCGGCGCGGGGCGGGCGATGAGGTCGCGGGGCTTCTCGGCGGCGAGCGCCGCCACGTGATGGCTGAGCGGCTCGACGTCGGCCGCCGCGATCGCCACCGCCACGTCGAGCGGCTCGTCGCCGGCGGGAATCCGCAGGTCCACGAAGCCGTCGGCGCTGACGATCGTTGCCGCGGCGCCGCCCGCGGGTGACTCGCCGACGAGCGCCGCCGCCGCCGGTGCCGCGGCGAGCCGGGCCACGAGCGGCTGCGGCCGCGGGCCGAAGGAGAACGACCGGACGGCGACCGGCACGTCGCGGCCCTGCAGCGGCAGGGGCGGTGCGAGGCCGACCGTCTCCAGCACATGTGTCGAGCCGACGAGGAAGTCGAGCACGACCGCCGACCGCGGGGCGTCGGGCGTGCCGCCATCGACGGCGACGTGGTGCAGGCCGCGAAACCTCACGTGATCCCGGGGGAGCGGGCCGTAGGCTGCATCGTCGCGGCCGAGCGGCCGCGGGTCGGCGAACGAGCCGGTCTGCGGATTGGCCCAGCCGGGCATCGTGGCGAGCGCCGCCTGCACGTCGCCGGCGATCCGCGGATGCCGGCCGTGGCGGCCGTCGAAGTTGATCCCCGCCCAGTCGATGAACGCCGCGCCGGTCCAGAACGCCGCCGCGCGGAGCGTGTCGAGTTCGTAGAGCATCCAGGCGTGGCCCCGGCCCACGCCGCCGGTGCCGGGATCGAGCCTGATGGCGAGCCCCTTGCGGGCCACGTTGCCGCCGCTCGTGCCGACCTCGAATGAGCCCGCCAGGAAGGGGCCGTAGTCGTGCAGTCGCCAGGTCTCGATCGTCGACGGTTCCGGCCCGCGGGTCGTGCCCGTGGGCAGCGCGGCGAGGTAGTCGGGCGTGACCGCGGTGTAGAAGTCGCGGTTGCGGTCCTTGAGAAACGTCTCGCGGATGTAGTGGATCACGTCGTACTTCTGCGACGGCACCATCCACGTCTGGGCCACCATCAGGCCGTTGCCGGTCGTGAGCGTGCGGTACATCGCATGCGGATCGCCACCGTGCTTGAAGCGTCCCTCGGCGAAACGCAGGGCGGTGGGCAGCGAGCCCGGCGCGTCGGGCGTGCCGTGGCAGTTGGCGCAGACGCGACCATAAATCTCCTCGCCGCGGGCGAAGGCGGCGCGGGCCAGGTTCGGCCGCCGCCACTCGCGGAGGAAGGCGGCGTGATCGACGTCGGCCTCGTACGCGGCCGGGCCCTGCACCGCGAGCACCGCCGGATCCGGGGGCAGGGCGGCCGCCCGCTCCGGACCGCCCGCCGCCACCTCGGCGAGATAGCGGACGAGGTCGAGAAACTCGCCGCGATCGCGGAGGAGGTTGGGGAGCCCGGGCGGCATCAGCGACTGCGCGGAGGGCACCCGCTCGTCGATCGCGGCGGTGGGAATCGCCGTCTCGCCACCGCCGGTCGCGGCGTCGCGAAGCACGAGCTCGTCGTCGGTCTCGCGGACGACCAGCCCGGTCAGGCTTCTGCCCTCGTCGGTGACGACCGTCACGCCGCGATACTCCGGGCGGATCACGGCCGATGGGTCGAGGATCGATTCCACGAGATGGGCCACGAGGCCCTCCCGTGGCACGCCGGGGGGCAGCGCGGCGAGGTTCGGCCCGAGCGGCGACGGCCCGGAGCCCGCGACGTGGCACTGCACGCAGGTGAGGTGTCGCGTATGGAAGATGGTGGCGCCCCGGGCGGGATCGCCGCGGCCGGTGACGTCGGCGACGAGCGTCTCCCGATCCTCGGCGGCAAGCGTGGCGGCCAGGCCGGGTGGCGTCGGCGGCTGGGCCGTGGCGCGGGTCGCCACAAGGAGTGCCGCCACGATCACGCCGCTCGCGAGAACGCGGGTCGAGGGCGAGGGCGAGGGCGCGAATGGATCAGGCATAGGCAGGGGGGTCACGATACTGTCGCTGCCGGCACGCATGCAGTGTAGTCGTCCGGCGCGGATCTGCCGTGGAATCGCCGCGGCTCCGGGGCCGTCGTTTCAGGGCGTCACCCGAAAGGGTGCCGGCGGATGAGGCGGCAGCGCCGGTATCATCCGAGGATGAACGGAACGATCCCGCGGCTGCTGGGCACGATGCTTGTGGCCGTCACCGTCACGAGCGCCTGCCGGGTGGCCGCCGACGAGCCCGCGGTGCCCGCCTGGCAGCCCTTCGAGGCGACCTTCTCGTCGACGCTGCATGCCGACGATCCGTTCGGCGACGTCGAGGTGGACGTCGTTTTCACCAGCGGCACCGAGACGTGGAAGGTGCCCGCGTTTTGGGCCGGAGGCGACTCCTGGACGGTGCGATTCGCGCCGCCGAAGCAGGGCGACTACCGATACCGCGTCGAGGTGGCCGGCCCCGCCAACGGCGGCTTTGATGCCGGCGAGCGGGCGTTTGCGGCGACGAAGCCGGTCGGCCCGGGTCGACTGCGGCGGCACGGCTTTCCATGCGTGGCCGCCGACAAGCGGCACTTCGCCCATGCCGACGGCACGCCCTTCTTCTGGCTTGGCGACACGTGGTGGAAGTGCCTCTCGAAGCGGATGTCGCTCGACGACGTTCGCGAGCTTGCGGCCGATCGTGCGGCGAAGGGATTCAGCGTGGTGCAGATCGTCGTCGGTCCGTATCCCGACGAGGCGCTGCTGCAGCCGGCGTGGGAGACCGACGGAGGCATGCCGTACCTCGATCGCGCGTTCCGGGAGGTGAACCTCGATGCGTTCGCCGCGATCGACCGCCGCATCCGCAGCCTCGTCGATGCGGGGCTGGTGCCGGCGATCGTCGGGGGGTGGGGCAGGCCGCAGGCCGGCGGGACGAGCACGCTCGCCCAGGTCGGGCTGGATGGATTCAAGCGGCACTGGCGGCACCTCGTCGCCCGCTATGGAGCCCTGCCCGTGATCTGGATCGTCGGCGGCGAGGTGAAGGATGCGTATGGGCCCTGGTCCGAGGTGGCCGCGTTCGTGAAGCAGGTGGATCCGTACGGCCATCCGCTCTGCCATCACGCGCCGGGGGATCCGCGGACCACCCTTCGCGACCAGCAGGCCTTCGACTTCGACATGGTCGCCATCGGCCACGACGGCCAGACGACCGTCGACAAGACGCTCGCCCTCGTGACGGCCTGCCGCGAGCGCGGGCCCCGGCGGCCGGTGGTGTGCGGGGAAGCGTGCTACGAGCGGCACATGCAGACCAACTTTGAAGACGTGCAGCGGCGGCTCTTCTGGAGCCTGCTGCTCAGCGGCGCCGCCGGCCACACGTACGGCGCGGCCGGGATCTGGCAGGCGGGCGTGGAGGGCGATCCCGGCATCGACCCAGTCTACGACTGGGCCACGTGGCGGGAGGGCATGGCCTACCCGGGGGCGGTGCAGCTGGGACTCGGCAGACGGCTGCTCGAGGAGTACGAGTGGTGGCGGTTCGAGCCGCGTCCCGACTGGTGCGAGGAGGGCTGCTTCGCCGCCGGAGTTCCGGGCGAGGTGCGGATCCTGTACCGTCCCAAGCGGAAGATCTACGACTGGCAGGGGCCGGTGGTGAAGGGCATCGAGCCGGATGTGCGGTACGACGCCTTCTATTTCGATCCCGTCCGCGGGCGTCGGTTCGATATCGGACCGGTCGTGGCGGCTGCGGGCGAGTTCAAGGCCCCGCGGCTGCCGGCGCCGCAAGACTGGGTGCTCGTGATTCAGCGGCCTCGCGAGTGAGCGTCGCGGCGACCCGTGAGCGGCCCCGAGGACGATCCTCCGGCGCTACCGCGAGTGCAGCGCATCGGCTGGTGACGCCCCAGGATGGGCGAACCGGCGGCGAACGAACTGGATCACGGCATACCCGAGCAGCCACGGCGCAAACCACAAGAGCACGATCGCCCACCCAAAAAACAGGGCGAACACGTGGCTGGCGCCGCCGTTGGCTGTCTCATTGAGGTTGGCGCTGATGAACAGCAGGGCCCAGCCCAGTCCCGTCACGATCACAAAGACGGCCCACCACGGCATGAGCCTGGGACGAACCGCGCGAAGCCCCAGGACGCACAGTGGCAGCACCGCCAGGCCGACGAGGCAGGCAAGCTGACGCGGATCATTCATGGGCGAGTGGTGGCGTCGAGCGTGACCGGCTTCGGGTTGTCGTCTGCCTTGGCGCCGGCCTTGGGCGGCGGGGCTTTTCCCGAGAGGATCGCGCCGTCGACCAGGAGCCGCTCGCGGAGCTTTGCGTAGGGAACGTCCTGCATGTCGACGCCGGCCTCGATCGCAAACGCCGCCGCGGTGCCGGCCGCCTGGCCCAGCGCCATGTACACCGGCTCCATCCGGAGCGAGCCGTAGGCTGCGTGCGACGCGCTCACGCACGTGGGCACGAGCAGGTTGGTGCACTCCTCCCGCTTCGGGCGGATCGCCCGCCAGGAGATGCCGTAGGGCTTCGGCGGCACGATCCAGAACACGCCCTCGCGGTGGACGTGGCCCTGCTCGTTCACGAAGTACTGCACGGCGTGCGAATCGAGGCCGAACGAGCCGAGCGCCACGGGATCCTCGCACGGCTCCTTGCCCATGCAGACTCCCTGCGTGACCACCGCGTCGGCGAGCATCCGCCGCCCCTCGCGAACGTAGAGCTGCGGCGAGAAACCGCCGCGGATCGGGAACTCGTCCTTGCACCAGCCGTGCTGCGAGACCACCTCGCGGATCGACTCGGGCACCCGCGGGTGATAGGCGAGCGTCCACATCACACCCTTGGCGTAGAGGGCGTGCACCGCCGCGATCCGCGCCCGCTCGGCGTGGTCGGCCTCGGGATAGCCCCAGTTCGCCCCGGGCAGGTCGGTGCCCACGGCGTGCATGCTGTTCCAGTCGAACTTCCGGTTGGGCAGCTTGTGGATCAGGATCGGCAGGCGGACGTCGCCCGACTCGAGCACCCGCAGGAGGAGT
>JBJTQP010000165.1:0-14871 GCA_046075685.1 Planctomycetaceae bacterium | reverse complement strand
CACCGACACCTACCTCGCAGCCTGGCGCAGGATCTGCGGTGCGGCCGACCGGCTCGGTGACGAACTCCTGCGTGTGCTCGTGCCCCGGCAACGGCTGCGGTGGTCGGCAGGCCACCCGTGGGGCCCGCGGCTCGATCTGCGACGGGCCATGCAGCTCGAGGCCGACCCGGCCCAGTACCGGTCGCTCTGGTGCCGACCGATCCTGCCCCGCCGCCGGGAGCCGGCCGTGCTCCTGCTGATCGACCGGTCGTCGTCGATGACCGAGCACGGCCGGATCGATCGCGCCTTCGAGGGGATGGTGCTGCTCACGGAGGTCTGCCGCCGGATCGGCGTGGCGGCCGCGGTCTGGTCGTTCGCCGACGACGTCCGCGAGGAGCTCGACTGGGACGCCGCCGTGGACGGCCCGGCGCGGCGGCGGCTCGGCATGCTGCCCCACGCCTGCGACGGCAACACCGACATGGCGACGGCGCTCGACGCCGCCGGCCGGGCGCTCGCCGCCCGGCGGGGCGATCCAAAGCTCCTGTTCCTGATCGGCGATGGCGAGCCGTCCCGGCACGAGCCCACGGTCGCCGCCGTCCAGCGGCTCGAGGCCGCCGGCGTCGCCACGGTGGGCCTCGGCCTCGGTGACGGCACCGCCCAACTGGCCCGGTACTTCCAGAGTGCGGTCACGGACATTCCACCCGAGCGGCTCGTGGACCACGTGGCCGATCTGCTTGGCCGGGCACTGCTCGCCGGCTGACGTCACATCGCCAGCCAGGGCCCGTCGAAGTCGTCGTTGATCATCGACCGCAGCAGGGCATAGGCATGCTGCAGCCGACGGTGCACCCTCGACACCGGCACGCCGAGCGCCTTGGCCGTCTGCCGCTCCGAATACCCGTCGTGAAGCTTCAGCCGCACGAGCGTCTGCAGGAACGGATCGGGCAGCTTGGCGATGCACTGCTCGAGGATCGGCAGCAGGTCCGGACGATCGATCTTTGCCGGCTGTCGGTCGAGCAACGACGACGGCTCGTCGCCGCTCGGCAGTTCGTTGCAGTCGAACACGCTCTCCACGAAGATCTTGATCCCCCGCCCTCCACGGTACGTCCGGCTCCACTCCGCGGCCTGATTGAACACCACCCTCCACAGCCATCCCCGCAGGCCCGACATGCCGGGCTTGGCCTTCGCCGGGTCGAATCGGCCCCGGGCATTTGGGCCCGCCAGGCCCATCAGGCAGGCAACGGTCTGCTGCACCACGTCGTCCACCGCCCAGTCGTCGTCCCCGCTCCAGCCCCTGACGCCCAGTTTGCGCAGGGACTTTCTCGCAAAGTCGTCGACGATCGGCCCGATGTCGTTCCAGACCCCGTCGAATCCCAGGCCCGTCTTCTGGAATGCCACCAGCCGGGCCACCGCACCGCACATCCGCTTCGCCATGACGTCGTCCTCCGTGTGGTTGTGTCGAATTCCGAATCCTCCCGACCCGCGGGACAAGGTTGGTCCCGCGGCCCCCGGACCCCTTGATTTCAAGGGTTTTTGCCACCCTGCCCCCCCGGGGCTTGCGCCGCCGAGTAGAGTGTCCCGCGGCGGGAATCCCCCCACGAGGGCTCCCCCCAGCCGGCCTGCGGGCCGAGGTGCGGGGCACACAGGCAGGCATGGCGAACACCATCCCCACCGACGACGGCGACGAGCTGGTCAGGAGAGCGCTCGAGCGGCTCCGCAACGGTGACCCGGCCGCCAAGAACGATCTGCTCTCCCTGGCCCTGCGACAGATCGAGCGGATGTCGAGGAAGCACCTCCACACCGGCACGAGCTACGAGGGAGTGCGCCGATGGGAGCAGACCGACGACGTGGTGCAGGGAGTCCTCGAGCGGGTTTCGCGGGCCCTCGACCGGCACGACATCACCTCGCCCAAGGATTTTTTCCGGCTGGCGGCCAACCACGTGCACTGGGAGCTCAAGACGCTCCGCAACCACTACCTGGTGGAGAAGTCGATCGCCTCGCATCACGCGACCGACACGCCGCAGGCCGCCCGCAACGAGCCGGGTGTCGGCCGCAGCCACGTCGCCGATGCTGCGGCCCCACCGGAGACCTTCGCCGAGCTGTCGGAACTGCTCGACTCGGTTGAGAACCTCACGCCCGGCGACCGGGAGATGATCGAGCTGGTCCTGTTCCTCGGCCTCACCCAGGAGCAGGCCGCCGACCACCTCGAGGTCTCGTTGTCCACCTTCAAGCGCCGGTACACCGAGGCCCGGCTGCGGCTCGAGCAGGGCATGCCGAAACGGGGTGCCCGATGACCGACGGCGACCACCGCGACGATGCAGATGGTGACACCGACGACCTGCTCTTCACGCTGCTCACCGAGTGGGAGGAGGCCTACGACCAGGGCCGGCAGCTCGAGCCCGAGGCCCTGTGCGGCACGCGAACCGACCTCGCCCCCAGGCTCGCCAGCCAGATCCGCCGGCTGCTGCGCATCAAGGCCTTCGAGCGCGGGGCCGAGCACTCCGCGCAGTCTTCGATCGTGCTCAAGGAGCGCTACCGCCTGCGGCACCTCATCGGCGACGGCACCGCCGGGGACGTCTGGCTGGCCCACGACGAGATGCTCAACCGCGACGTGGCCGTGAAGATGCCCAAGAGCGGCGCCGGCGAGGACCTGCTCGAAGAGGCCCGCCAGATCGCCCAGCTGCAGCACGCGCACATCATCAAGGTGCTCGACGCGGGCCACGACGCACGCGGGGCCGTGTTCGTGGTCACCGAACTGATGCCCGGGCGGACGCTTGCCGAGCGGATGCGAACCCGCGACGGCCGCCGTGTGCCGGTCTCACGGGCGATCGAGTGGACCACGCAGGTGGCGTCGGCCCTCCATGCCGTCCACCAGTGCGGCGTAGCCCACCGCGACGTGAAACCGACCAACATCCTGCTCGATCGCCGCGACAATGCGGTGCTCGCCGACTTCGGCATCGCCATCGACGTGGCGTCGCAGGAGCCGGGCGGCTCGACGGGCACGCCGGCCTACAAGTCGCCCGAGCAGCTGCTCGGCGACACCCTCGACGCCCGCAGCGACGTCTACAGCCTCGGCCTGGTGACGCACGAGCTGCTCTCCGGCTGCCTGCCCTTCACGAACCTCGACGACGCCGCCACGATCGAGCGGGAGATCGTGTCGGGGGTCGACATGCGGGTCTCGAAGGCGATCCCGGCGCGGCTGCGACCGGTCGTCACGAAGGCCCTCTCCCGCTATCCCGACCTCCGGTACGCCACGGCGCCCGAGTTCGCCCAGCACCTCTCAGGGGCGTGGCAGCGGTCGGTGCTCTGGCGGAGCGTCACGGCGGCCGGGCTGATCGGGCTCGCCGGACTCGCGCTGCTCGGCTGGCGGCTCCGCGAAGACGCCCGCCGATCCGCCGCACACGCCAGCCGGCAGACCGAGGAGGCGAAGGAGGCGGTCCGCAGGGCACTCGAGCTTCATGACGGCGCCAGGCGGAAGGTCCAGGAATTCCTGGAGCACGACCGCACGCTCATCGATCGGCCGAAGCGCCCGCCGAACTGACCTCCGGGCCGCCGCGTGACGCACGGTCCGGCCCGGGGCTCTTCCGGGTCGTCGGCATCCCCAACGCCTCACGGGCCTTGTTGAGCCGCTTCGACACCTCGCCCTTGCTGCAGCGCACCTCGGTCGCAATGGTCACGTTCGACATGCCGGTCGAGTGCAGTTCGAACACCCTGCGAAGCTGGTCGGGCAGCCGGGCCACGGCCCCCTGCAGATGGGCCGGCACGCCGTTCGGCCTGGGCAGCTCGGCCCGAGGAACACGCCGCCGGGGCTTCTCCAGGTTGGTCCGCCAGTCGTCGCCCCAGGCCTCGAACGCCTCGACGATCCTCGCCTGACGCTTCCGCTCACGCTTCATGCCACGATGGAAGTCCATGGCCTTCGACCTGCAGATCCTCTTCAGGAGCGGCACGAAGGGATCCGCCACGTGGACGGCCCGCTGAGAGTTCCACTTCTGGTCCCGACCCATCGTCCAGACCTTGTCCCACACCTTGTTGGCCACGTCGTCGACGTCGCAACGCCGGATGTGCCAGCGCCGGAGTTCGTTGAGCACGAGACCCCGGTGCCGGACCATCAGCGTGCCCAGCGAGACGCCGTCCTTGCCCTCCGATGCCGTGAGGGCATTCATCAGCTCCGCATCCAGCCGCACGTCGGCCAGCTTGCGGTCGTTGTCGATCGGCCTGCGATCGTCGTTCTTTTCCACCATGCAGTGAACTCCTGGGTTGGGGGGATGAAGGGGACGCATCCATACACACGCGATTTCGGGGTGGCACTGGCTCACGGCGTCTCGAAAAAACTCGCGATGCCGCGCAACTCCTTTCTGGTCAACGACGTGCGTCGCCTTCGAGCAGCAGGTCGGCGAACTCCTTCGCCTGCTCGGCCGTGCCCTCGAGGTCGTATTCCTCCGCGAGCGTGCCGCCGATCCACGACTGCAGCGGCCGCGATTCGGCGGGCTCGGCGACGTGCGTCGCCACTTCGCTGGCGAAGTTGAGCAGGTCGTAGACCCGGCACTTCACCGGCAGCAGCCGCTGGCGGCGGACCGGCAGGGTGTCGAGGTTGGTCACCCCGTAGAACTCCTGGATGCGGCCGGTGATCCGGTCGAAATCCTCGAGCGCCCGGGTCTTGTGCGCCGGGTCGGCCACCTTCGTCTTCACGAGCTGCCGGTAGAGCCCGTGGGCCTCCCGGACCGAAGCCCACGACGTCTGGGCCGCGAGGAACCGCTCGCGGATCGCGGCGAAGCCGTCGGCATGGTCGAAGCACTCGATGGCCCTCTGAAGCGTGTGCCGCGGGCTCGAACTCGCCGGCACCTCGCTGCAGAAGGCCCGATGGAAGCCGACCGCGCCGTTGGCACAGATCAGCCGCAGGAGGGCCACGTGGATCCGGGAGCCGCCATAGCCGTCGATCGGCACGTCGAGCGTGAACCGATTGGCGAACTGGTCGCCGCCGATCGCCAGCGCCTGCTCGCCGCTGCGGGGCGTGAACATGCACCGCACGACCCCGTCGGCATAGTGCGACTGCCGGGCGCCGTGCGACCGGGCGAGTTCACGGACGTCGTTGATCGTCACGAGCCTGTCCTTGGGGTTCGAGACCGCCAGCGCCACCGGCGGCCCTCGCCGCGGGTACTCGACCATCACCCGCAGCTGGTCGTCGCGGGAAACCTGGCAGATCCGCCCAAACACCTCCTCGGGACGGAAGTAGCGGAACGTGCTCGCCCCGAACCGGTAACGGGCAAAGACCGACTTCCAGAAGCGATCCGAGATCCGGCACTGCTCGCCCCCGATGTCGACCAGCGCCCGCTTGGGCAGGGCCGAATCGCCGTCGCTCCCCTCCGCGTCGCCGGGCGGGGCCGTCACCCGGAGGCTGCCGAGGGTCGTGGTCCGCGGCTCCACCCGCACCCGGCGGCCGGCCTCGGCGCCGTCATCCTGCCGCTCCATCCCATCCCCATGCCCGTCTTCACGCCCGTCTCCACGTCCGTCTCCACGCCTGACATCGACCATGATCGATACTCCCTTCCTTCGTGCCCCGAAACTCCCCGCTTCCGCCCTTCGCCCCGCCTCACGATCGACGCGGGGACGCCCTTTTACGCACGAACCGGTCGCGCGCTTCCTCGACGCGATAATTCCACGGTTTCATGCGGCGTGGCCCCCGCGGCGCGGCCGACCCCTGCCTCTCGGCTGCAGCGGCATCGCCCGTCGGCCGCTCGGCCTGGGAGAGCCGCACGAGCAGTTCGAGCATCCTGGCCGACGTGCGCTCCACCCTGTCGTTGAGCCCGATCGACCGCCAGCCATCCTCGGCCTCCACGTACTGCACCGCAGGCGTAGCCGAGGCGGTGAACGGGTGGCGCGTGGCCTTGCACTGGACGATCGTCTTGTGGGCCACGCCCGCCTGCCGCCGCAGCACGCGGCCCGCCATCTGCACGGTCGGCCCCTTGCCGGACGGCCGGCAGAACACGGTCCTGAGCCCCGGGCAGTCGAAGCCCTCGGTGAGCACGGCCACCGACAGCATCACCTGGCAGCCGCCCGCCTCGAACCGCTCGATCTGCGCATCGCGGTCGCTCGCACCGGTGACCACCTCGCAGGCGACCCCCGCCGCGGCCAGCCGGCCGGCGCAGTCCCGGCACTCCGCGATCGTGCGAAAAAACATGAGCGAGCGGCCCCAGCGGTCGGGTTCGCGGAGGAACGTGGCCGCGACGGTCTCCGGCGTATAGGCATTGAGCGTGTAGTGGGCGAACGGGCTGAGATAGCCGTCGAGGACCAGTTGCCTGATGCCGGCGTCGCGGACGACCCGTTCGAAGCAGAGCCCGAGCCTGTCGGCCCGCCAGGGCGTGGCCGAGAGCCCGAGCACCTTCCCGGCGCCAACGGCCGCGTGCAGCGACGCCATGCTCCGCGTGGCGTCGTGCTGGGCTTCGTCGACGATCAGCAGGTCACCCCGCGGGGGCGCGCGGTCGAACATCGACACGGTGACGAGATCCACGCCGAAGCCGCGGTCGCGATTCTCACGCTCGACCTGGGCGAGCAGGTTGCGGCGCATCGCCGACCAGATCACCCGCATGCCGAGCGTTTCCTGGGCCCACTTCGCCACCAGCAGGCCCATCACGGTCTTGCCGCTCCCGGTGGGACTCTCGACCAGCACCGACCGGGCCTCGGGAAGCTCGACCTGCCGATCCACATGGGGGCCCGAAAGCATCTCGATCGCCCGGGCCACGACCCGCCTCTGGTAGTCGCGGGGCTCGATGCGGATGGCCGCGGCGAGACGGTCGACCACGGCGGCATGGGGGGACGGCGGAGGCGGGGCGGCGGAGGCACGGGCCATCGGGGACTCCAACAATGCTGAACACCACGGCTGGGAATGCTAAAACTTGGCTGAAAACGCTGAACACTGGGCCGCGGGACACGGGGCTGGCCGCCCCCCGGGATGGGTGCGGCAGTCCTTCATACGCCGCCATGCCGGAAGCGCTTCGCACGGCCGGACGTAGATGGGGGGACGGCCGCCGACCGGGCGTGTTTTCGATGGTTTCACACCGTGCACTTGTGATGATCGACGGTTTCGTCTTTCATTGATTCATGCCCATCAATCTGGAACGACTCGAGGCGATGTTCGTCGAGGCAGGGCTCAAGTACCGCCTCGAGGACGCCGGGCATCTCCTCACCGGGTTTGCGACGACGTCCTACGAGAACGAGGACGGCAGGCGCGGCGTGGCCGTCGCGGTGACGGTGTCCGAGGATGGCGAGTTTCTCGAGTGCACGGCCCCGCGGCTCTACGACGCCCGCCGCAGCCGCGACCCGGGACGCCTCTTCCAGGCCCTGCTCGACATCACCATGCGGACGAAGCTCGTCCGCTTCGAGCACGATCCGGAAGATGGCGAAATCCGCTGCACCGTCTGCTACCCGATCGAGGACGGCGGGCTCACGGCCCGGCAGTTTCTCCGCATGCTGCAGGCGATCCCGAAGGCCGTCGACCGCTGGAACCCGGTGATTCGCCTGGCGATCGAGGAAGGCATCGTCGACCTCTCGGCCGGCATGCACGAGGCCGCCACGAAGCGGCCCGAAAAAACCTGACGCAGGCCGCCACGGTCCGACGCGCCGTGCCGGGAGCGGGAGCGAGCATCGGCGGCGGGTGACGTTCGGTGGCCGACCCCGGGTGACGCGACGCGGTACCATACGTGCCGAGTCGAGCCCCTCCCCCCGGAGTCCACCCACATGGACGTCACCCGACCGGGCCTGCACCTCGTCGGTGTCGCCGCCCTGCTCCTGCTCCCGCTTTCCGCCCCGCCGCCCGCGGCGGCCGACGCCCCGTGGGGGCAGTGGCGGGGGCCCACCCGCGACGGCTTCGTGGCCGGTGCGCCGTGGCCCGACGGCCTCGAGCAGACGCGGCTCGAACGGGCCTGGCGGGTTGATCTGGGGCCGAGCTACTCCGGTCCGGTGATCGCCGGCGATCTGGTGATCGTGACCGAGACCCGCGACGCGAAGACGGAGCACGTGCGGGCCCTCGATCGGGCGACCGGCGTCGAGCGCTGGCACGTCGAGTGGGACGGCTCGATGAGCGTGCCGTTTTTCGCGGCCTCGAACGGCTCATGGATCCGCTCCACGCCCTGCGTCGACGGTGACCGCGTCTACGTGGCCGGCATGCGGGACGTGCTCGTGTGCCTGGAGGCCGCCAGCGGCAAGGAACTCTGGCGGGCCGACTTCGTGAAGGAGCTCGAGAGCCCGCTGCCAGCCTTCGGCTTCGTGTCGAGCCCGCTCGTGATCGGCGGGCATGTGTACGTGCAGGCCGGATCGGGCTTCGTGAAGCTGGAGAAGGCCACGGGCAAGGTCGTCTGGCGGACGCTCGACGACGGCGGCGGAATGATGGGCAGCGCCTTCTCGTCGCCCTATCCCGCGACGATCGACGGCGTGCCGCAGATTCTCGTGCAGACGCGGGAGCAGCTCGCCGGCATCGATCCCGAGACCGGCACCGTGCTCTGGAAGACGGCGGTGGAGGCGTTTCGCGGCATGAACATCGTCACGCCCACGGTGCATGCGGGCCGCGTGTTCACCACCAGCTACGGCGGCGGCTCGTTCCTGTTCGCGATCAATCAGGCCAACACCGCCAGGCCGGTGGAGCAGGTCTGGCGGAACAAGATCCAGGGCTACATGTCGACGCCGATCGTGATCGGCGACCATGCCTACGTGCATCTCCGCAATCAGCGGTTCGCCTGCCTCGACCTCGCGACGGGCAAGGAGGCCTGGGTCACGAAGCCCTTCGGACGCTACTGGAGCATGGTGGCCCAGGGCGACCGGATCCTCGCCCTCGATGAGACGGGCGACCTGCGGCTGGTGCGGGCGACCGCCGAGGAGTTCGAGTTGCTCGGCGAGGCGAAGGTGGCGGCGGAGGAGAGTTGGGCCCATCTCGCGATCGAGGGCCACGACCTCTACGTCCGCGACCTCGAGGGCCTCACCGCCTACCGGTGGAAGTGATCAAAACCGGCGGCGCTCCAGCCGGTCGACGAGCGTCGGCTTGCGGAGCACGATCAGCGGGTCGGTCTCCTCGCGGGCCCACGCGAAGCTCATCGGCTTGGCGAGGATCATGCCCGCCACGAAGCCGGCCACGTGGGCCGAATAGGCCACGCCCCCCCCGCCGCCCTGATCGAGGAAGCCGCTGACGAGCTGGAACAGGAACCAGATCCCCACCGCGATGTAGCCCGGCACGTCGACCATCATCCGCATCACGATCACGCTCACCCGCCGCTGGGGGTGGAGCACGAGGTAGCCTCCGAGCACGCCCGAGATCGCGCCCGAGGCGCCGAGGCAGGGCGTGAGCGAGGCCTCGCCGCTGGCGTTGAGGGCCACGAAGGCCAGCGAGGCGATGATGCCGCAGGCGAGATAGAAGACCAGGTACCTGACGTGGCCCATGTCGTCTTCGATGTTGTCGCCGAAGATCCACAGAAACCACATGTTGCCCAGCAGGTGCATGATGCTGCCGTGCATGAAGATGGCGGTGAACAGCGTCATCCACGGGGGGACGGGCGTCTCCTGCAGGCCCGGATCCTGGATCTGGAGGTCGCCCTGCGGGGTGTGCACCGTCTTCATGGACGGCTCGGTCACGATGTCGGTGCCGGTGAGAATCTCCCGCGGCACCTGCACGTAGGCCATCGTGAAGGCCTCGTTCGTGCCCATGCCCTGCAGGACAACGAACACGAAGACGTTTGCGGCGATCAGGGCGATCGTCACGAAGGGAAACGTGCGGCGATCGGAGTTGTCGTCACCAACGGGAAAGACCATGAGGCGGACTCCGGGGAAAGGACGGTGGGGTCAGGATACCGTCGCCACCGCAATCCCGGAGCCGCGGGCTTGCAGCCTGCGGAACCCGGCCCGGTGCTGACGCTTCCCCGTAGCCGCAGGCTTGCAGCCTGCGGAATCCGGCCCGGTGCTGACGCTTCCCCGTAGCCGCAGGCTTGCAGCCTGCGGAATCCGGCCCGGTGCTGACGCTTCCCCGTAGCCGCGGGCTTGCAGCCTGCGGAATCCGGCCCGCACCACGCACCCCGGCATCAGCGCGTAAACCGATGCACCATCGTGTGCCGATACGTCTGCCCCGGATCCAGCCGCGGACTCGGCCACTCGGGGTGATGCACGCTGTCGGGAAACCGCTGCGTCTCGAGGCACAGGCCGCCGTTGCGCACGTACACGGTCCCGCCCTTCCCCCGCAGCGTGCCGTCGAGAAAGCCGCCCATGTAGACCTGCACGCCCGGCTGGTCGGAGAGCACCTCGAGCATCCGACCGCTGGCCGGGTCGCGAAACCTGGCAGCCCGGCGGAGCGTGCCGTCGGGCTCCCAGCCGCGGACGACATAGCAGTGGTCGACGCCTGTGGGCGTGTCGGGGCCGGCATCCGGCGGGATCGCCTTGATGGCCGGGCCGCAGCGGCCCAGAGGCGACCGCTCGGGGCGGAAGTCGAAGGGCGTGCCCGCGACCGCGGCGAACTCGCCTGTCGGAATCGCGCCCCCGTCCACCGGGAGGTAGCGGTCGGCCTCGACGACAAGTTCCTGGTCGGCGATCGAGCCCGCGGCGTGGCCCGCCATGTTCCAGTAGGAATGGTTGACGAGGTTCACCACGGTCGGTGCGTCGGTGGTGGCCGTCATCTCCACGATGAGTTCGCCGGCCGGCGTGAGCGTGTACACGGCCTTCGCCACCAGCCGCCCCGGATAGCCCTCGTCGCCGGCGGGCGACACGAGTTCGAACTCCACTGCGGGCCCGCGATCGGTCACCTTCGGCGTGCCCTTCCAGAGCTGCTTGTCGAAGCCCTTCACGCCGCCGTGGAGGTGGTTGGCACCGTTGTTGGTGGCGAGCGTGAACGCCGCGCCGTCGAGCTCGAAGCGGCCGGCCGCGATGCGGTTGGAATAGCGGCCGCAGATCGCCCCGAAATACGGATGGCCTCTGAGGTAGCCGTCGAGCGTGTCGAAGCCCAGCGCCACGTCGACGGCCGCACCACCGGCGCCCGGCGGGGGCGGCACGAGAAACGAGGTCACGATCGCGCCGTAGTCGGTGATCGTCGTCTTCCAGCCACCCGGCACCTCGAGCGTGTAGAGCTGGGCGGAGCGGCCGTCGGGCAGCGTGCCGAAGGGGGCGACCGCGGGCGGAGCGAGGGCAGGCATCGTCGTGGCTCCCGTGGACGGTGACGGCGGGGCGGCGACGCCCACGGCGGCCGTCCAGACGGCGGCGCAGGCGGTCGCCCGCTGAAGGATCGTCTGCATGGTCATCGCGGCCCCTCGTGGTGCGGCGCGGTGCGGTTCCTGCGCCCCGGCCGCAGCAGTCTACTGCGTGGCGCTACTGCGTCTTGGCGGCGGCCCGGGGCTTGGGCGTGCTTTCCGCCTCTTCCTGCTTGAGGGCGATCCACCCGTCCACGCTCCAGGGACCGCCCCCGAAGGCGGCGAGGGAGAGCAGGCCGCCCCCGATGGCGAGATTCTTCATGAACTGGATCGTCTGCAGCTGCCGCTGGCCGGGGTCGGCAAACCGCCAGAAGTCGTGGAAATAGAAGGTGGCCGCGACCAGAAAGAGGAGCAGGCAGAGGGCGCCGATCCGCATCCAGGCGCCGAGGATCAGCGAGAGGCAGCCGAGGAGGAGCAGGCCGATGGCGCCGAACAGGGCAAACGTGGGATTCGGCACGCCTTCCGAGGCCATGTAGGCGGCGGTGGAGGAGAACTGCAGGATCTTGTTCGACACGGCACTGGCGAACACGGCCGCGATCATCAGCCGCGCCAGCAGTGTCACCGCCCCCTGCATCACGTCAGCCAGTTGCTGCATCGCACCACTCCACGCCCGGCGGCGAACGGCCGCCCGGAAGCCGGAACCTCGTCATGGTCGCCCACGGGGCGCGGCGGGGCAAGGCCGAAAAACCGCGGGATTCAGGCGGGCTGGTCGCGGGTCACGCAGTGGATCGCCCCGCGGCCCCGGACGAGCGTCGAGCAGTCGCAGGGCTCGATCGCGCGGCCCGGGAAACAGGCCTCGAGCGTCCGCAGGGCGGGCTCGTCGGTTGGGCCGCCGAACACCGGCACCGCCACGAACCCGTTGCCGACGAGGTAGTTGAGGTGGCTCGCCGGAAGCTGCGTGCCCGCGAAGGCGAATCGCGCCGGGATCTCCAGCGGGACAACCTCGAGGCGGCGGCCATGGGCGTCGGTGGCGGCGGCAAGGATCGCGAGATTCTCCTCCAGCGACCCGCGGTTGGAATCGAGGCGGTCGGGCTGGCGGGCCGCGAGCACGCGACCGGGGGCCACGAACCTGGCGAGCTGGTCGATGTGGCCGTCGGTGTCGTCGCCGGCGAGCTCACCGCCGACCCAGATCACGCGCTCGATCGCGGCATGCCGCCGCAGGGCCTCCTCCATCGCGGTCCGATCGAATCCCGGATTCCGCTTCGGGTCGACCACGCACCGCTCGTTGGCCAGGAGCATGCCGGCACCGTCGGTCTCGATGGCGCCCCCTTCGAGCACGATCCCCGGCTCGTCGACAACGAGGCCGAGATGCCGCGCGATCCCGCGTGCCACGCCGGCGTCGGCGTCCCACGGGGGATACTTGCCGCCCCAGGCGTTCCAGTTCCAGCAGACGGCCCGCGGATGTCCGCCCGGCTCGGAGGCGGCGGGCACGAGAAACACGGGGCCCGTGTCGCGGATCCAGGAATCGCTCGTGCCGATCTCCACGAACGACACGTTCGCCACGCCCGCCAGCAGGTCGCGGGCCGCGGCGAGCACGCCCGCCGCGCCGATGATCCGCACCGGCTCGTAGCGTGCGATCAGCCGCGCGAGCCGCCCGTAGGCGGGCGGGATCTGCGCGAAGGGCCCGAGGAAGGTGGCCCGACGATGCGGCCACGCGATCCAGGTGGCAGCGTGCGGCTCCCACTCTGCCGGCAGGCGGAAGGCGGCCATCGGATCACCCGCCCCATCGGCCGAGCAGGCCGCCGTAGGCATCGATCCGACGGTCGCGGAAGAACGGCCACCGCGTCCGCGACCACTCGATCCGGGAAAGGTCGCAGTCCACCACGGCCGTCAGCGGTTCGTCGTGCGACGCCTTCAGCAGGCAGTCGCCGTTGGGGGCGTAGACCACGCTCGCCCCCCAGAAGCGGAGCGGCCCCTCGCGGCCGGTGCGGTTGACGGCCACCACGAACACGCCGTTGGCGATCGCGTGGCTCCTGAGCATCGTGTCCCACGACTCGTACTGCTCGCGGTGCAGCGGTTCCTCGCCGTCGAGCCAGCCGATCGCCGTGGGGTAGACGATCATCTGGGCGCCCGCCATCGCCGTGAGCCGGGCCGCCTCGGGGTACCACTGGTCCCAGCAGACGAGCGGCCCCACCGCGAGGCGGCTCGTCGCCACGCTCATGAAGCCCGTGTCGCCGGGCGCGAAGTAGAACTTTTCGTAGTAGTGCGGATCGTCCGGGATGTGCATCTTGCGGTAGATGCCGGCCGTGGAGCCGTCGGCCTCGAAGATCACCGCCGTGTTGTGAAACAGCCCTGCGGCCCGCCGCTCGAAGACGCTGGACACGAGCACCACGCCGTGCCGCTTCGCCGCCTCGGCCAGGCGATCGGTCAGCGGGCCTGGCACTGTTTCGGCCTCGGCGAACTTGCCGTGATCCTCGGCCTGGCAGGGATACTCGCCCGCGAACAGCTCCTGGAGGCAGACGACGTGGGCCCCCTGCCCGGCCGCCGCCGCGATGCCCGCCAGCGCCTGGCGGACATTGGCCTCGCGATCGGGCGTGCATGCCGACTGCACCAGACCGATGCGAACCGGGGGCGAACTCGCGGGCGGCACGCTGCCGGATGGGCTGCTCATGATCTCCCTATGGTACGCCGGAAACGATCGAAAGCGACTCGGCCGAAAGAAACATCGACGGGCCGGCGCCGGGCCTTTGCATTCCAGGGAAACCGCTGGCTAGACTTCCCACCCATCGCAGTGACCGACCGTTTGTCCATCGGGGGTTTCCGCATGTTCCGGGATTCGTGCTCGCAGTCTCTCCGCAGCCTCTCCGCAGCAGTCCGCCCGCTGGCGATGCTGATCGTCGTCACCGCGCTGGGCATGACCTCCGTCGCCCGCGCCGGCGAGGCCGACCTCGCCATTCCCGACCTCACGACGGCCCGGTTCTTCGACGGTGCGATCTCGGGCCACGACCTGCTGCTCTACGGCTCGTTCGTGATCGCCGGCACGCTCGGCATCAGCCTCTTCCTGCGGCGGCAGATCAAGGCCCTGCCGGCGCATGAGTCGATGCTCAAGGTGGCCGAAGTGATCTTCGAGACCTGCAAGACCTATCTCCTCAAGCAGGCGCAGTTCCTCGGCCTGCTGTTCGCCCTGATCGCGGCCGCGATGGCCTACTACTTCCTGGTGCTCAAGCAGGAGTCGCCCGTCACGCTCGGGCTGGTGCTCCTGTTTTCGGTGGTGGGGATCGTGGGCTCGTTCTGGGTGGCCTGGTACGGCATCCGCGTCAACACCTACGCCAACGCCCGCACCGCCTTCGCCGCGCTCCGCGGCCGGCCCTGGGACGTCGTCAACATTCCGCTCCGCGCCGGCATGTCGATCGGGCTGTTCCTGATCTCGCTGGAGCTGATCATGATGGTCGTGATCCTGCTCTTCGTGCCACGGAACATCGTCGGCTACTGCTTCCTCGGCTTCGCGATCGGCGAGTCGCTCGGCGCCTCGGCGCTGCGGATCGCCGGCGGCATCTTCACGAAGATCGCCGACATCGGCTCCGACCTGATGAAGATCGCCTTCAAGGTCAAGGAGGACGACCCGCGGAACCCCGGCGTGATCGCCGACTGCACCGGCGACAACGCGGGCGACTCGGTCGGCCCCACGGCCGACGGCTTCGAGACCTACGGCGTCACGGGCGTGGCCCTGATCTCGTTC
>JBJTQP010000164.1:0-8761 GCA_046075685.1 Planctomycetaceae bacterium | reverse complement strand
GGCAAGGCTGGTGAGGGCAAGGCTGGTGAGGGCAAGGCTGGTGAGGGCAAGGCTGGTGAAGGCAAGGCTGGTGAGGGCAAGGCTGGTGAGGGCAAGGCTGGTGAAGGCAAAGCCGGCGAGGGCACAGCTGGCGAGGCTGCCTCCCGCGAAGCTGGCCAACAGACGGAGGGGAGCGCCACGGGAGGCGGAGCGATCGGGAGCGACGGCGGCAGCGGCGGAGAAGGTGACGTGACTCGTGAGGATCGACCGCTGGAATGGGGCGACCAGGATCTCGCCCATGCACGCAACGCGGCCGATCTTGCGATCGAGCACCTGCGAAACTCCGTCGAGTCGGGCGACCGTGGCGTGCTCGATGAACTCGGCTGGACGCCGGAGCAGGCGCAGGCCTTCCTCGCCCGCTGGGATGCCATGCGACGGATGGCCCGCAGCGGAGATGCGCAGGCCCGCCGTGAGTTCGATCAGGCCGTGAAGAGCCTCGGTCTGCGTCCGGCGGGCGTTCGCAGCGATCGCGACGTGCCTGCCGACGTCAAGGGCGGACAGGCAGAAGGCCGCCGCAGTCGCCCGCCGAGCGACTACCGGGAACAGTTCAAGGCCTACCTCCAGGGTGCGGCCACCGAATGACCCAGCCCTTCGAAGGCCCTCGCTACCTGGTGCCCTTCGGCCCGAAGCGGGTGCCGCACTGCTTCACGGACGTGCTGATCCTCGGCGGCGGGTTGGCCGGCCTGCGGGCCGCCTTGGCCGTCGATCAGCGGCTCTCGGTGACGGTGGTCACGAAGGACGATCTCCAGGGCTCGTCGAGCCAGTGGGCGCAGGGCGGCATCGCGGGCGTCGTCGATCCCGAGGACCGCTTCGACAACCACGTCGCCGACACGCTCAGTGCCGGCGGCGGACTGTGCCACGAGGCGGTCGTCAACGCCGTCGTCCGCGAGGCGCCGGGGAGGATCGCGGAACTCATCGCCTGGGGCACCAGGTTCGACGAGCGCGACGGCGCGCTGGCCCTGGGCCGCGAGGGCGGCCACAGCCACCACCGGATCGTGCATGCCCTCGGCGACGCCACCGGACGCGAGGTGATGCGGGCAGTGATCGAGCAGGCCCGAAAACTGGAGAACCTCTCGGTCTGGCCCGACACCTTCACCATCGACCTGGTCACCCACGAGGCCGCGTGCCGCGGGGCGCTGGTCTGGAATCCGCGGCACGGCAAGACGCTCGTCTGGGCCCGGCGGACGATTCTCGCCACGGGTGGCGCGGGTCAGCTGTACCGCGAGTCGACGAATCCGCCCGGGGCGAGCGGCGACGGCATGGCCCTGGCCTGGCGGGCCGGTGCCGAACTCCGCGACATGGAGTTCATGCAGTTCCATCCGACGGTGCTCTACATCGCCGGCGGATCCCGCAGCCTGATCACTGAGGCGGTTCGGGGCGCCGGGGCGTGGCTCGTCGACAAGGATGGCCGGCGGTTCATGCCCGACTTCGATCCGCGGGGCGAACTCGCGCCCCGCGACATCGTGTCGCGGGCGATCACCGTCGTGATGCACCGCACGCATCATGCGAACGTCTATCTCGACCTCTCGCACCTCGACCCCGCGATGGTTCATGAGCGGTTTCCGGGCATGGCGGCGATTTGCGGCCAGTTCGGGCTCGACCTGGCCCGCGACCGGATTCCGGTGCGGCCCGGCGCGCACTACATGATCGGGGGCGTGCGGGTGGACGACGTCGGCCGCACCGGCGTGCCGGGCCTGTTCGCCGCCGGCGAGGTGACGTCGAGCGGCCTGCACGGGGCCAACCGGCTGGCAAGCAACAGCCTCCTCGAGGGGCTCGTCTACGGAGCCCGCGCCGGGGAGACGGCCGCGGCGGAGGTGCTCGCGGAGGGCTCGCGGGGCGCCGACGAGTTTCGCGTGCCCGCGATCGCGGAGCCGCCCCGAGTTCCGGCCGCCGACTCCGCCGATGCCGCGCTCGACCTCGACGACATCCGCAACTCGCTGCGGGCGCTGATGTGGCGGCAGGTCGGCGTGGAGCGGACGGGTGATTCGCTCGCCGAGGCCCTGGCGACCGTCGAGGGCTGGTGCCGCTACGTGCTGCCGCGGCAGTTTGCCGACCCCCGGGGATGGCAGCTGCAGAACATGCTGGGGGTGGCACGGCTCATGATTCGCGGGGCGATCCGCCGCGAGGAGACCCGCGGAGTGCATTTCCGCGCCGACCACCCTGCGCCGGTCGACGCGTGGCGGCGGCACATCGCGTGGCACCGCGGCGACGCCGAGCCCCGCCTCGAATCGCTGCCCTGAGTCCGGTGCGGGGCGTGGGCCGCTGCCGCCCCACGGACCCCGGATTGATTCGGCGCGGGGAACCCCGGCAAAGCCTCCCGACTTGCCGATCGCGGGCGATCCGGAAACAATGTGACGAAATCCACTCGATTCCCGCATCGGACGCCCATGACCGCCCGCGAAGCCGTTTCCTCCGCCGACGCCATGATCGAGGCCGACGGCCTCACCAAGTACTACGGCGACTTCATCGCCATCGAGAACGTCTCGTTTCGCGTGCCCCGCGGCGAGATCGTGGCCTTCCTCGGGCCCAACGGCGCCGGGAAGAGCACCACGATGAAGATCCTCACCGGGTATCTGGCGCCCACGTCGGGCCGGGCCCGGATCGCCGGGCACGACATGGCGACCGATCGGCTTGGCGGCGCCGAGCGGCTTGGATACCTCCCCGAAAACGGCCCACTCTACCCCGACATGACCCCCCGCAGCCTGCTCGAGTTCTTCGCCGACGCCCGCGGCCTGTCGCCGCAGCGGAAGAAGGAGCGGATCGACGCGGTCGTGCGGCAGTGCGAGCTCGGCAGCGTGATCGGCAAGGCGATCGGCAAGCTTTCCAAGGGCTACCGGCAGCGTGTGGGCATGGCCCAGGTGCTGCTCCACGAGCCCGACGTGCTGATCCTCGACGAGCCGACCAGCGGCCTCGACCCCAACCAGATCCGCGAGGTTCGCGAGACGATCCGCCGGCTCGGCCAGAGCAAGACCATCCTGCTCTCGACCCACATCCTGCAGGAGGTCGAGGCGCTCGCCGATCGCGTGCTGCTGATCGCCGAGGGCCGCCTGCGGTTCGACGGCGCGCCCGCGGAACTGCGGCGGGAGGGCCGCTCGCTTGACGAGCGGTTCCACGAGCTCACCCGCTCGGCCTGACGAGGCCGCGTTGCGGTGCGGTGCCCGCCGGGACCGCCGCCCGCAGCCACCCCACCGATTCATCCCCACCACGACCAGCACGAGGAACCGACGACATGAAGTGGCACGTTCTCGACGCCGTCTTCAAGCGGAATTTCGTCGCCTACTTCTCAAACCCGACGGGCTACGTCTTCATCTGCGTGTTCGTCCTGCTCGGGTCGCTCGCAGCCTTCTGGCCCCCGGAGTTCTTCAACTCCAATCTGGCCAATCTCGACCAGCTCAACCGCTACCTGCCCTACATCCTCCTGGTGTTCGTGCCGGCGATCACGATGAGTGTGTGGGCCGATGAGCGCCGGCAGGGCACGGATGAGCTGCTGCTGACGATCCCGGCGAGCGACTGGGAGGTCGTGTTCGGCAAGTATCTGGCGGCGGTCGGCATCTTCACCGTGGCCCTGATCTTCTCCTGCATCTGCAACCTGATCATCCTGCTGAGCTGGGGCACGCCCGATGCCGGCCTGTTCCTCGCCAACTACCTCGGCTACTGGTTCGTGGGCCTGGCGATGCTGGCGATCGGCATGGTGGCGAGCTTCCTGACGAGCAATCTCACGGTGGGATTCATCCTCGGGCTGCTGTTCAATGCGCCGCTGGCCCTGGCCGAGCAGGCGGGGGCCGTGATGGGGCCGACGACCGCCGCCCGGGTGCGGTCGTGGAGTCTTGCCGACAACTTCTCCGACTTTGGCCGGGGCGTGGTCAGCCTCTCGTCCGTGGCGTATTTCGTGGGCATTGTTTCGGTCTGCCTGTACATCGCCATGGTGCTCATCGGCCGGCGACACTGGACCGGCCGGCGGGACTCGAGCCCCATGGGGCTCCATTACCTCGCGCGGACGGCGGGGTTGCTGGCGGCCGCGGTCGGAGCCGTGCTCGTCTGCCGCTCGGCCGACGTGCGGGCCGATCTGTCGCAGGAGCAGATCAGCTCCCTGTCGCCCGACACGCGCACGCTGCTCCGCACCCTCGAGGCGGGACGGCCGATCGACATCAAGGCCTACGTGAGCCCGACGGTGCCCGAAGACTACGCCCAGACGCGGATCAACCTGCTCAACTCCCTGCGGCAGGTGGAGCGGCTCGGTCGGGGCAAGGTGCGGGTCGAGGTGATCCCCACCGAGCCGAAGACCGAGGAGGCGGCGCTCGCCCTGCAGCAGTTCGGGATCGAGCCGCAGCGGGTGGTGTCGCGGGTTCGTGGCACCTACCGCAACGACCAGGAGATCTGCCTCGGCTGCGCGTTCACCAGCGGCCTCGAGAAGGTGGTGGTGCCCTTCTTCGACCGGGGCACGCCCGTGGAGTACGAGCTCGTGCGGTCGATCTGCACGGCGGCCCAGCAGAAGCGGAAGCGGCTCGGCATCCTCACCACCGATGCGGATCTGTACGGCGGCTTCGACATGACAAGCGGCCAGCAGCGGCCCCGGCAGCCGCTCGTCGAGGAGCTCGAGAAGCAGTACGACGTGGTGCAGGTGGACGCCACGGCCCCGATTACCGAGACGTTCGACGTGCTGCTCGCCGTGCAGCCCTCGTCGCTCGGCCCGGAGCAGATGGCCAACTTCGTGACCGCGGTGAAGGCGGGCCAGCCGGTGGCGGTCTTCGAGGATCCGCTCCCGGTGATGATGCAGGGCGTGCCGGGCACCTCCCAGCCGCGTCGCAGCCCGATGGGACCGATGGCGATGTTCGGCGGCCCCCAGGGGCAGCCGAAGGGCGATCTGGGGCTGCTCTGGGAGGCATTGGGCGTGCGGCTCTCGGCGGGAGCCGAGCGGCCTGCGATGGGGGCGATGGGGGCGGCTCCCTTCATCGTCTGGCAGAGCTACAACCCGCATCCGAAACTCGCGCTCGAGGACGAGTTCGTGTTCATCGACGCCGCCCTCGGGGCCGACGCGGGCGACCAGGGCGCCGGCTTCGCCGCCGCGCAGCCGGTCACCCGCGGCCTGCAGGAGGTGCTGTTCCCGTTTCCGGGCGGGATCGAGAAGACCGGCGGCGCCGAGGTGTCGCTCCAGCCGCTGGCGCGGACGAGCAAGCGCTCGGGCACGATCGAGATCGCCCGCGTCGAGCAGGCCCTGCAGGGGGGCGACACGCGGCTCCTCCGGGCCTTCGAGAAGCCGGGTGACGAGACCATGACGCTCGCCGTCGCGGTCGAGCGGAAGCAGCCCGCCGCCGAAGGCCAGCCGGAGCCGAAGTCGGTCCGCGCGGTGGTGGTGTCCGACATCGATCTGCTCTCCGGGGTATTCTTCGGCCTGCGGAACCGCCGCGACGAGTCGTTCAACTTCGACTTCGACAACGTCACCTTCGCCCTCAACGTGCTCGACTGGCTCGCCGGCGACGACCGCTTCGTGGAGATTCGCAAGCGGAAGCCGAAGCATCGCACGCTGCAACGGATCGAGGACGCGGTGGCCAGCGCCCGCGAGGACGCCGAGCGGCAGCGGGCCGCCTTCATCGCCGAGTTCGACAAGGCGGAAAGGGAGGCGAGCACCTCGATGGAGAAGGAGGTGGGCGCCTTCGAGAAGAAGATCAAGGAGATGGAGGCGCAGGGCGACGCCAATCCGCAGGCCGCGATGCAGGCGATCCAGCAGCTCGCCAGCAGCCAGCGGCTGGCCCAGCGGAAGCTCGACACGAAGATCGAGCAGCTGCGGCGGAAGCGGGACGCGGAGGTCGAGACGGTGGAGCGGAAGCTGGAGTCGACGATCCGCCGCGAGCAGGACTGGCAGAAATGGCTGGCGGTGATCCTGCCGCCGATTCCCCCGTTGATCGTGGCCTTCTTCGTGTTCTTCCGCCGCCGGGCGCTGGAGCGCGAGGGCGTGGCCAAGTCGAGGCTCAGGTAAGGGAGGGTTCGCACGATGCACGCACACCATGACACCGAGGGCCGATCCGCCGACGGGCCGTCGCCGGCGTTTCGCCGCACCGCCGCATTCCTGGCGGCGGGAGCGGGGCTGCTTCTGCTGGGTGGCTGGCTCAATCTCCGGCCCACGCTGCGGCAGCGGGCGGTCGTGGGCGACGAGACGCAGGCGAAGGTGCTGTTTCCCGACCTCGCCGACCCGGCCAAGGCGGCCAGCCTGGAGATCGTCTCGTTCGACGATGAGACGGCGACGCTGCGGCCGTTCAAGGTGGTGCGGGCCGACGGCGTCTGGGTGCTGCCCTCGCACGAGAACTACCCGGCCGACGCCAAGGAGCAGCTGGCCGCGGCGGCGACCGAGCTCATCGAGCGGCCGGTGCTCGACGTGGTCAGCGACTCGCCGGGCGATCATGAGACCTACGGCGTGATCGAGCCGGACCCCGAGAAGGTGAAGGTGGGCATGACCGGGGTGGGTCAGCTGGTGGAGATTCGCGACGCCTCCGGCAACAAGCTTGCCCGGCTGATCGTGGGCAAGGAGGACAAGCGGCCCGCGGGAGCCGGTCCGTCGTCCGGCCGTTCGCTCCGCTTCGTGCGCCGGGCGGGCCAGGATCGCGTGTATCGCGTCGAGCTCGACACCTCGAAGTTTTCCACCACCTTCGACGACTGGATCGAGAAGGACCTGCTCAAGATTTCGCCGTGGGATGTCCGCCGCCTCACGCTCGACGACTCGGCCTGCACGTTCGGCGTCGACGAGGCCTCGGGCCGGCCGATGATCTCGCTCGACCGGCGGAGCCGGGCCGAGCTCTCCTACGACGACAAGGGAGCCGCCTGGTCGCTGGCGAAGCTCGAGGGTTTCGACGACAAGAACCAGCCCCGGGAGGAGAAGCTGGCCGAGGGCGAGGAACTCGCCAGCGGCAAGCTCAACGACCTCCGCAACGCCCTCGGCGACCTGAAGATCATCGACGTCGTCCGCAAGCCTGCGGGCCTGAGCGCCGACCTGAAGGCCGAGGAGTCGTTCGCGGGCGACCGCGAGGCGGTGACGTCGCTCGCCCAGCGGGGATTCTTCGCGGTCCAGAAGGGCGACGTCGTGTCCAGCAACGGCGAGACGATCGTGGGGATGAAGGACGGCGTCGAGTATCTGCTGCGATTCGGCAACGGCACCACGGTGGCCGGGAGCGAGCAGCCGGCGGCCGCCGAGCCGGCGAAGCCGGAAGGCGACAAGGCCGCCTCGTCCACGGGCCGCTACCTGTTCGTGTCGGCCCGGCTCAACGAGGGCCTGATCGAGAAGCCGACGTTCGATCCGCTGCCGGACGCTCCGGAGGACGCCGCCGCCACGAAGCCGAAGGAGGGCGATGCCGCCACGAAGCCGGCCGACGAGGCCGCCGCCGCCGAGCTCAAGAAGGCCGAGGAGGCCGAGGCCAAGGCCCAGGCGGCGCTCGAGGAGCGGCGCAGGGTCGAGGCGGAGAACCGCCGCCGCCAGGAACAGTACGACGAGAAGGTGAAGACTGCGCAGAAGCGGATTCGGGAGCTCAACAACCGGTTTGCCGACTGGTACTACGTCGTCTCCGACAAGGAGTACGACAAGATCCATCTCGGCCGCGACGGGATGATCCAGAAGAAGGTGGCGGACGAGAAGAAGGACTGACGGCGGCCGCGCCGGCTTTCCACGCTCGTCCGGGGGCCGTACGATACCGGCGTTCGAGTTCCCACCGCGGTCTCCGATGTCCGACATCCTCACCTCGCCACGGTCGTCCCGGTTCGGCAGGGCTGTCGGATTCCGGCTCGCGGGGATCGGCGCCGCCGTGCCGCCCCGGGTGGTCACCAACGCCGACCTCGCCCGCCTGGGATGCGATCCGGAATGGATCGTGGCCCGGTCGGGAATTCACGAGCGGCGGCACGTGGACGAGGGCGTGGCGACGAGCGACCTTGCCGCCGCTGCCGGGGAGGCGGCGATCGCGAGCGCGGGCCGACCACGGGACGCCGTCGATCTGCTCGTGCTGGGGACGTTCACGCCCGACATGTGCATTCCGTCCACGGCCTGCATCGTGCAGGAGCGGCTCGGGCTCGACGCCCCCGCGATGGACGTCACGGCGGCCTGCGCGGGCTTCGCCTACGCGCTGGTCACCGCGTCGCAGTTCGTGGCGGCGGGCACCAGCAGGCTGGCGCTCGTGATCGGGGCCGACGCCAACTCGCGGCTCGTCGATCCCGAGGACATCAAGACCTGGCCGCTGTTCGGCGACGGCGCCGGAGCCGTGATCCTCGAGCCCTGCGCGGCCGACGCCGGGGGGCGGGAGCACGGCCTGCTGGCCTTCGCCCTCGGCGCCGACGGCCGCGGCGCCGGGCTGCTCGCCTGCCCGATGAGCGGGTCGCGGCAGCCGCCGAGCATCGAGGGCATCGCCCGCCGCGAGCAGTTCATGAAGATGGACGGCCGGGCGGTCTTCAAGTGGGCGATCCGGCTCGCCGAGGAGAACATCCGCCGGGTTGTCGACCGTGCCGGGCTGCCGCTGGAACACGTCGACCTGTTCGTGCTGCACCAGGCGAACGCCCGGATCGTGGAGGGCGTGCGCGAGTCGCTCGGCCTTCCCGAGGACAGGGTATTCATGAATCTCGATCGGTATGGCAACACCTCGAGCGGGTCGATCCCGCTGGCCCTCGAGGAGGCGTGGCGGACCGGCCGCGTCGGGGCGGGCAGCACCGTCGTGATCTGCGGCTTCGGGGGCGGGCTCGCCTGGGG